>CAZTKF010000003.1:0-88189 GCA_964614205.1 uncultured Loktanella sp. | reverse complement strand
AATACTCACAATGGTTGGAGCGTCGTCTCGCAACCGACCACCGCTAAGGGAGGCTGAACAATGGCTGAAGCAACACAAATGAAAGTCTCGGACGAACTGGCGATTACCATTGAAGGCATGAACAAATGGTACGGGTCGTTCCATGTGCTCCGTGACATTGATCTGTCGGTGTACCGCGGCGAGCGGATCGTTATCTGTGGCCCGTCGGGTTCGGGTAAATCGACGTTGATCCGCTGCATCAACGCATTGGAAGAGCACCAGCAAGGCAAGATCACCGTGGACGGCACTGTGCTGTCCTCGGACCTCAAGAACATCGACAAGATCCGGTCAGAGGTTGGCATGTGCTTTCAGCACTTCAACTTGTTCCCGCATCTGACGATCCTTGAGAACTGCACGCTGGCCCCGATCTGGGTGCGCAAAACCCCTAAGAAGGAAGCCGAAGAAACGGCGATGCATTTCCTTGAGAAGGTCAAGATCCCCGAGCAGGCCGACAAGTACCCCGGCCAGTTGTCGGGTGGTCAGCAGCAGCGCGTGGCAATTGCTCGTTCGCTTTGCATGCGCCCACGGATAATGCTGTTCGATGAGCCGACATCGGCGCTTGACCCGGAAATGATCAAAGAGGTGCTCGACACCATGATCGAGCTGGCTGAGGAAGGCATGACCATGCTGTGCGTCACCCACGAGATGGGCTTTGCCCGTCAGGTGGCAAACCGCGTGATCTTTATGGACCAAGGCCAGATCGTGGAACAGAACGAACCCGAAGAGTTCTTCAACAACCCCAAGTCCGACCGGACCCAGTTGTTCCTGAGCCAGATTCTGGGCCACTAGGTTTCCATCTGATGAATCAGACAAAGCCCCGGTTCGCGCCGGGGCTTTTTCAGTCGATATCGTGGCCTGTCGTGCCAATCAGATCGCGGGGTACGACAAAGGCCTGGCAGTGGCCGGTCTGCGGTTTCACCTTGTCCCAAGCATCCATATCGAAATCGATCACCGTGCTGGCGCAGGTCGGATAGTCGCTAAACCTGTGATGGGCAGGTGGGGCCTGAACCAAGGCATTTGCCAGCATGCCAATGCCGGGGTTATGACCGATGATTGCGATTGTAGGGGCATTCTCCTTGCGGAGCAGATTCAGGATGGTGTCCGGTGCCGCATGATACAGTCGGGCAGATAACCTGAAGCGAGGTGCAGGATCCAGCTGCGGCAAAATCAGCTCTGCCGTTTCCTGCGTGCGCGCGGCATCGGAGCAGAGGACAACATCAGGCAGATAGCCCTGTTCGGCCAACCACTTGCCAATTGCCTCGGCGGAGTCCCGTCCGCGCTTGTTCAGGACCCTTGCATGGTCATCGGCAAAAGGGTCGCTCCAACTGGATTTAGCATGGCGGATCAGGATCAGGCGCAGGGTCACAGAAATGCCTCCATATGAAATGCGGCTTGGGCGGGCAGGCGGGTGCCTTGGCCCACTGGACAGGCGCGGCGGGCAAGACATCCGAAGGTGCGGCAGTCGCCACCCGCCTCTGAGGCGATATGTGCCTTGCAAGCTGCAACATCATAGCCTGTGTCAAAAGCACCAACAGGACAGGCTGTTGCGCAGGGCTGGCCTGTACAAGTCAGGCAGGGTTGTGTTCCTGTGCCACGGCGTGGTTTGACCTGCCAACGGATAGCACCACGGAAGGAAACAAAAAGCCCGGCTTCGTCATGCACAAGAAAATCAATGGGCGAGGCCCAGAAACGTCCGGTTTGCTTGGCCCATGTGAAAAAAGGGGCAAAAGGCGGGTCACCAAAAGGGAAGAGCGCCTCTGCACCCAATTGAGCGGCGACGGCGCCCAGCACGCGCGCAGACCACCTGTCCAGCGGATCGGGCCTGCCATCATTGTATTCGGGGCTAAGGCGAAAGATGCTCCAGAAGGCTGGTTCATCGGGGCCAACAAGCGTGATCGTGCTGCTGCCGTCCTGACAGTCACCCAAGGTGCGCAGCCCGTGTGGGGCAAGCAGAGCAGCCAAATCATCAAAGGTCATAGGCCAAAGCCTAGCGCCTTTCTTGGAACCTGCATACGCCTTGTTTTCAGCCGCGCGGACGACGGATAAGAGAGCCCGCACCATGGTCGGTGAAGAGCTCCAGCAGGCAGGCATTGGGCGCCCGTCCGTCGAGGATAACCACAGCCCGCACGCCATCGTTCATGGCGGCAAGTGCTGTTTCCGTCTTCGGGATCATGCCGCCCGCAATCGTCCCGTCGGCGATCAGGTCCGGAATCTTTCGCGGGTCAATTTCGGTAAGAACTTGCCCCGATTTGTCCTTGACCCCTTCCACATCCGTCAGCAACAGCAGGCGGTCCGCCTTCAGTGCGCCGGCAATCGCACCTGCCGCCGTATCGCCGTTGATGTTGAACGTCTCGCCGTTGCGGCCCATGCCCAAGGGCGCAATGACAGGTATGGCATGGGCAGCATGCAAATCGCGCAGGATTGTCGGGTCGACGGCCACTGGCGTCCCGACAAATCCCAGATCAGGATGGGTCTGCTCGCAGATCATCAGGTTGGCGTCCTTGCCTGACAGGCCGACCGCCTTGCCGCCCTCTTCGCAGATTGCTTGCACCAGCCGGTTGTTCACCTGCCCCGACAACACCATTTCGACCACATCCATTGTGGCCTGATCGGTCACACGTTTGCCGTTCACGAACTCGGACTGGATATCCAGCTTGCCCAGCATTTCATTGATCATCGGCCCACCACCGTGGACGATCACGGGGTTCAATCCCACCTGTCGCATCAGCACGACGTCACGTGCAAATCCGTGCATTGCCGCGTCGCTGCCCATCGCATGACCGCCCAGCTTGATCACAACAGTCGCACCGGAATAGCGCTGCATATAGGGCAGGGCCTGGCTCAGGGTGCTGGCGGTGGCGATCCAATCACGGTTCATATCTTGGGTCCTTGTCTTCATGCGATACCTGCAATAATGGCCCGCAGCGTCGGAATGCCATCACCCTTTTCAGAGGAGGTCAGGATGAGCTCAGGGTAGGCCGCAGGATGTTTGGCCAGCGCCGCGCGGGTCTTGTCAAGCGAGGCTTGCAGGGCGTTCCCTTTGAGCTTGTCAACTTTGGTCATGACGACTTGAAACGTTACCGCAGCACTATCCAGCAGTGACATGATTTCTTCATCCACCGCCTTGGCTCCATGGCGTGCATCGATCAGCACAAACACCCGGCGCAGGGTTTGCCGCCCCTGCAGGTATTGTTTGAGCAAGCGCTGCCACTTTTCAACCACCGCAACCGGCGCATTGGCAAAGCCATAGCCAGGAAGATCGACCACATAGATGTCGCCTGCGGTGAAGAAATTGATCTCTTGTGTGCGACCGGGTGTGTTGGACGCCCGCGCAAGGCCCTTGCGGCCTGTCAGCGCGTTAATCAGGGATGACTTGCCCACGTTGGACCGGCCTGCAAAGCAAACCTCGACCCGGTCGGCAGGGGGCAGGCCGTCCATGGCGACGACGCCTTTGACAAAGTCGGTTTCACCAGCAAACAGCAGGCGGCCTTTTTCAAGCGCATGTGCGTCAGGTTCTTCCACTTCGGGAAAGCGCATTTCCATTTTCAGACCACCTTTACCGCGTCGTTGAGGGCGATCTTACCGCCGTTGATGACCTTGGCATAGACGCCAAAGCTCTGATGGTTCCAGCCGTCGCGTAGGGCACCCAGCGTATCGGCATCGCGTTTTCCGCTATGTGGATTGGCCATCGTGTGTTTGCATCGCTCAATCGGTTCGACGACCTGCAATGTCGCTTCTCCAATCCGGATGTTCTTTCCCAGCCATTCCATCTCCTGCCACGGGCCTGTGCCGTCCAGCCAGATATTGCCACGCCAACGTTCAATTTCGAGTGGACGCCCAAGTTTCTGGGAAACGGCATTGTGGCTGGCCTGAGTCATAATCGAAACGGACGGATAATCGGTGTCTGTCATGCCGCGCTCGGGCACTTTGGCCAGACCTGTCGGTTGGCGCCTGTCGGCGGGGCAAAGCGGGCGGACCCAGTTGATAAACCGCGCGGTTTCGGTTTCATCGTCGGGGCGAAAGCAGATTTCGCCAAGGTCCCTGTGGCGCAATGTGATATGGCCGCTGTCTTCATCGAACGCTGCCCACAACCCCGCCAGAGCAGGCGTGCCTGTGCCAATCATGAAGTTGACGCAAGACGCCCACGCAGGCGACGACTGATCGAACTTCGATGCGTCATGCATCACCGCCCAAGTACGATCCCATGGCATGGTCTGGCCTGTCATCAGGGTTACCTGATCCAGTGCTTCGCGTCCGTGGCTCTTGATCGGGTGCCGCCACAGTGCGGCGACACTGATCATCTACTTGCCCTCTTTTTTGTCGGTATCTGCCGCCGGCGCCTTTTTCTTGATGCTGGCCTTGATGTTGCCAAAGACATCCGGCTTTGCCCCGTGGCTGCGCATAATCGCATACTGCTGGGTAAATGTAATGATGTTGTTGGCGATCCAGTAAAGCACCAGGCCGGACGCAAAGTGGCCCAACATGAACATGAAAACCCAAGGCATCCACGCAAAGATCATCTGCTGCGTAGGGTCCGTCGGGGCGGGGTTCAGCTTTTGCTGCAACCACATGGATACACCCAACAAGATGGGCAGAATACCGATAAAGATCAGTGCAAGGATCGAACCGGGCTCTGGGGCTGCAAAGGGCAGCAGGCCAAAGAGGTTGAGGAGGGAGGATGGATCCGGTGCGCTCAGATCCTTGATCCAGCCGATCCATGGCGCATGCCGCAGCTCGATAGTGACAAAGATCACCTTATAGAGCGAGAAGAAGATCGGGATTTGTAGCAGGATAGGCAAACAGCCTGCTGCGGGGTTCACTTTGTTGTCCTTGTAAAGCTTCATCATGCCCTGTTGGAGGGCCTGCTTGTCGTCGCCTGCGCGTTCTTTGAGCTTTTCCATCTCCGGCTGAAGCTCTTTCATCCGTGCCATCGACACGTAGGACTTGTAGGCCAGTGGCAAGACGATGATCTTGAGGGTCACGGTGAGCGCAAGGATCGACCAGCCCATGTTGCCGATAAAGATGTTGAGGTAGTGCAGCAAAGCAAAGATCGGCTTGGTCAGGAAAAAGAACCAGCCCCAGTCGATGCTGTCCAGAAACCCGACCACCCCTTCTTCGTTTTCGTATTTGCGGATGGCTTCCCATTCTTTCGCACCTGCAAAGAGGCGCGTCGTCACTGTCGCAGTTTCACCGGCAGCAACGGTTTCGATCGGCATGACAGCTTCGGCCTGATAGAGATCGCGGCTGTCAAAATACTTTGACGTGGACCGGAACGGTATGCCCTGTTCCGGTATCAGTGTGGTCATCCAATAGTGATCGGTGTAGCCGATCCAGCCCGAGTCTGTCACATCCAACCGTTCCGCTTGTGTGCGTTCACGCGGATCAACAGCGTATTCCGTGATGTCGTCATAGCCGGTTTCTTCCAGCTCACCATCGGTCATCCGCACCATGCCTTCATGCAGGATGAAGAAGTTCTTGAGATCCGCAGGCTTGCCATGACGGCGCAGCAGGCCATAGGGGCGCGCCGAAATCGGATTGTTTGTGGCGTTTTCAACGCTCTGCTCAAAAGTGAACATGAAGGCGTCATCGACCGCAATTTCCGTACGGAAAATCTGACCTGCTCCGTTGTCCCATGACAACGTGACAGGACTGTCGGGGGTCAGCGTGTCGCCGCTTTCAAGCGACCAGATCGTGTCCGGACCGGGAACCCCGGCAGGGTCGATCCCATCTGTCGCGGTCCAGCCGAAAGATGCGAAATAGGCGCCGGGCTCGCCCACAGGTTTGAGAAGGCGCACAATTGCGGCGTCTTCGTCAATTGTTTCGCGGTAATTCGTCAGGGCGAGGTCATCAATCCGCCCCCCCAAGAGCGAGATGGAACCGCTGAACTCATCGGTTTCAATGGCGACGCGCGCTGCCTCTGACGGTTGCTCGGGCGCTTCTGTCGGCGTGGTAGCCGCCGGTGCGACCGGATCTTCGGCTGGCAGTGCCGGTTCATCAAGCGTCTGGACTGCTTCGGTTGTGGGTTCAACCGGCAGATCCTCTGGCGGGAACAGCGTTGTCCACGCCACGATGACAGCAAAGCTAAGCACCGTCGCCAAGATGAGGTTCTTGTTCTGGTCGTCCATCTGAAAACCGCCCATATTTCCTAGAAAAGTCTGGGGGTCGTTCAACCTGTCGGGGGCCGAAAGGTCAAGCTGTTTTCACTGATTTTCGACTGTTTGAAGCAGTTGTGAGGATCACTGCGCCAGAGACTTGTAACGCTAGCGCCCTTTGTTGCGGAACGCTGCGCCCTTTTCCGTCTCAAGAAAGCGCTTGCGCGTGCGCTGGAATACTTCGGCAAGACGCGGATCATTTGCGGTAAGTTCTGTCAGCATTTCGGTGAAAGATGACTCATCTTGCCCGAAAAAGGCCTGGGCAGCTTCATCCGGGTCCATAGATCGCGATGTATTCTTCATAAAACGTACCTTTCACACTGACATACCGGGCCTGCTGGACAGACATTTCAGTGAAATTGAGACCGTAATGGAGCAGAAAACGAGACTTCAACAAAGGACAAGAGTGTCTCAAAACGCGAGTTTACTATCAATCATTCCACCTAAACACCCGGAACCCACACTTGCAGCTTCCAGACAGGCTGGGCCCTATAAAACCCTTACAGACCTGAAAATGCAAGATTTATCCGATTTTATGGTTTGCAGTGGCTTAATTCCTACAGCCTGTCACGCAGGCTGTACCACAGCATCGCCAGCACCAGCAGCGGCGTGCGCAAAGCTGGTCCGCCAGGGAAGGGCATTGTCGGGACCTTCGCCATGATGTCGAACCGTTCAGCCTGTCCTGCGATGGCCTCGGCCGCGATTTTCCCCGACATTGTGCCCATAGCCACGCCCAACCCCGAGAACCCCGACATCGTGAGGATATTGCCGTCAATCCGCTCAAAATGCGGCATCCGGTTCATTGTAATCCCCAGCGTACCGCCCCAAGCATGGTCGATTTCGACATCGCGGAGTTGTGGAAATATCTCGGTCAAAGGCTTGCGCACGGCTGCAGCGATATCGGACGGAAACTTGTAGCCATAGGTTTCGGTGCCGCCAAAAAGCAGCCGGTGGTCCTCGGAAAACCGAAAGTAGTTGACCACGAATTTGCTGTCGGCGACGGCGTAGTTGTTGCGGATGATCTGCTCTTGCGCGTCGGGCGACATCGGCTTTGTCGAAACGATGAAGTTATTGATGGGCATCACACGGGCGGCAACATGTTTGTGCATCGTTCCCAGATAGCCGTTGCATCCCATGACGACATAGCGTGCCTTGACCTTGGCATCTTTGGTCCTGACGTGTGCAGGATTGCCGGCGTCGATCCCTTCCACCTTGGAGCCTTCAAAGATCCGCGCACCGGCTTGTGTAGCCAGACGCGCCAGTCCAAGCACGAGTTCGAGCGGATTCACATGACCTGAGCCGATATCGAGCGTGCCGCCATGATACGCCGGTGAGTTGACGATGGCGCGGCAGTCCTCGGCGTCCAGCAGGCTGATTTTGTCGTAGCCGTACTTGTCCTGCATATGCGCCACATATGCGCGGCTATGCGCGTAGTCACGTCTGCGATGTACGGTGTGCACGATGCCAGGGTGAAATGCGGTGCGCACCTCTTTCTTGGTGCAAAGCTCGCGCACCAGATCCACAGCCTGACACCCGATGTCCCATAATGCCCTTGCATGACGATCGCCAACCATCGCTTCAAGATCTTCCTGATCGCGGCGCTGGCCGGTACTGACCTGCCCACCATTGCGACCAGAGGCGCCAAAACCGACCCGTTGCGCCTCTAGCACCACCACATCATAGCCGCGTTGGGCCAGATGATAAGCGGTCGAAAGCCCCGTGAAACCGCCCCCCACGACGCAAACATCGCAGTCCAGATCGCCTGTGGCGGCTGGAAACGCCTCCAGATGCTCTGCGGCGTCTGCGTAGTAGGATGGCGGATAGGTGCCCTGTTTGTCGTTGACAGTCAGCAGGTCCATTTAGCCCGCCTTGAGCAAATCATCGGCCTTCAGTTTCTCGTAGCACTCGTCCAGCGACTTGCGGGCGCGCTCAATCAGTATGTCGATTTCCTCACAGGTGATCGTCAGCGGAGGCGAAATAATCATCCGGTCACCAACACTGCGCATGATGATATTGTTGGCAAAGCAACGATCACGGAAGATAAAACCCGCGGTGCCCTTTTCCGCGGCAAAGACTGCGCGGCTGGCCTTGTCTGGTGTCAGCGCGATCGAGGCCATCATGCCCACGATCTTGGCTTCACCTACCAAAGGATGTTCGGCCAGTGCTTCCCATTTTTCGCGCAGGTAAGGCGCGGTTACATCGCGCACGTTGTCCACGATCCCTTCTTCTTCCAGAATGCGGAGGTTTTCCAGCGCCACCGCGCAGGCGACAGGGTGGCCCGAGTAGGTGTATCCGTGGTTGAATTCAGTCTCGCGCAGCACTTCGGCCACTTCGTCAGATACGATGGAACCGCCGATCGGGATATAACCTGAACTGAGGCCCTTTGCGATGGTCATGATATCAGGGTCGATCCCGACAGTCTGCGAGCCAAACCAGTTGCCGGTGCGTCCAAATCCACAGATCACCTCATCCGCGATCAACAAGAGCCCATATTTCTTAACAATCCGCTGAATTTCCGGCCAGTATGTCTCGGGCGGAACAATGACACCGCCGGCGCCTTGAATGGGTTCGGCGATAAAGGCCCCAACCCTATCGGGCCCGATTTCCTTGATTTTCGCTTCCAGTTGGCGTGCGCGTTCCAGCCCGAATTCTTCGGGCGTCATGTCACCGCCTTCGGCCCACCAGTTGGGCTGGTCAATGAATTCAATGCCGGGGATCGGCAATCCGCCCTGCCCGTGCATAGGCTTCATGCCACCTAATGATGCACCGCCAATCGTGGAGCCATGATAGGCGTTCCAACGGGAAATGATCACGTCACGCTCGGGCTGGCCCTTCTCTGCCCAATAGGTGCGGACGAGACGGATATTCGTATCATTGGCGTCAGATCCGCCCGTGGCAAAGAAGACGTGGTTCAGATTTCCCGGGGCAAGCTCGGCCAGTTTCTTGGCCAGCATCAAGGCCGGGACATGGGTCGTCTGGAAAAAGGTGTTGTAGTAGGGCAGTTCTTTCATCTGGCGGGCCGCGGCCGCGGCCAGTTCATCGCGCCCATAGCCGATATTGACACACCACAGGCCTGCCATACCGTCGATGATTTCTTCGCCGTCGCTGTCTTTCAGCCAGACACCTTTGGCGGATGTGATGACGCGCGGGCCTTTCGCGGCAAGCGCGTTGGCGTGCGTGAACGGGTGCAGGTGATGGGCGGAATCAATCGCCTGCAATTCATCGGTCGGGGGGTAGTTGGCAAGGATATTCATGGTGTGACCTCTGATCAGACGTTCAATAGAAGGTGGCTGCGTTCCCAGGGCGAGATTTCGCGCTGGTACTCTTCGTTTTCGGCGAGCTTGATTTGCTCGTAGAGACGGCAGAATTCTTCACCCAGAAAGCTCCGGATTTCTGTTGCCTCTTCAAAATACTCGAGTGCTTCACGCAGGCTGGCTGGCAGGGGAACCTCTGCATCCCAGACCTCTTTTGTGGCCTCGGGGCGAGGTTCAACTTTGTTCAGCATGCCAAGATAGCCGCAGGCCAGTGACGCTGCGATGGCGATATACGGGTTGCAATCCATGCCGATGACACGGTTTTCCAACCGTCGCGCCTGCGGCTCGGAATGCGGCACACGCAAGCCGGTTGTCCGGTTGTCAGTGGCCCATTCCAGATTGGCTGGGGCGCTTTGCCCGTCGACAGTGATCCGGCGATAGGAGTTCACGTAAGGGGCCAGAAGTGGCACGATCTGCATCAGGTATTCCTGCGATCCGCCGATGAACCAGCGGAAAAGATCAGACTCCGATCCATCCGCATTGGAAAAGATGTTCTCTCCGGAATTGATGTCGACAACGCTCTGATGCACATGCATCGCGCTGCCGGGTTCATCGCGCTTGGGCTTTGCCATAAAGGTCGCAAAGACATTGTTCTTCAGCGCAGCCTCGCGGATCGTGCGTTTGAAGTAGAAGACCTGATCTGCAAGGTCGAGCGGGTCGCCATGCATCAGATTGATTTCGATCTGGCCCGCACCGCCCTCTTGGATCAGGGTGTCGATCGACAGGCCCTGATGTTCGGCATAGGCATAGATCGTATCGATCACGGGTCCGTACTCATCCACGGCGACCATCGAATAGACCTGACGGCTGGGAACCTTGCGGCCCGTGCGGCCCACTGGCGTTTCGATAGGATCGTTCGGGTCAAGATTGGGTTTTGTAAGGTAGAATTCCAGCTCTGGTGCCACCACCGGTTTCCAACCCTTGTCGGCATAGGCCCGCAGGACGTTCTGCAGGATTGTGCGCGGGGCAATGGCAAGCGGTGTCCCGTCGCGGTTGAACATATCGCAGATCACCTGCACCGAGACGTCATCAGCCCAAGGAATGGCACAGGCCGTCGACATGTCTGGCTTAAGAAGGATATCCTTTTCAAGCCACTGGTTTTCAATGTCCATGTCGACATATTCGCCCGAAATCGTCTGATAAAAGAGCGAGATAGGCAGGGCCATTTCCGCCTCTGGATCGAACTTGATCGCTGGCATTGTCTTGCCGCGCGATGTGCCGACGAGATCGGGTATGATGCATTCAACGCCGTCGATCTTTGCGCCTTTGGCGTAGGCCTCGAACTCTTCGGAAAGGCCGTCTTGCCAGTTAGAGTTGTCCGCTGATGACATCTTTGCCTCCTGAGGCGCGAAGTTGGGTAATTGCACTACCGTTTCCCGCAATTTGATCAAAAGTTTTGTGATAGTCAATCACAGCCTGAGGATTGGCAGGGCGCTGCCTATTCAAACGCCGTCTGGCGGACGAAATCCATGCCTTGGCGGATATCCTGTGCAATTGCTTCGCGGGTGGTTTCGGCATCGCCATCATGAAGCGCCTGTGTGGCGGCGCGGTGGTGATCAACAAGATTCGCCGTGCCATAACGTCCGCAGACGACCCGCAGAGAAGGACCGATACGCAGCCAGAGCGTCTCGGCAATGCGGCGCAGGATTTGCGCATCGGCAAGGCTATAAAGATGAAAATGGAAACGATAGTTCGCTTCCAGATACCCCCGGATATCACCGACCTTGATTGCCTCATCCACAAGCAAATCGAGCCGCTCAAGCTCTTCTATATCGCTTGGTTTGCAGTTACTTGCAGCGATCTCGGCAAGCTCTGGCTCGACCGTCATCCGCACAAGCTCGATCTGTTGCAGGCGGTTTGCCGTCATGGCGGGGACTTCGATGCGCCTGTTCTTCTGGATCACCAGCGCGCCTTCTGCTGTCAGACGCCGGATTGCTTCGCGTGCGGGGGTTATGCCGGTGCCGATCGAATCGGCAAGGCCATGAATGGTGACAGGTTGGCCCGGGACCACCTCGCCAAACAGAATCATCTCTTTTACCCGAAGGTAGATGGTTTCGTGTTCCGGTTTTTTGCTCACCAACTGGTCCATTTTATGCCTGCCTCTGAGGCGATTTTGATTTCATAAAGCCTCTGAGTTGTCAAAACCTATCAAATTCTGAAAACCCGATTGCAAACAAGAATGATTTGATCAAAGCTGACGACAATGACGAAATTCCCAACGGAGGATAACATGCTCAAAACGAATTCTTGCACCGTTCTTGCGGCTGCCGTGCTTGCAGCTCAGGCGGGTTGGGCAGAAGAAGTGCGGGTTTACAACTGGTCCGACTACATCGACGAAGAACTGCTGACCAAGTTTGAAGAAGAAACGGGTTATGAGCTCATCTATGATGTGTTCGACAGCAACGAAGTTCTTGAGACCAAGCTGCTTGCCGGTGGTTCTGGCTATGATGTCGTTGTGCCTTCGGCAACATTCCTGCAGCGCCAGATCGCAGCGGGGGCGTTCCAGCCGCTCGACAAATCCAAGCTGAGCAACATCGGCAACCTTTGGGATGTGGTCGAAGCACGGACCGAAACCTACGATCCCGGCGGCAACTACTCTATCAACTACATGTGGGGCACGACCGGCATCGGTGTAAATGTCGGCAAAGTGACCGAAATTCTGGGCGAGGATGCCCCGATCAATTCGCTTGATCTCATCTTCAACCCCGAGAATATGGAAAAGCTGGCGGAATGCGGTGTGCATTTTCTTGACGCGCCGACCGAACTGATCCCGGCTGCACTGCAGTATATCGGCGAGGATCCGGATGCCAAAGACGAAGAAACGCTGGCCAAGGCGGAGCCTGTGCTGGCAGCCGTCCGTCCTTACGTACAGAAGTACCACAGCTCCGAGTATATCTCGGCATTGGCGAACGGTGACATCTGCGTGGCCTTCGGTTGGTCCGGCGACATCTTGCAATCGCGTGACCGTGCTTGGGAGGCGGACAACGGCGTCGAAATCGCTTACAATGCACCTGTTGAAGGGGCTCTGATGTGGTTTGACCAGATGGCAATTCCTGTCGATGCGCCAAACCCCGAAGGAGCGCACGCATTCCTTGATTTCATTCTGGATGCTGAAAACATGGCCGCGGCTTCCAACTATGTCTACTATGCCAACGGCAACGCCGCCTCTATGCCGCTTTTGTTGGAGGATGTGATCGGTGATCCGGCGATCTATCCAGACGAAGCCACGCTCGAGACACTTTATACGACCACACCCTATGACGCGCGCGCGCAGCGTTTTGTCACGCGGATGTGGACACGTGTAAAGTCCGGCACCTAAGATGATATTGCTCCGGCCTGTTGATCGACGGGCCGGGGCGACCATGATTGCGCATACCTGAGGCTTTGATCCCTATGCCCGAAACCGCGTTTGAGCCTTGGAATGACCCTGCCGCAAAACCGCTAATCCAGTTTCGCAATGTCACCAAGCGTTTTGGCGACTTTGTCGCGATTGACGATCTCAGTATCGATATCTTTGAAAGAGAATTCTTCGCGCTGCTTGGCCCTTCGGGCTGCGGCAAGACAACGATGATGCGGATGCTCGCAGGGTTCGAGACAGCGACCGCGGGCACGATCATGTTGGATGGGCAGGACATTTCGCCCATTCCCCCCAATAAGCGCAGTGTGAATATGATGTTCCAGTCCTATGCGCTGTTTCCGCATTTGACGGTTTACGACAACATCGCATTCGGACTGAAGCGCGACAAATTGCCGAAAGAACAGATTGACGCGCGCGTGAAAGAAATGCTGCGTCTTGTGCAGATCGAAAAGTTCGGTCAGCGCAAACCCGAGCAGATTTCCGGCGGCCAGCGCCAGCGTGTTGCTTTGGCCCGCGCCTTGGCGAAGGCGCCCAAGCTGTTGCTTTTGGATGAACCGCTGTCGGCGCTCGACAAGAAATTGCGTCAGGACACGCAGTTCGAACTGATGGATATTCAGGAAAAGACCGGCACGACTTTTGTTGTTGTCACCCACGATCAGGAAGAGGCGATGACGGTGGCGTCCCGCGTGGCCGTGATGGATCATGGCAAGCTGAAACAGGTTGATACCCCTGATCGCATCTACGAAGCGCCCAATAGCACCTATGTCGCGGACTTTATCGGGGATGTGAATATCATCGAAGGTTATGGCACGTCGCAGGGCAGCACGATGTCGATTGTCTGGGCCGAGGGGCAACAGCCGATTATCGGCACACCTTCAAAGCCGATAGCGGATGGCAAAGTCAGCTTTGCAATCCGGCCCGAAAAGATCGCGATCACCGCAGAAAAGCCTGCGGACCGCAATAACGCAATACAAGGCAAGGTTCTGGACATTGCATATTTGGGCAACCTGTCGACCTATCATGTGCAAGGGCCCGGCGGCATTATCATCAAGGCCCAAATGGCGAATTCACGCAGACGTGCCAGCCGCCCGTTTACATGGGATGACGATGTCTGGCTGTCGTGGACCGACACAGCCGGCATCGTTTTGGAAAGCTGATGAACCTGCGCCGTTTCTCACTTGTCGCGGTTCCTTACCTGTGGCTGCTGGGGTTGTTCCTCATCCCCTTTCTGATCGTTCTCAAGATATCGCTTTCTGACGCAGCCCTATCTATCCCGCCCTATGCGCCGACGCTGGAACTTTCCGAGGGTTGGGCCGGGATCAGGGATTTCTTCGCACAACTGGATACCGAGAATTTCTCGTTTCTGGCGACGGATGATCTTTATTGGAAAAGCTATCTTTCCAGTGTGCAGATTGCTTTCATCTCGACGTTTATCTGCCTGCTGATAGGCTTTCCGATTGCCTATGGCATGGCGAACGCACCCCGAGAATGGCAGCCGACACTGATGCTCTTGGTTATCCTGCCATTCTGGACCAGCTTTTTGATCCGGGTCTATTCGCTGATCGGTATTCTGAGTCAGGAAGGTATGTTGAACCAGTTCCTGATGTGGCTGGGCCTGATTAGCGATCCGCTCACGATCCTGAACACGAACGTCGCGGTCTATATCGGCATCGTTTATACCTATTGCCCGTTCATGATCCTGCCGATCTATGCGACGCTGATCAAGCTGGACGCTTCTTTGCTGGAAGCAGCAGAGGACCTCGGTTGTTCGCGGACCGAGGCCTTCTGGCGGATCACTGTGCCGCTGTCGAAAGCTGGCATTATTGCAGGCTGTTTTCTTGTCTTCATCCCCGCGCTGGGTGAGTTCGTGATCCCGTCACTTCTGGGTGGGTCGGACACATTGATGATCGGCAAGGTGCTGTACGAAGAATTCTTCGCCAACCGCGACTGGCCCGTCGCCAGCGCGGTGGCCGTCATTCTACTGTTGATCCTGATCGTCCCCATCGTGCTGTATCAGCGCAATGAGCAAAAGATGATGGAGGCCGAGACATGAGACGGCTGACATGGTTCAACGCGACTTCGCTGACGCTGGGGTTTGCCTTCCTTTACATCCCTATGATCGTGGTGATCATCTATAGCTTCAATGAATCCCGGCTTGTGACAGTCTGGGGCGGCTTCTCCACCAAATGGTATGGCGAGCTTTTGCAGAACGAAGCCTTTCTTGATGCGGCTTGGGTCACGGCCAAAGTCGGGTTTTTCTCGTCCATCATTGCCACGATCCTTGGCACGATGGGGGCCTATGTGCTGGTGCGCGGCGGGCGGTTCTTCGGACGTACGCTATTTTCGGGGATGATCTATGCGCCGCTTGTGATGCCAGAAGTGATCACAGGCCTGTCGTTGCTCTTGCTTTTTATCTCGATCGGGCTGGACCGTGGGCTGTTCACCATCATCCTTGCGCATGCGACCTTTTCAATGTGCTACGTTTCGGTCGTGGTCAGTTCGCGCTTGGTTAGCTTCGACCGTTCTGTCGAAGAAGCCGCGCTTGATCTGGGCTGCACCCCGTTCGAGGCGTTCCGGCTTGTGACGCTGCCGATCATCGCACCAGCGGTGATTTCCGGCTGGCTTTTGGCGCTGACACTTTCGCTCGACGACCTTGTGATTGCGTCTTTCGTTGCGGGCCCTTCGGCTACAACGCTGCCGATCAAGGTGTTCAGTTCAATTCGATTAGGGGTTAGTCCGGAAATCAACGCGCTTTCGACAATTCTGATCGGTCTGGTGACCATCGGCACGATTGCAGCCTCCCTGACGACAAAGCGTGCCGTGATGCGCCGCCAGCGCGAACAACTGCTGGCCGAGCAGGCGACCTGACCACTACCAATCCGACGCGTGGACCGGCTAGTTCCGGTAGGTCCGTTCGGAAATTCCGATCGCGGACATCTCGGTTTCGATCATCGACAGAAAACTCGCCTCCGCTTCCGAATAGCGTCGTGCGGGATTGCTGATCAGGTGAATGCTGACTTGCGGCAGGTTCTTGTAGGGCGGGAGTTGCCGGATATGACCGGCTTCCACGTCTTGCTGCGCAACGTGAAGCGGTAGGGCGCCGATCCCGACATTCGCCATGATCAAACGCCGGATTTCATTCAAGCTGGAAGAGACGCCTCGCCAGTTCCGGGACAAATTCAAGCGGGACCGCAAGATGGAAATGACTTCAAGCGGACCACCCTCGGCCTCGGTCTGGAAAGCGACGAAAGGTTCGCCTTCCAGATCCTCCTCGGTGATGTTTTCAGCGTCAAACAAGCGGTGCCGAGCCCCGCAGAACAGACCAAAATATTCGTTATAGAGCACCATCGTCTTCAGTTTCTTGGGTCGCCGCGACAGCAGGCAGATCCCGAAACTTGCACGGTTCAGCGTGACCATGCGCTCGACCTCATCGCTTTCCTCGACCGAGAATGAATAGGTCACGGCGGGATGTGCTGTCGCAAAGCGATTGAGAAAATCATCAAAGTGCTCGGAAACGACAGAGCTGGTAATCGCCACCGACAAGTGCCCCCGCAGTTCGGTGTTGTTCTCATGCAGGATGGCAGGAAGCTGCGATACGCTTCCAAAGATCGTCGCGCATTCGGTGTAGAGCACCTGACCCGCGCGGGTGACCGTGAATTCATTCGGTTTGCGGATAATCAGTGTTTTCCCCGTCGCTTGCTCCAGACGTTTGAGGGCGGAAGAGATTGTGGGTTGCTTGAGGCCAAGAAAGGTCGCGGCCTTTGAAATTCCGCGCTGTTCCACCACGACCATGAAGGTGCGAAGCAGGTTCCAGTCCAGGTTCCAGGGAAAACGGCTACGATGCGGTAAGCTCATAGATTATATCTATATTGATGATGTTGAATATCTATTTGCCCAATGTTCGGTGTCATGCAAGAGTTTTGTTCAGAGCGGGTGCAATCCGCCGATCTTTCTCGGGTGAAGTGCCCGTACCGAACAAACCAACATGGAGACGAACATGACACTACGCCGTACGATCCTGAAGTCGGCCGTTGTTGCAGCGGGCCTGACAATTGCCGGACTGAACGCAGCTGCAGCCGACGAACTGGAAAACCTCAAGGAAGAGGGGGTTATCCGCATCGCGATGTCAGGTGCCTACCCACCCTTCAACTTTGTGAATGACCAGAACGAGGTTGTCGGCTTTGACCCCGCAGTCGGTGCTGAAATCGCACGCCGCATGGGTCTGGAAGCTGAAATCGTGACGACAGCCTGGGACGGCATCATCGGTGGCTTGTTGGCCAACAAATACGATGCGATCGTTGGCTCGATGACAATTACCGCCGAACGCGATGAGGTCGTTGATTTTGTCGGGCCCTACTATTCGGACAAGCGCGCCATTTTTACGAACCCCGGTTCGGGCATCTCCAGTCTTGAAGATCTGGAAGGCAAGCGCGTCGGCCTTACCCTTGGCGAGACGCACGAGGACTGGGCGCGTGAGCGGGGCTATAACATCAGTACCTACAAGGGTCTGCCCGAACTTCTGCTCGAATTGGAAAACGGCCGTGTCGACGCGATCGTGAACGACTCAATTGCTGCGATTCTCGCGATGACCGCCAAAGAACAGGAATTCGAGATGTTCGCCGACCCCACAACCGAACCCTTCGGTGCAGGTATCGCGATTCGCGAGGGCAACCCCGAGCTGGCTGCCGAAATGCAGGCGGCATTGGATGCCATGATGGAAGATGGCACCTATCTGCAGCTTGCCGAAGAATGGATCGGCGCGGATATCCGCTAAGGCCGAAGTCCCCCGTCACCAGGTGTGGCGGGGGTTTGCGCATAATTGAATTCTCTCATTGCCGAGGCGGCATGATGCGCCTGTTTTCGCGGGTCCAGCCAAAGGGGGCATGACATGGACATCGACCTGATGCTCAGGGTCTATCCGTTCTTTCTAGAGGCGGCGTGGGTGACTATCCTGTTGTCGGTCCTGACGGCGATACTTGGCCTGACTTGCGGCGCTCTCGGCGCGGCGGCGCGTCTGTCACGTTTTGCGATCTTGCGTTTTCTTGGCGCGGCCTATGTCAGTCTGTTTCGCGGAACACCAGCCCTGATCCAGCTTTTTATCCTCTACTTTGGCGGGCCACAGATCGGGATCCAACTTGATGCGTTCGAGGCTGGCGTGATCGGTCTGGGCGTCAACGCCGGCGCCTATATGACAGAGACAATTCGCGGTGCAATCATCTCGATCGACAGAGGCCAGCGCGAGGCAGCCCGCACTTTGGGTCTCAGCGAATGGCAGGCTATGTATAAGGTCATCCTGCCGCAGGCTGCCCGCCTGATGGTGCGCCCGCTTGGGGTGAACCTGAATATGCTGATCAAGGCAACTGCTTTGGTCGCTGCGATCTCGGTCATTGAACTGACCTACACCGCGCAGCGCTATATCGGATCGACCTACAAGCCGTTCGAAATGTTCCTGCTGGCAGGGATTCTTTACATGATCATCATCTATGTGACCGGTCGGGGCGTCGCCTGGCTGGACCGCAAAGTACAGATCAACTGACCCGGAAGGACAGAGAACATGGGCCTCGATTTTTCGGTCGTTCCTCAATACCTCGATATCATTCTGCTGGGCTGCGCCTGGACAATCGGCATCACGCTTGCTGCTGCTGTGCTGAGCTTTTTTGGCGGCATCGTGTTTGCTGTGATTGCACTCTATGCCCCTTGGATCATCCGGCAGCCTTTCCGCCTGATCGCGTGGGTTTTCATGGGCACGCCCCTGCTGTTGCAACTGTTCCTGATCTATTTCGGGTTGGTACAGATCGGCATCGACTTGCCGGCGTTTGTCGCGGGTATCATCGGTCTGGGTCTGCATTTCGCAGTCTATAACTCTGAGTTGATCCAGACGGCGATCCTGTCGGTGGACAAGGGCCAGATGGAGGCTGCCCGCACGGTGGGCCTCAGCCGCAGTCAGGCACTGCGCAAGGTGGTCATCCCGCAGGCGGTGCGTGCCGTTATCCCGCCAATCGGGAACAACATGATCGCGCTTCTCAAGGACAGCGCGCTTGTGTCCGTCATCGGCGTGAGCGAGCTGACCCTGTCGGCGCAGCGCGTGATTGGCAGAACCTATCGCCCATTCGAATTCTATCTCGTGGCCGCCGCTTTCTACTATGTCATCAACCTTGGCATGGAATGGGTCGTGCGGAAAATCGAACGCCGCATTTCTATTTCGCGCTGATCTCAAGGGGCTCAATATGACCGATCAGAAACACTTTGTTGAAATCCGACACGCTCAGAAAGCGTTTGGCACGCTTGAGGTCCTCAAGGATATCAGCCTGAACGTGGAGCGCGGGCAGATCGTTGCCATCATCGGCCCGTCGGGGTCTGGCAAGTCCACCTTGCTGCGCGCGATCAACGATCTTGATCCCTTGACTGGAGGCGAGATTCTTTTGGATGGGGTTCAGGTGAACAAGACCCTGCCACACCGCCAATATGAAAAGCACATCAACGAAATGCGCCAACAGATCGGCATGGTGTTCCAGCATTTCAACCTGTTTCCGCACATGACGGCCCGCGAAAACGTGACGATGGCGCCGAAGATGCTCAAGGGGTTGTCCAAGGAAGAGGCCGATGCACTGGCCGAAGAGCAGCTTGACAAGGTCGGCATGCTGGAGCGGATCGATTACTACCCGTCGCAGCTGTCTGGTGGCCAGAAGCAGCGGGTCGCCATTGCCCGCGCGTTGGCGATGAAGCCGAAACTCATGCTGTTTGACGAGGCCACTTCGGCGCTTGATCCCGAACTGGTCGACGAAGTGAATCAGGTCATGAAGAAGCTGGCAGAAGAACACATGACGATGATTATCGTGACCCATGAAATGGACTTCGCCGCAGCAGTCTGTGATCGGGTCTTGTTCATGGATCAGGGGGTCGTGGTCGAAGAAGGTCCGCCTGATGTGGTGTTCCGAAATCCGACACAGGAAAGGACACGCGAGTTCCTGCGCAAACATCTGGCAGGTGCAAAGTGACTGACGCGCCATCCTATCTGTTCTACCAGTCGCGCAACCCGCGCCCGTTTCTTGATCGGGGCGAAGGGATCTATTTGTACGACGAGGACGGCAACCGCTATATTGATGGCTCTTCGGGGGCGATGGTGTCAAATATCGGCCATTCCAACCCCCGAGTTCTGGCGAAAATGAAAGCCCAGATGGACAAGGCCACATTTGGCTACCGCCTGCACTTCCGCACCCACCCGTCCGAAGATCTGGCCGCCAGGACAGTGGCGATGACACCCGAAGGGCTGGATCGCGTGTTCTTTGTCTCGGGGGGATCCGAGGCGGTAGAAAGCGCTGTAAAGCTTGCGCGGCAGTACGCCCTGACCCAAGGTGAAGGGTCGCGCCACAAGGTCATTTCGCGCTTTCCGTCCTATCATGGATGTACCTTTGGCGCGCTGGAACTGACAGGATATGCGCCGCTGCGCGATCCTTTTGCCCCCATGATGCAGGATATGCCCAAGATTGCCGCACCTGCGACCTATCTGGACCGCGATAATCTGTCCGAAGAAGAGCGTGGCCTGAAATACGCCGAACTCCTACGTGACAAGATCGAGGAACTGGGTCCTGAAAATGTTCTGGCTTTCCTGATGGAACCTGTCGGCGGCGCGTCGACAGGGGCGTTGGTGGCACCCGATAGCTACTATGGCCGCATCCGCGAAATCTGCGATGCCTATGGGGTGCTGCTAATCTATGACGAGGTCATGACTGGCGCGGGCCGGACGGGTAAGTTCCTTGCCGCCGAACATTGGGGCATCACCCCGGATATTGTCGCCATGTCAAAGGGCTTTGGGGCGGGGTATGCCCCGCTTGGTGCGATTGTCGCCGGCGCCCGCTTGGTCGAGCCGGTTCTGGACGCAGGTGGGTTTCTGCACGGCTTTACCTATGCCGGCAATCCCTTGGCCTGTTCTGCAGGATTGGCGGTGCTGGAAGAAATGGAAGAGCAGGGTCTGATCGAAAATGCCGCGCGGATGGGCGAAGTGCTGATGAACGAACTGCGCATGTTGATGGACCGCTACCCGTTCATCGGTGATGTCCGTGGCAAGGGGCTTTTGACGGCTTTTGAATTTGTCGCAGACCGCAGCACCATGGCGCCGCTGGACCCTAAACTGAATGCGCATGAAAGGCTGGTTGAACTGGCCTATGAGCGTGGTCTGATCATCTATTCGCGCCGCACAAGAGGCGGGAAAGCGGGCGATCATTTCCTCGTGGCGCCACCACTGATCATCACCCAAGAACAGATTGCCGAGATGATGGTGATCCTGCGTGATGCGCTGGATGCCTTTGCAGATGAAATTGGCTTGCCGGTGGAGACAGCGGCATGAAGCTTCCTGACAAGCGGTGCAGCATGGAGTCGGCGGTTGCCGCGATCAAGGACAGCGATACCGTCATGGTCGGCGGTTTCGGGGTGCCGGGTACACCGATGACGCTCATCCATGCCTTGGTGGCCCATGGTGCCCGCAACCTGACCCTGATCAAGAACGACGCCAATGAACCCGATATGGGCATCGACCACCTGCTACAAAGCGGGCAGGTTGCGCGACTGATCACTACGCATCTCGGTTTGAATGGTCATGCGATCACATTGATGAATTCCGGGGCACTTGAGGTCGAATTCAATGCACAAGGTATTCTAGCCGAGCGTATCCGGGCTGGCGGGGCAGGGATCGGCGCAATCCTCAGCGACATCGGTATCGGAACAGAGCTGGTCGATGGCAAACAGCTGGTGGACTTGGACGGCAAACACTATGTCGTGGAACCCGCCCTGCGTGCCGATGTGGCGCTGATCCACGCTGACCGTGCAGACAGTTTTGGCAATCTGGCTTATGCCGCGACCGCGCGCAATTTCAACCCGTTGATGGCCACGGCGGCGGATTGCGTCATCGCAGAAGCTGAACAGGTCCTGCCGCTGGGCGAAATCCGTGCGGACGATGTCCATACGCCCGGTGTCTTTGTCGATCACGTCACCGAATTGGGCGAACTGTCAGAGGAATACGCTGTTGTCCGACGTTAGGGAACGCATGGTTGCCCGCGCCGCGCGCGAGATCGCGCCGGGCATGGTGGTCAATCTGGGGATTGGCCTGCCAACAAAGGTGGTGAACCATCTGCCTGCGGACTTTCCGGTCTGTCTGCATACTGAAAACGGCTTGACAGGAATCGGCCCGACCTTGTCATCCGACAAGGCAAACCGGAACCTGATCGACGCCGGTGGCGCCTATGTTTCGACCGTGCCGGGGTCGGCTTTTTTTGACAGCGCCACCAGCTTTGCGATTGTCCGGTCCGGTCGGCTTGACCTGACCATGCTCGGCGCTTTCGAGGTCAGCGCGGCTGGCGATCTGGCGAACTGGAAAATTCCGGGCAAATTCAGCCCCGGCGTTGGCGGCGGCATCGAGCTTGCTCAAAAGGCGCGGAGGGTCGTGGTGCTGACCACCCACACTGACCGTGCGGGAAACCCCAAACTGAAACAGGTCTGTGCATTGCCGCTCACCGCCCAAGCTTGTGTGTCGCGGATTTTCACCGATTTGGCCGTGATCGACGTGACGGCAGATGGTTTCGCCCTTGTTGAAACCGCTGAGGGCGTCAGCGCATCTGACGTGGTCGCGGTCACGGGTGCGCCCTTGGTGGTGCCTGATGCGCCCCTGCCGACATTCTGAGACGTCTAATGCCCGATGAATTGAATATCCGTTTGAGTGATGCCGTCGATCAGGAATTTGATCGCCAGATCGCGTTCTTGTCTGAATTGACCTCGCATCCTTCGACCCGTGGACACGAGCAGTCGGCACAGGCCTTTGTCGCCGCCGAACTAGCTGCACGGGGGTATGAGATTGATCAATGGCAGATAGATCTCGCCGAGATTCGGCATTTGCCCGGTTTTTCGCCGGTGTTGGGCCCTTATGAGGACGCGGTGAATGTTGTCGGCACACATCGGTCCAGAACGCAGCAAGGTCGTTCGCTGATCCTGAACGGGCATATCGACGTGGTTCCGGCGGGGCCGCTGGATATGTGGGACAGTCCACCATTTGCGCCACGTGTTGCGGACGGCTGGCTTTATGGGCGCGGCGGCGGCGACATGAAGGCGGGTCTGGCATCGAACCTTTTCGCGCTTGATGCGCTGGCCACCTGTGGCCTTGCGCCGGCCGCCGATGTCTTCTTCCAGTCGGTTGTCGAGGAAGAATGCACAGGCAACGGCGCACTCGCCTGTCTGGCGCGCGGCTATACCGCCGATGCGGCATTGATCCCTGAGCCGTTCTCCGAGCACCTTGTCACCGCCCAACTGGGCGTGATCTGGTTTCAGGTACACCTCAAGGGCCTGCCGACCCATGTCGCCTATGCCGGGAGCGGCTCAAACGCGATCGAGGCGGCCTTTCCGCTGATCCGCGCCCTGCACGAGATGGAGCACCGCTGGAATGCGCCAGACAATCGCCCCGTGGAATACGGGCATATGGACCATGCGCTGAACCTCAACATCGGCAAGATCGAAGGGGGAGACTGGACCAGCTCGGTTCCCGCATGGAGCGTGTTTGATGTCCGCATGGCAATCTTTCCTGGCCAGTCGATCGACGCTGCGAAGGCGGAAATCGAGCAGGTGATCATAGACGCGGCACGAGAAAATGCATTCCTGCGTAATTCGCTGCCCGAAATCGTCTATCACGGGTTTCATGCCGAAGGATACGCGCTGTCGCGGGACAGTTCTGCAAACGCAGCCTCGGCTATCGCAGCGCTGGACAAGGCGCACCAGACCATCAGCGGAGAAGCTTTGCAGCACGAAGCCATCACGGCCACCACCGATGCGCGGTTCTTCGGCCTCTATGCAGATACACCGGCACTGGTCTATGGCCCGCGTGCCGAAGCGATCCACGGCTTCAACGAACGTGTCGATCTGGAAAGCATGCGCCGCATAACAAAGGCGACCGCACTGTTTATCGCCGACTGGTGCGGCACAGAGGAAATATAAGGGCCACGGCATGCGCGACGCAGTCATTGTTTCTACCGCCCGGACGCCGATTGGCAAAGCCTATCGGGGGGCGTTCAACAACCTTGAAGTGCCCAGCCTTGCCGCCCCGGCGGTCAAGGCGGCTCTGGCCCGTGCGGGATTGAACGGCCGCGAGGTGGAAGAAGCCGTGTTCGGATCTGCCCTGACGCAAGGGTCCGCTGGCGTTAATGTCGCACGGCATATCGCTCAGGCTGCAGGTCTGCCCGATACTGTCGCCGGCGCGACAATTGACCGGCAGTGCGCCTCTGGGCTCAACGCCGTAGCCATCGCGTCGCACATGGTGCGTTGTGAAGGCATTGACGTGGCGCTTGCTGGTGGGGTCGACAGCATTTCTCTGGTGCAGAATACCCATTGGAACGGCTACCGCTATCGTGACCCCTCTGTGCCAGAACCATATTATCTTGGCATGCTGGACACCGCCGAGGTGGTTGCCGAACGCTATGGTGTCACACGCGCAGCGCAAGATGCCTATGCGCTGCAAAGCCAGATGCGCACAGCCAAGGCGCAAGAGGCGGGCTTGTTTGCTGATGAGATCGTCCCCGTTGAGGCGGTCAAGATTGTCACAGACAAAGACACCAAAGAGACCCGCGAAGTAGCGGTGCGCCTTGTTCGGGACGAATGCAATCGCCCCGAGACAACCGCAGATGGCCTTGCCCGCCTGTCCACCGTGCAAGGTGAAGGCAAGACCGTGACTGCGGGCAATGCCAGCCAGCTATCAGATGGGGCGGCGGCCCTTGTTGTCATGGAGGCGGAGGAAGCCGCGCAGCGCGGACTTGCGCCATTGGGGGCTTTGCGCGGCTTTGCCGTGGCAGGTGTCGCGCCCGCGGAAATGGGGATTGGCCCCGTGGTGGCGATCCCACGTCTTCTGGCGCGGGCAGGCTTGCGCGCTGACGATATTGATCTTTGGGAAATCAACGAAGCCTTTGCAGCGCAGCTTGTCTATTGCAGAGATGCGCTTGCGATCCCCGATGACCGTTTGAATGTAAACGGTGGTGCCATTTCCATAGGCCATCCCTACGGCATGTCCGGTGCGCGTATGACAGGGCATATCCTGCTGGAAGGACGTCGCCGCGGCGCGAAATGGGGCGTTGTGTCCATGTGTGTCGGCGGCGGGCAGGGCGCGGCCGGATTATTCGAGGTGTTCTGAGGGTATGACAATGCAACCGCTTGATCCACGCCAGTTGGCGCAACTGACGGCGCTGCGCCACGAACTGCACCGCAATCCCGAGATTTCGGGCGAAGAAAGCGACACAGCACAGATCATCAGTGCCGAGCTGGAGGCGCTTGGGGCCGACCGCATCTGGCAGAATCTGGGTGGCCACGGCGTTGCAGCAGAGTTCGCGAGTCCCGCTCCTGGTCCAACTGTGTTGCTGCGTTGCGAACTTGACGGGCTGCCAATTCGCGAGTTGTCGGACCTACCGTATCGATCCCTTGTTGATGGCAAGGGTCATCTTTGCGGACATGACGGACATATGGTGTCCATGCTGGGGGTCGGTATGCGGCTGAAGGAGCGGCCCGCCACAGGCCGTGTGATCTTGCTTTTTCAGCCAGCCGAAGAAACTGGCGCTGGCGCGAAGGCCGTCATCGAGGATGATAGGTGGCCGGAAATCCGTCCTGACTATGCTTTTGCCTATCACAATGTACCCGGCCGGCCTTTGGGCGAAATCGGCCTGCGATCCGGGCCCGGCAATTGTGCGTCGCGTGGGATGCAAATACTGTTCGAGGGCAAAAGTTCTCATGCTGCGGCACCAGAGGACGGGTTATCGCCCGCAAATGCGATGGCAGCACTGATGATGTCATTGCCAGCGCTGGGCAGCGGCAAGATCGGAGAGGACGGTTTTGCGCTGTCCACTTTGACCCACGCCCATCTGGGTGAGCCGACTTTCGGCATTGCGCCGGCAGAGGGCGAGTTGCGCGTCACCCTGCGCACCATGTCAAACGAGCGGATGGAAACCCTGATTGCCGATGCACAGGCCGAAGTGGAACGTAACAAGGGTGCACTGAAGGTGGATGTCCACTGGCATGATGTATTCCATGCGGTTGTGAACGACCACGACGCCACCGCCATCGCCCAAGATGTCGCATCGGATTTGGGCCATACAATCAACGACATGGCGCTACCGATGCGCTGGTCCGAGGATTTCGGGCGTATCGGAGAAGACGGCCCAAAGGCCGCAATGCTCTATATCGGCGCGGGCGAGACCCAGCCTCAGCTACATAACCCTGACTATGATTTTCCCGATGCGTTGCTTCCTGTTGTGATCGAACAGTTCTACGGGATCGTCCTGCGGCTGTTGGGTCCGCCTGGATCATGACCTCGAACAGCTATCCCGGTTCTTGGTGCGAGATTCATCTTGATCGGATTTCGCGCAATCTGGCGTTGGCTCTTGCACTTGTCCCGTCGGGGCGTCGGCTTTGTGCGGTGCTCAAGGCTGATGCCTATGGCCACGGCATTGCGCAGGTCGTGCCATTGATGCAGGCGCAGGGAATAACCTGCATTGGTATCACATCGAATGCCGAGGCCCGTGCTGTGCGGGCCGCCGGATATGACGGCGCCTTGATACGGCTCCGCGCGGCCACTCCTGACGAGATCGACGACGCGCTGGATGCGCAAGTTGAAGAACAGGTCAGTTCGCTTGCAATTGCCAGAAAGCTAGGGGCGCTCTCGGGGGCGGGTCATAGGGTGCGGGCGCATCTGGCCTTGAATGCCATGGGTATGTCGCGCGACGGGCTTGAGATTGCGACCGAGGAAGGACGCTCAGTCTGCCGATCCGTGCTGAAGGCGCTGGGCAAGGATATCGTTGGCATTTGCACGCATTTCCCCTGCAATGCACCTGAAAGCCTGCGCTGCAATGCCGAGCTGTTCCAGCGACAGGTGGCCTGGGTGATCGAGAATAGTGTATTGGAACGCGCGGATATTCTGGTTCATGCGGGCAGTTCGCTGACGCTGGTTTCAGACCAACCCGTCGAAACCGATATGTACCGCTGCGGCGCAATTCTTTACGGCATCCTGAAGCCGGAGTGGGGGTTCAGAACCACCATGGATCTGAAAGCGCGGGTGGTCAGCGTTGGGGATTATCCACAAGGCGCACCGGTCGGCTATGACAGGGCCAGCCGTCTGGCATCGGACCGCAGGCTGGCTTGTCTTTCGATCGGCTACGCAAACGGATTCCGTCGAGACACGCACCCCGATGCTGCGGTGGTGCTTGGCAACCGGCGCGCCCCTGTCTTGGGCAAGATTTCTATGAATACGCTGGTTGTCGACGTTACCGATATCGCGGGTGTCAAGGCTGGCGATGAAGCGATGATATTTGGCGGAGTGGCAGACACCAAGACTTCACTTGCCGCAGCTGAACAGCAGTTCGGCACGATCATGGCCGATCTTTATGCCGATTGGGGTATGCGGAACGCGCGCATTTACTTCTGAAGGGCCAAGCGTGCTGCATTTGTAGCGCATGCATGTTCACCAGAGAAAAGAATGCCACCGTACACGCATGGCGCGGCATTGATGTAAATCAACGGCTACGACAGACGGCGTGTCAAAGTCTCTTCCGAGCCACAACGATGGGGAGCGCATAGGCGCCGGTCCGAAAAAACTGCGGACCAGATGGAACAAGCGACCGGTAGCGTTCCTGCCGTTGGTGCCTCCCCTCAGCGGCCACGACCGAGGAAGAGCAAGATGACTCCAGCACAAGACAACAAGGTTTCGCTCCCCGTGGGGCTGGCGGCGCAGCAGTTACGTGATACCTGCAATCCCGATGATCTTGGCTTTGAAACTACCGTCGACCTGCGGCCAGACCCGCGTCTGTTGGGGCAGAAACGCGCGATTGACGCAATCAGGTTGTCGGCAGGGATAGCCCACAAGGATTTCAACCTCTATGTCCTCGGGCAAGAAGGCATGGGGCGCCACACCGCTGTCCACAAGCTCTTGGCCGAGCAGGCTGCGCGCCGCCCGACACCAAGTGACTGGGTCTACGTCAACAATTTCGAAGCGCCACACAAACCCAACGCCATCGAGCTTCCATCGGGTTCCGCTTTGCGACTGAAGACGGCGATGCAGGATCTTGTGGATGATCTGGCCAACGAGATTCCAGCCCTGTTCGAATCCGAGGAGTACCAGACGCAACGCCGCGCCATCGAGGAAGAGTTTGGCGAAAGGCACGAGGAGCCAATCGCGGAATTCGCGGCCTTGGCACAATCCGAGGATGTCGCGTTGTTGCGCACCCCCATGGGTTTCATGTTGGCGGCGATCGTGGATGGCAAGCCCATCAAGCCGGATGTCTACGAAAAACTGGACCCCGAGAAGCGCGCGGAAATCGACAACAAGATCGAACGCCTGCAAGAACGCCTTGCGACGATCCTCAAGCAGGGTCCTCAGCTTCAGAAGGAATACCGCCAGAGGATCGAGGGCCTGCATTCATCCATGGCAGAGCGCGCGGTTTCGGTCCGTCTGCGTGAGGTTGAGGACCGGTTCAAAGGCCATCATGATGTCGTAGCCTATCTTGAACAGGTGCGCCTTGATATGATCTCGAACGCTGAATTGTTCTTGATACCGCAGAATGGCGAAGGCAATGGCACCTTCCCCAAGGCCATCCGGAAATACCACCGCGAACCCCAATTCGACCGCTATGCCGTCAACATCATGGTCGGGCATGACCCGACCAAACCCGAGAATGCGCCTGTTGTGACCGAGGACCTACCCTCGCTCAGCCATCTGACCGGCCGCATAGACCATGTTTCCCAAATGGGTACGCTTTCGACAAACTTTACCCTGATCAAGCCGGGTGCGCTGCATCGTGCGAATGGCGGCTATCTGGTGCTTGATGTACGTCAGATATTGTCAGAGCCTCTTGCCTGGGATGCCCTGAAACGTTGCATGCACAGCCGCGCGATCACGATCACATCGCTTGCCGATCGGCTGAGTCTTGCATCGACCACCGCGCTGGAGCCGGACCCGATCCCGCTTGATGTCCGTGTGGTCCTGATCGGGGATCGACACCTGCATATGTTGCTTACATTGCTTGATCCCGACTTCAGTGAACTGTTCAAGCTGCAGGCCGATTTCGAGGATGATCTGCCGCGGTCGTCGCACAACATCAAGAAAATGGCGCGGGTGATTGCTTCTTATGCGCAAAAGGATGGCCTGCGGCCCATGACTGCGTCAGCTGTTGCACGTCTACTGGATCATGCGGTGCGGATCAGTGCAGACGCAAAAAAGCTGACCTTGCAACTGCGTGCGTTGGTTGATGTGATCCGCGAGGCAGATCACTATGCCGCGCAGGCAGAAACGCCCCTGATTTCGGAAGATCATATTGAACGGGCGATCACGCAGGCCGATCGCCGCGCGTCACGTATCAAGGATCGCATGCAAGAAGCCGTCACCCGCAAAACCATTCTGATCGATACCAGCGGGTCGGCGGTTGGGCAGGTCAACGGGCTTTCGGTACTTGGGGTCGGACAGCATTATTTTGGCCGGCCGTCGCGGATTACAGCGCGTGTCCGCATGGGCACCGGTAAATTGGTCGATATCGAACGCGAGGTCGAATTGGGCGGACCTTTGCACTCCAAGGGCGTACTGATTCTTGCAGGCTATCTGTCGGCGACATACGCGCTTGATGTTCCGATGTCGTTGCATGCCAGTCTTGTCTTTGAGCAGAGCTATGGCGGTGTTGACGGCGACAGCGCGTCTTCAGCCGAGCTTTATGCGCTGCTCTCGGCATTATCCGGTGTCCCGATCCGGCAGGGACTCGCGGTGACGGGGTCTGTGAACCAGATGGGTGAAGTGCAGGCGATTGGCGGTGTGAACGAAAAGATTGAAGGGTTCTTTGACACCTGCAAGGCGCGCAGGCTGACCGGCAACCAAGGTGTGCTGATCCCCGAAGCGAATATCGGTCACCTAATGCTGCGTCCCGACGTTGTAGAGGCTGCTGACAACCAGAAATTCCGGGTGATCGCTGTCAAGACCATTGATGAAGGGATCGAAATCCTTACGGGACACAGTGCGGGGCGCAGAGGGCGCAACGGCAAGTTTCCGCCAAACAGCATCAACGCACGTGTCGAGGAAAAGCTGCGGTCATTTGCCGAGGCGCGCAAGGTTTTTGCTGCAAACCCCGAACAGGGCGCAGATCGCGCAATTGGAGACTAGCGTCATGGCACACGCCAAGATTCGCGTACTGATCGGCGCAGGTTCTTTTTCCGACGCGGTTTCGGCGCTACAAATAGCCGGAGACATGGCAGCCGATATGCTAACGGATTTGGGCGGTTTGCTGATTGAAGAGGCCGACTTCATTGCGGCATGCGCCCTACCGAACCGGCGGGTCATTTCGCTGACCGGTGCGTCGGTCATTGCGCCATCTCCGGCACAGGTCAGGATGATGATAAACGCGGATGCGCGCGCGTTCCGCCAGCAGCTTGCCGACATCGCCAGACCGCCGCTGTTGGGGTGGAGTTTTGAGCAGCAGACAGGCGATTTGATCGAATGCATGGCAAGGGCTGGACGCGCGTGGGATGTGATGATCATTGGCCATCGCGCCCTGCATCCGGTCCATGGCCAGATTATCTATCTGGGAACGCCATCCGCGCAGGATGGCGGGGCGTTGTGGTTCTCGGAAAGATTGGCAGAAAAGCACGGTACGAGGGTGGTCCGGTTTCTAGTTGATGACGGGGGTACCCCGCAAACAATGCCGGACGGTCTACGATTTGGAACGCTTGATGCGGCACTGTTGCGACTGGCCCGCACCAACGTTCAGGCCGTTGTGACTGACCTCGCGGATGGGCCGGTGCACAGCAAGGAACACCTCCGTTCCCTTCTGGACGCTGCACGCTGCCCTGTGGTGGTCTTCGGCGCGTCGTGGCTGGAACCGGCGCTTGAGCATTCCACCCATATCCCGCCAGCCCCTCGGGCTGGGCCCGCCTAAACGATGCGGAAGGTGCCAAATTCCGATGCTCTAAGCGATTTCGCGTGTTCCCCCTCGGTCCCGAGACCGGATCGGAGTAGCCGGACCATATTGCTCATGCAATGCCTTGATCAATTTCCGATAGGCGGCCCTGTGACGATTGCGCATATTCAACCCAACAAAGACCGTTTGCATGATCGGCGGCGCATCTTTGACAATCTGGCAGTCCCCCGATGCGACCAATGCTTTCGCCGAGTGCTCAAGCACATAGGCCGATCCAGACAGAGATGTCAGCAGGTCAACCATCGCGGCATTCTGACCGATCGAAAGCGACACATGCGCCAAGTCCGGCAACAATGCTGCATGGGCATGAGCGAAAGCGGCCGAGTAGTTGGCGAGGATGTAGGTCTGCTTGTTGATCCCCCCGAGGCGGTCACTTTCGGTTGAAACCATGATGAACCTGAGCTCTCCCAAAGTTTCAAAATAAAGATCGGGCTGAACTACAGGAGAATATAATATTGCAATATCTTGTTTTCCTGAAGTCAAATCAGAACACATTTGTCCTGAATAATCAGTTTCGAAGAGCAAGGCAGTGTCAGGCAAGATAGCACGCAACCGACCGACCAACTGTTTGACGTTCACACCCATCAGATCGTGTTGCAGTCCGATGCGCATCGTCACCCCGGCCATCGCGGTGTCGCGGGTCGCATTCAGTGCAGTGACCCAGTCATGCCGCAAGCTCCGTGCATGGGGTTCGAACCGCAGTCCCTGCGTTGTCAATGCAGTCCCCGAACGGGATCTCTGGAAAAGCCGGACGCCGATCAACTTTTCAAGCGACTTGATACGCCCCGAGATCGTCGATTGCGTTACCCCCAGCCGCTCAGCCGTCTGGTTGAAGCTCTTTGTTTCGCAAAGGTCCAGAAAGGTGTCGATCAATTCAATCTGCATATTACATATCCTGTACTAATCGGTTCTGCAGATCAATAATGACCGGATTAGCAGATTGATCGATGCCGAGACTGGTTGAATACTCACATTCAGTGCGGGGAGGCACATGAATGGAAGCCATCAAGAAAAGAACCAGTCGCAGCGGTGGCCGCGCCGCCCGTGTCGCTTTGCGCAGTGCACCATTGGCCGAGGATCTGCGTCCTGTCCGCGCCGGTCTTTCTGGCGGGCGCTACAAGCCTCTGACCGACGCAGAAGTGCTACGCATCCACCATGCAGCACTTGATGCCCTTGAACAGATTGGTTTGTCGCAGGCGCCGCCCTCGGGCGTTGAAATTCTGACCAAAGCAGGGGCTATCATGGGTGACGACGGGCGCATCCGCTTCCCGCGTGCATTGGTCGAAGACATGCTTGCAAAGGCGGCGCGCAATATCACGCTTTTTGGCCGCGAGGAAAAATATGATCTTCACCTGACTGGATCGCGGGTTCATTTCGGGACTGCGGGTGCCGCCGTTCACGTTGTCGATCTGGAAACGAACACTTACCGCGATAGTACCGCGCAAGACCTGCACGATGCGGCCAAGATCACGCATGCGTTGGACAACGTACACTTTTTCCAGCGCGCGATGGTCGCGCGGGACATCCCCGACAACCTCGAAATGGACCTCAACACGATTTACGCTTGCTGTTCCGGCACGACCAAGCATGTCGGCACATCCTTTGACGATCCCAGCCATGTCGCGCCGTCAATCGAACTCTTGCACCGGATCGCAGGTGGCGAAGAGGCATGGCGTGCGCGCCCCTTTGTTTCGAACTCGAACTGTTTTGTCGTCCCGCCGATGAAATTCGCCGAGGAAAGCTGCCGTTCGATGGAGGCCTGCATCCGCGCGGGCATGCCTGTCCTGCTGCTGTCTGCGGGACAAGCGGGGGCAACTGCACCGGCACCTATCGCCCTTGCGATCGTCCAGGCCGTGGCAGAATGTCTTGCAGGCGTTGTCTATGTCAATGCGATGGCGCCCGGTCATCCGGCCGTTTTTGGCACATGGCCGTTCGTGTCAGACCTGCGCACCGGTGCGATGTCGGGCGGGTCGGCCGAGCAGGCGCTGCTGACGGCAGGATGTGCGCAGATGCATCGTTTCTACGATATTCCCGGCGGCGCTGCTGCAGGCATATCTGACTCCAAACTCCCCGATATGCAGGCTGGATGGGAAACAGGGATCACCAATGTCCTTGCCGGATTGTCAGGTCTGAACATGGTCTATGAAGCGGTCGGCATGCACGCTTCGCTGTTGGGGTTCTGCCTTGAATCTCTGGTCTTGGGAGATGATGTTATCGGTCAGGTTCTTCGCACAGTGCGCGGGATCGATGTAACCGAAGACAGCACGTCGATCGAAGCGATGAAGGCTGTTTGTCTAGGTGGCCCCGGCCACTATCTCGGGTCTGACCAAACGCTTCAATTGATGCAGACCGAGTATATCTACCCGTCGCTCGGTAACCGGATGAGCCCGAAGGAATGGAACGAAGCGGACCGCCCGATGTTGTTGGATCAGGCTATCGCGCGGAAGAACGAAATCCTCGACAAGGCGCGGATCAAGGTTGATCCTGTGCTCGATGCGGCGATCCGCGCGGACTACAACATCTACTTCAAATAAGGACCACCCATGCATTACGGATACATCGGCCAAGGCAATCTTGGCGCGAATTGCGCGGCCTGCCTTTTGCGCGCAGGCATGGATGTCACGGTTACAGATATCAACAAGCAAGCCGCGGCAGGCGCCATCGCGCTGGGTGCGAAATGGGCCGACAGCCCCGCGGAATTGGCAGCGAAGGTCGATCACGTCATAACCTGCCTACCATCGCCCGCTGTTTCCGAAGCTGTCTCTGCCGAGATGCTGCCTGCGATGCGCGCAGGAGCGCACTGGATCGAGATGTCGACCTTGGGTCGTGAAGAGGTGCTGGAATTTGCCCGGATTGCCGCAAGACATGATGTCCGCATGATGGAACTGCCGGTGACAGGCGGCGTTCATCTTGCTGCGCAAGGCAATATCACCATGCTGGCAGGGGGCGACAAAGACATGTTCGAAACACATCTGCCCGCACTTCACGCAATGGGCAATGAGGTGTTTCACATGGGACCTCTGGGATCGGCGTCGATCATCAAGGTGATCACCAACATGCTGGCCTTCATCCACCTCAAATCCTGCGGCGAGGCGCTGATGCTGGCCAAGCGCGGTGGCCTTGATCTGGGGCAGGCGTGGCATGCGATCAAGGCGTCATCGGGAACATCCTTTGTTCATGAAACAGAGGGCGCACTGGTGCTGAATGGATCTTATGATGTGGCTTTCAATATTGATCTGGCGCTCAAGGATCTTGGCTTTGCAATGGAATTCGGGCGGGAGTTCCAAGTGCCGTTGGATCTGGCCGCGGCGACCGAACAAACCTATGTCGCCGCCCGCGCGGCCTATGGGGGCGAGGCTCAGTCGCCAATGATCGTGAAATTGCTTGAGGATTTGCTGGATACCGATCTGCGGGCCGAAGGGTTTCCCGCGCGGCTTACCTAGGCCGTGTTTTCTGCAAAGAAGGGCAGCCACGCTTCGAGCACCTTGTCAGGGTTCTGTTCGGCCAGGTAATGCCCGCCGGGCAAAGCCCAGCCACGCACGTCTGATGCGCGCTCCTGCCAAAGTGCAATGCAGTCAAAATTGGCCTCGATCACTCCGTCCTGCCCCCACAATGCCAGCAGTGGCATTTGCAGCTTGGTCGGATCAGCATCATCATGCGCAATGTCAATGGTTGCCGCAGCGCGGTAATCTTCGCAGGCGCCGTGAATTGCCTCTGGAGCCTCAAAACAGGTCAGGTACTCGTCCAGCGCCTGCTGAACAAAGGGGGCAAGCCCGGCAGCACCCGCACCGCATTTCTTGAGCCAGAAGAACGCGGGATCAGCACCGATCAGCCGTTCCGGGAATGGATGGGGCAGGGTCAGCCAATACCAGTGCCAATAGGCATGCGCAAATCCGCTGCCTGCATCGCGGTACATTTCGCGGGTAGGCGCAATGTCCAGCACCGAAAGCGCGATGACACGTTCAGGATGGTCTGCCGCCAAACGATGTGCCACCCGCCCCCCGCGGTCATGTGCCCCTATCACAAAGCGTCCGTGCCCCAGATGATCCATCAAAGCCAGAACATCACCCGCCATCGCCCGTTTGGAATAGGGCGTATGTGACGGGTCTGTTGCAGGTTTGAACGATCGGCCATAGCCGCGCAGGTCGGGGCAAATCACCTGATAGGACCGGGCAAGAACGGGGGCAATCGCATGCCACATCGCCGAGGTTTGCGGATAGCCATGCAACAACAGCAAAGGCCGACCGCTCCCTGCAATACGGTAGAAGATGCGGCCCTCCGCCGTGTCCAGATACCGTTCCTCGAAACCTTCAAAAAAGCTGGCAGCGGGGGCTGCTGTTGTCGCAGCCGGATGCATCAGGCGAAAATGCGATGCCAGGATGACTGCATATGTCCAAAGCGCGTCGCGTCATAGGCAACCAAAGCGATTTCGTTTTCGCACAGCGCCATTGCCGCCGAAGACCCGTCATCGAGAGCACCTTCCAGACAGACAAGTTGCGCGCCTTCTTCGCCGCGCAAGGTTTTCTTGTGTGCCTCACGGAACGCATCAACCTGCGTTTTCCAGATGGTCTGCAACGCTTTGAAATCCCCAGCTGTTGAAACGACTTCGCCTTTGCGGATGTGCAAGACAGACGAAAAAGCTGCTGCATTCACGCTAAGAAACTGCTCCATCGGGGGTTTGGGTGTCCCATCCGTTGCGATGCCCCAAAGATCGGCCAGACCGTCTGCAGAAATGCCGCGCTCTCCACTGTTTCCGAAGGGTTCAGGAGGCAGGCTGCGCACGGCCAGGCGGTCGGCCCCGCCGCAGATATCCTGCAAGAGCTCCAAAGTGGCGTGCACCCCTTGTGGGTCCTCGCGCGATAGAACGTGACCGATATTGTCAACGTTTCGTTGAGGGGAGATATCCAAAATACCGCGCATCCGCCGACCGGCCGCAATGATACGGACCGTCGTTTCGCCGCACGTGAATGCAAGACAGCGCTCAAGCACCGTATCATCGACCTCGCGCAGGATTGCCGCAATAGGTTCTGGTGCTCCTCCCTCGGAGATGATGCGCGCACCAGAGGCGTCGAGAGTTTCTTTCGACGCCAGCATCGCGAGTTTTTGTGCCAAAGCGTTGGGTTCGCTCATCAGCCTGTTTCCAGCTCTTCGTTACTTCTTTTCATTCGCCGCTACTGATGCGGTCAAGACATGCGCAGGCGTCGGCAACAAAGGCATCTGCATCCATTTTTGGGCCGCAGATACAACAAAGAACATCGTTTGGCTCTTGCTCGGCCCGCAAAAAGACCCGCAACTGCGTTGTACTCGCAACAGAGGCCAGATCGCTTGGCTTGTCTGCCAGAGCGGGCTTGCCATTTGCACCCAATAGCAACGCGGCTTCGGCACACAAGGCATCGAGTGCCTCACGCCGCAAATTCGAACCAGAGTCAGTAACAAGGATCATCTTCGTGGACAGGTCAGCAAAGGCCAGCGCCGCGCAGCCTTCGTATTTCTCCCGCAAAGCATCCAACTCATCAACAACCATTAGCAGCCTGCTTTTTAACTACGTCCAGCTATGACTACGGCAATTGCGCAGTTTGTGAAAGACCCGCGCAGGCCGTTTGGCATCATGACGAGCGCAAAATAGGATCGGCAATGGATGTGGGCAGGTCGTCTGTCGGGTCTGCTTCGGCAGGGCGGCGCACCGTGCGGCTGGTATTCGCCGGGCGCTGAACACGCCGTGGCATTACAGGCCTTGCAACAGGTTGAGGAATATCGCTTAGACTATCCACATTATAGAGCGGCAGTTCGGTGCGGGCCGTCAGTTTGGTCAGATTTTCGATCACGTCAATCAGGTGCGCTGTGAAAGGACCTGCGCCACTTGCCTCCCAGAGATCATAGTCTTCGCCCGCCTGAATGGCCTGCAGCAGCGAAACCGGAAAGGTGCCACCGAACTGGCCCTGCGTTTCACGGGTCACGCGTTTCATGACGCGGCCACGGTCTTTTTCATTGGTCAGCTTGTCAAAACGGGTAATCAACAGGATCGAGTTTTCGCGCACGGCCTGTGGCATTTCATCCCATACCGCGGCCTCGGACTGGCGCCATGCCTGCGTAGCGTGGGTACACCAAATCACGGCATCCACCTCTGGCAGCATACGTTCCCAAACGGCGGAAGACATGTTCGGGTCAGAAATACCTGGAAAGTCGATCAGATCGCAGACCTCAAGAATATCCGCTTCAAGGAAAAGACGGATGCTGCGGGTTTCTTCGACGGGAATCTGTTCGAGGTCTTCGATTGCAATTGTTTCCGTCGTGCCGTCGACATCAACACGATAGGGGGCACGGGTGCCGTAAGAAATCCAGACGGGTGACAGACGTGTCGCGGTCACTTTCTCTGGCAAAGGGCTCTGACCCATCAGCAGATTGGAAAGTGTGCTTTTGCCAGCGCTGAATTCTCCCATCAGGGCGATGCGCGGCTTGCGGCGTGTCACCGATGCTGATTCACCAAAACTCATTTCTCAACTCCTAATGCAAGCACAGGGTCACTTTCACTCAACTCTTCAAAGATGTAGTCGAAAAGCTCGTCACGTTCCTGCTGGGCAGTAATACCGAAAATATCTTCCAAATCCTCAATGGCGATCTCGGATTTGCTGCTGATGTCTTCCAGAATTGCGCGCTGTTCAGCGTGGAACTCTTGCAGCTCTGCCTTTGCCTTTGCGCGGATATCATTCGCCTGACGTATCTTCAGTTCGTCAACAATCGGCGCAGTCTCGGCCTCGATCAGATCATAGAAACCGCTGGCGAAGGCGCGATAGCCTTTGCGGCGCTTCCACCAGCCCTTCCACCAGGATGTTTGCAGGTCCAGTGCAATCGTCTGGCCCAGTGATACAGGGGCTGGAATTTCCGGTGGTGCAGGGGGCGTGATGGTAAAGTTCTCAACATCTACACCAAAGGCCGAGCGGTATGTATTGGCCAGATCAGCCGCCGCTGTGCCATACACATCAAGACAAGTCGCCGTCACATTGCGGCGCATCACCTGATAGCTGGTGCGCAGAAGCATCCGCAAACCGTCAGGGCTATATTGCCAGATTTCTTCTTCGCCATTGGTTTCCAGATGCTGCAAGAGGGATTCGAGTGCACGGTCAAGGAACCGCTTGTGGGATTGGTCAACCCGAGATCCGAACTGTTGAAACGCGATATCAAGCCGCTCATCCAGCGTGTTCAGGCTTTGTGCTTCCAGTTCGTTCAGGTGTGCAGAGAGTTTCTGGGGCGACATGATTTCGACTGTGTCACCGTCAAGGCGCATGGAAACCACAGCATTGGACGCACGCACACCACCGACAAGGTTCAGCGCACGCTTGCGCGACGCCGACAGGATTTCGGCACCGGGGCCTTCGGCGATACGTTCGGACAAGGCGCGGTAGAGTTCGGGAACACCCGACAGATGCCAAACCAGTTCTTGTGTTTCCATGCCGGCCGTTTCGGCGCTCAGCGCGGCTTCGGCCCAGTTGAACATTGCCTCTGCACTGTCGGCAACAATATCATCCAGTTCTTCGGTCAGGGCCATGTTGGCCCAATAGGCACTGCCGAAAATCACCTCGGGGTTCTCGGGGCCGTTGTTGTCAGCCAGCGTCTGCAAGATGCTTTCGCGGATTTCCGGCACCTGATCGGCAGGGTTCGACAGTTCGTCGATCCGGTTTACAAAGATGACAACCTCGCGTGCCTTGACGTTCGAGATAAGGCGGATCAGGCCCATGTCCATCGAGCTCAGCGCCTGATGGGCCGACAGAACCACCACGCAGATACGACTGTCACGCAGCGCGTTGATCGTAATCTGCTCGCGCATCATGAAAGTGTCGTTCACGCCGGGGGTATCGCGCAGACAAATCGGCATCGGGATCTTGTCGGCATCCAAATAAAGATCGGCAGACTTTGTAATGTCGGCAAAGCGGCCCTGCTGGTCGTCTTCGTCCAGATCTTCAAAATCGTCGCCCATGCAGACATAGCGCTGCACCAGTTCATCACTCAACTCGGCGTAGTTATGCTTCTGGCCCAGCAGCAACTCGAACTTGCGGCCAAGGCGCTGCTTGGTTTTTTCGCGCATCTCGGCAATCTGTGCGCGTACCTTTTCAAGTTCTTCGTCGGCACCTGCACGTTCGGACAATTCACCGATTCGGCCGCCGTTCTCGACAAGGTGATCCCATTCGCCCTGGCTGAAGAACTGGAAGGTTGCAGTAGGCGCATCTTCCAAGAGCGGTGTGTTGAGGTGCAGAGAGGTCACCACAGAGGTCCACGGGTTCACATCCGCAGGCAGCAAGTCGGGACGACCGACCATCGCGTTGACCAGTGACGTCTTTCCCGACTTGATCTGGCCAATCATCGTGATGCTGGGTTCAAAAGCGCGTAACTGTTTGATAAGTTTGTTAGCTTTCTTCTCGGCGTCCTGCCCGCCCAGCTTGACGACATCGGCAAGAGTCGCCTCTAGATCGACAACCTCATCATGAAACGCATCCAGTCTTTCCAGGCCAAGCCGCATGAAAGGGAGTTGCTCTGGCGGGACTGCAAGACCATCCCCATTTGCGACCTCTTCCATCTTCATCTCAGTTTGTCCTCAGCAAAATCATAGCACCAGCATTAACACCAGTTCCCCTTGCAGCCAAATAACAAGGAGAACACCATCTTTATTGCCATTATGGAAACAGATCAGAACGGCAAAAGTGTGGCGCGGTACCTAAAATTTTCACAAGTCTAACGGCAACTTACGCTGCCAAATCCGCCTGCAACTCTCTTTTTATTTGTAGCATTAGGCTTACAGCTTCAAGTGCTGCGCTGTCACGTTTTTCCATTTGCATCAGTTGCACCATATCTGCCGCGTCGAATGCTGTCTCACGGACACGGAGCAACGACTGATCTGCATCATCTCCATGGGCGTTGAGATAGTCGCAAAGCCACTGGATATGATCTGCAGTCATCGCCATGATTTCGGCAGGCCCGGCATCGCCGTGTTCTTCCAAAGTGCTGGCAAGCTCCGTGCCGCGGTCTTCGATAAAGGCAATTACATGCGCATAAGCGTCACGGGTGGCGGGTTGCAGTCCCGCTGCCCCTTCATTCTCGGCTACCTCAGGCTCGGGCTCGGGTTCTGGCGCGACGGGCTGTGCTGGTTCTTGAGCCTTTGCCGGTTCAAAGGCGGGATCGCGCGAGACATTCTTGCGCGCTGCAATCTCGCGCAGGCGGGAAATGGCGTCTTTTGCTGCCGGTTTTGCCGCTTCCTTGGCTGCAGGCTCTGGTGCGGTTTCTTTGGCGGCCACTTCGGCGGCGGGCGTATCTGCCACGGCAGGTTGCACTGGCGCAACCGGCTCTTGTTCAGGTGCTGCAGGTTCTTCTGGCGCCTCAATATCGGGGCTCTTTTGGTGCACTTTCGACAGAACATCAGCGTGCTGATGGAGCATGACATCAGCCATATCGACTGCAGACTGGCGGCCAAGTTCGACCTGCTTCAGTACAGCTGAAATCAACGCAGAGCCGCCACTGTCACGCATTGCGACCTTGTCAACGGTCCCGTCCGCATGACGTGCAGCGATTGCCTGCGTTGTGGCAATGGCCAGAACATCGGTGAACTCGTCTCGAGCGGCAAGTTTTACTGCGCCAACAGTGGCTTCGAACAAGCCTTCTGTCCTCAGGTAGTCAGCGCGCGTGATCATGCAAAACGAATGGTCCTTTGTCAGATCGGGCATCGTGGCCCAGATGCGCTGTTCGGTCTCGTTAAAGCCACGCGTACACCACAGCGCGACATCGGACCGTTTGGCGGCCCACTGGGAAGCACGATGGATGGCGTTGGGATCATTCGGCGCCACAACTTCGAGGATCGAGATTTTCCGAAGTGCCGCATGGGGCATCTGCATCTCAACAAAAACGGGTGAAAGGGCCGCGATTTCAGCAATATCGACATCGTCCAAAACGGTCTTGGAGCCATCGGGCAATGTGCACACGGCTTTCGGCGTTTCAGCATAGACCAATTGCAACGTTGGCAGGCGCACGCTCTCGGGGATGACATTGCTCCCCACCAAAAGGTTCAGCAAGGCGGATTTGCCCGATCCTGGCATCCCCAGTAGTGCCAGACGCACCGGCTTTTGCAGGCGCGTCAAGAGCTGTTCGGCTTTTTCCTGTACAGAATCAGGAAGCAGGCCACTTGCGACGGCCTGCTCGAGCTCTGACTGAACCCGGTTCCCCAGAGATTGATTCGACATTACTTACCTCCGGCGGCAATCTTAGCCGGCGGCGCAGCCGCATCAACCTCCTCTGTCATGTCAATGTCGTCGTTTAACTCAACTTTCTTGAGCGGTTTGACCTCTTTGATCACCGTGGGTTCTGTCTTGGCTGCCGCAACTGGCATTGCTTGCGGCTTGGCGGCGACTTTCTCGACCTCTTCAAGGTCAACCACGCGTGTGACGGTCGATGTCTGCGTGTCCACGTGTCCTACAGGTTTGGCGCGGATCGCGCGGATCACGGGCTTGTTGTGGTTCAACTTGATCACTGAAAAGGTGCAATTATCCTGATCAGGGTCGGCCAGCGCTTCGATCGCTTCCAGCAGATAACCGGCAATCTCGGCGGCTTTCTTGCGGCGATAACGGTGCAGGATTTTCTGAATCTGGGCGTCTTCCAGATACTGCAGGCCGTCACTGGACACGACAACAATGTCGCCCACCTGCAGCTCGAATGGTGTTTTCGGGCAGTCGGACTTGGCGACGCGATCACCCAGTATCACAGATGTCAGGCAGTTCCGGTCCGGATGGTTCTTCCCGGCCTCTTCATCCAACAAGCCTTGTTTGACCATAAAGTCGATCTGCGGCGCCATTGAATGATCTTCGTTCAACTGCTTCATCTTGCCGCCACGATAATGATAGAGCGGGCTGTCACCGATAGACATCCAGTACATGCGGTTTTCAATCAGGACGACCGACACAAGCGTCGCACCCATACCACGTGTCTCAGGATGCGCATGTACGTGATCGCGCACGTAGCTGTTCGCATTGGATGCCGACTCGGTCAGAAAGCGCGGAATTTCACTTTCGAAATCGGCAAAGTTGGCACTTTCGAACTTGAGCTCGCTAAAGACCTCAGTGACGACAATCTTGCTTGCAACATCGCCGGCGGCATGGCCACCCATCCCGTCAGCAAGCACAACCATGCCACTATCCGCCCCGAACGGGAAATCAGTGACAATAGCGTCTTCTTGGTAGTCGCGCCCGCCCTGACAAATCGCAGATGCGACGTCAAAACGTGGTTCAGGCGATCGCCACATCTTCGTCCTCCTCGGTCGCGCCATCGGCCCAGTTGAAGGACTTGTCGCACAGCGCGACAAAGCGCAAAACTGTTTCTCCGATGCGGATGATATCACCCGTTTTCAGCGTTTCATTGCTAATCAATGGCTTATCATTCAAACGAACGATATTTGATTTGCCACCATGGCCAAGCAAGAATTCCTTGGTGTCGGCGTCATATACAATCGCGGCATGGTTCGAACGCGAGATCGAGTTGTCGCCAAAATCAAGCTGGATCGCCTGGTCTTCGCCGCGTCCGATCTGCGACATCCCTGCCAGCAGAGAAAAACTTTCACCGCGACCGGGGCCGTCTGTGACGACGATCCAGCCGACAGGAAATTTCACACTCTTTGTCGGGGCAGCCTTTGGTGCATCGTTGAACAGGTCAACGACATCGCCATCCGATTTGTCGAAACCGATCAGGCGGGTTTTCGTGCGGCGCGAACGTGCGGGGGATCGGGCCGCGGCAGCAGATGCAACGGCAGGTTCCGGCAATGGCGGAACCGGTGCAGCCGGAGCTGTTGGCTCTGGCAATGCGCTAGACGTGCCATCGTCCTCCAAGTCCCAGATATTGACTGGCGCAGGTGCTTCGGGCGCTGGGCTGGGTTGGGTGCTTACAACGCGCACTTCATTTGTCAGCACTTCGCTGGGTGCGGGCGTTGCGGCATGTTCCAACTGTCCGGCATCATCAACCATGGATCCGATCGTGTCGCGATAGGATTGCTCAAGGGATTCGATCGGCGGCGCCTGACGCGTAGTCTCTTCGTTGCGTTTCTTACCAAGCAGATCACGAATGAATTTCATCTTAGCTACCTTTCAATTTACATCACGCGTTGCGGACCACCGGGCCCTTCAAGCGTTTTACTCTGTCGTGCCCTTTGAGGCGAGCGACCCAACCCAAAGGCTGCCATCGCGTTGTACGGCAAACATGAACTGTTCTGTGCCGTTTTCAAATTCCCGCTCGAACAGTTTGACCAGTGAGTCGCGTTGATCAATAACTTCGCCGGTCGGGATGTACGATGTAATAACGTCGCCAACTTTCAAACCACCTGTCTGACCGTCAGCAAGCTCTACAACCGAGGTGCTCCAGCCTGACCCTGCGTAGACTGTCTCAAACTGCGTGCCATCAGGCAAAGCGACGCTCTGCACTACAGGCAGGATCCAGTTGTGCTGCACGGCTTCACCGGACGACGGATCCAGAGTGCCAAAGGCCACCGGAATTGTCGGGGCAACCTCGTCTGATCCCGCCTGCTGGCGCAGAACACCAGCAATGTCGGCGATGGCATCGATCTCAACACCGTTCACGCCGGTGATGACCAGCCCCGGCTCGACCCAGACAGGTGAGATTGGACCGGCCGAGGCAACAATGTTTGAACGTGCGCCTGCAGCCATAAACGGCAATTGGACGGTCCAGTCGGAGGCAACCTGCGAAGGCGCAATTTCATTGCCAGGGGTAACCGCAGAAATTTCGACGACAGGACCGTTCCCGATGGATTCAACGGTTTGTGGTGTCGATGGCAGTGCAACCTGCGCGATTTCTGATGTTGCTACGGGGCGTGCGTTCGTTGTTTCAGGCAACACCGCGTCTGTGGCTGGCTCTTCGCTGACCGGGCGGGGCGTCGCAACGGGCTCGGGAAGCGGCTCTGGCGCAGGCACGGCGGCCAGCTCAACGGCTTCGGGGCGCGGTGTCGGACGCACTGTCGGAGTGGGTGCGTCAGCAACTTCCGGGCCTTCGACCAGGGCTGGGGGTACGACACTTTCCTGAACAGCAAGCGCTGATGGCTCCTCGGAAATCTGCGGTGTCTCGCTTACTGCAAGCTCTGTAGCCGGTGCCTCGGAAGGAGCCTCGACAACCACCGGAGCAGATTCTGCAATGGCGACCTCCGGCTCGGTGGACACCGCCGGTGCAGGTGCTTCTGGTGCAACTTCAGCAACCGGGGCTTCTCCTGCAGTCTCAGCAACCGGGGCCTCTTCGGCGGCAGGTTCTGCCAGGAACGCAGGCAATTCGGCGACTTCGGCCTCTTCTGTAGGGGCGGCTGTCTCGGCCACGACAGGCGCAGGTTCAACAGCAGGCGCCTCGGCGACAACTGGCGCTTCGGCTTGTGCGGGAGCTTCGGCGACCGGTGCGTCTTCGCCACCCGTCATGGTGATCACACCGACACCGATCAGCAGCGCAACTGCCGCGGCAGAGCCAAGCAGCATTGGCATATTCGATTTTTTCTGCGCGGGCGCCACTGGCGCGGCTTCCGGCGCTTCCGGCGTTTCTTCCTTGGCAACAACGGCGCCAACCTTCAGCGGCGTTACATTGCTCTGCCCGTCCATCATCTCGATCCACTCTCGTGCGGATTGGACGCGGTCTTTTGGGAGGACGGCAAGCGCCTTGTCCATCGCGGCAAGGAACTCTGGTTCATACGCAGGGAAGCGACCGGCCAACGGTTCGTAAGGGTCCGGTTCACCTGATGCGATTGCAGCCAGACGCGCTTGCGAGTTCGGTGGCACGTCACCATTAATCAGGTGATAGAACGAGGCGCTCAGGGCATAAAGGTCACTGCTTGGGCTTTGTTCGGAACCGGCAATGTAGAATTCCTGCGGGGAATAGCCGTCTTTCACGACGCGCAGCGCCGACAGAACACGGCTTTGCTTGGTGGCTTCTTCGCGCGCGGCGCCGAAGTCGATCAGAACAGGATGGAAGTCCTTGTTGATCAGGATGTTGTCAGGTGAAATATCACGGTGCAGAATACCTTGGTCGTGAATAAAGCTTACGGCACCCAGAATCTCTTTCAGGATCGACTTGACCTGGACGGGGTTCAGACCGTGGTTCGGGTCCTCGATCGTATCGAGAAGGTCGCGACCAGTGACAAAGTCCAGAGCCATATAAGCGGTTTCGTTATCTTCGAAGACCTGATGCACACCGACAATATTCGGATGGTCCAGTTTAGCAAGGCTGCGGGCCTCTTGCACAAACAGGCGGACGATTGATTTCAACTCGTTCTGGTGCGCGCGCGAACGGGCCTGCACCACATAGCGGCTGCGACGGCAAAATGCGCCGGGGAAACACTCTTTGATGACGACTTTGCGGTCCAGACTGTCACGGGCCAGATAGGTGATGCCGAAACCACCGGCGTTCAGAAAGCTTTCGATGGTATACTGGCCATGCATCAACTTTGTGCCTGGCTTCAGTTCGTCAACGAAGCTGTCCTTCTCGTCTGTATTCTCTTTTGCTTGCGGCTTAGCCATCTGTCTACCCAGCTCTCAAAAATCACTCATCAATCGGTATTCCGACCTAGGTGCTTTTGGTCTCATTCAAATTAGGCCAAAAAGTGACGCTAACTTGTTGTTTAAGGGTTCTTAATCTTTGCGAATAACGCGGATTAGACGCGTATTGCGAAACAGTGACCGGCAAGAAATCGCCGATAATTTACAATTTTAACTGAAAACTCATGGCTTTGTGGTTGACCCGTAGCGTGTTGCGGAAATGAGGCGTGATTGGCCGCAGAACATCAATTAATTGGAGTTATGCGTAAAATTTCTGCGTAACGGCCCTGTTTCCGGGCGTCCAAAGAATCGATTCTTAAGGCAAATGTGTTGGCAGTCGGCCCGATTCTCGGTCGCTGGTCGATATCGGGGTGTTGGTGACGGGCTGGAAACCCGGCTTGTGACAAACTGCGCAATGGTGCAGCGTCGCGCCAAGACGGGAGGGCGCGAATATGGTGCGTGTATTTATCAACGGTTTCGGCCGGATCGGGCGAACAATGCTCCGCGCCCACGCAACCGGCGCATGGCCAGATATCAACATCGTTGGGATCAATGATATCGCCGATCCTGCGCTTTGTGCCCATCTCTTTGCATATGATAGCGTCTTTGGCCCCTATGCCGGGACCGTTAGTCAGGAAGACAATGTGCTTGTTGTCGATGGCGCAGACATTCCCTTGGCGCGCACCGACGATGTCTCAACGCTGGATTTGTCCGGTGTGGATATCCTGCTTGAATGCACCGGCAAGGCGAACAGCCGCGAGATTGCAGAGCGGGGTTTGCGGGCTGGCGCCGCGCGGGTGCTGATCTCTGGACCCTCTGATGCTGCCGACCTGACGATGGTGCTGGGCGCAAATGCGGGGTTATTGAAAGATCAGGCAATTGTCTCGAACGCATCCTGTACGACAAACGCGCTCGCGCCCCTGGTGAAGCTGATCGACGCTACGTGGGGGTTGGATACCGGATGGATGACGACGATCCATTGCTATACCGGCAGCCAGCCCAGCATTGACGCCCCGCGCGGCGATATGTTGCGCAGCCGTGCGGCGGCCCTGTCTATGGTGCCAACCACCACGTCAGCACAGCGGTTACTGGATCAGGTTCTGCCAGACATTGCGGGCCGGATCGAGGCGGCGGCAGTCCGGGTACCGGTGGCCTCGGTCTCGGCGATTGATCTGACGGTCACACTCAAAGCGGCCGTGACGCTGGAGGAAGTCCACGCGGTCCTGCGCGCCCAGTCAGGGATCATCGGCTGGACAGACAAACCGCTTGTGTCCACCGATCTGCGCGCCCGGTCCGAGAGCGTGATCGTGTCTCTACCCGAAACGCGCGTTACGCAAGGCGGGCTTGTCAGGGTCTTTGGCTGGTATGACAATGAATGGGGGTTCTCATGCCGAATGCTGGATGTGGCGCGGTTGATGGGATGATCCCGGCAGCAATCATCTGTGGCATCAGGTCGGCATGATCCGCCTGCCTTCGCATGCCAATGCATGTCTCTTGTGGGAAACCATAAGTTATCCTAGGCTCAAAGCGAAGAAGGTTGCTATCGAGGAGCTAGCATGTCCCACCTTATCTTGCGGAGTTTCTTAGTCATCTGTGTTGCCTTTCTGGCTGCACCGTTGAGTGCGGAAAACCACGTTGCGCAGGGCGCGTTCGGCGTGACCTACGGAAATGACGATTGCAACAACGACCCCGCTTTTCTTGAGGAAAACGAGATCACATGCACCGCCGTTTTTGCCGAGACAAATGTGTGGGACTTTCTGAATAATCTACCACGCAGGATTTCGCTGGAAACGCTCATCGCGCTGAACCCGAGCCTTAACATCGAAGGCTATGATACAATTCTCGGCGGGATCACCTTCGTCAGGGTTCAATAACCGCAACCGGCGCAAGCCCGATGGCGCAGGGACATTGCATTATGCCTCAAGTGCGGGGTGATCCCTTTCCCTTTGATGCTGGTCGCACTACGTTGCGCAGACCAAGCTGAAGGTATCCCATGTCCGCTATCGTATCTGTCCAGAACCTGCGCAAAGCCTATGCGGGGGGCTTTGAAGCCCTTAAATCCGTGAACCTAGAGATCGAGGAGGGCGAGATACTCGCGCTGCTTGGCCCCAATGGTGCGGGCAAGACCACGCTGATTTCGACGATTTGCGGGATCACGGTCCCAACCTCGGGCACCGTCACAGTGGGTGGCCACGACACGCAGACAGCATTTCGGGCTGCGCGCAATCTGATCGGGCTGGTCCCGCAAGAGATAAATCTGGAACCCTTCGAGACAGTGATGAACGCGGTCAGTTTTTCGCGCGGCCTGTTCGGCAAGCCGCGGAATGACGCCTATATCGAGGATGTGCTTAGGCAGTTGTCTTTACATGACAAAAAGGACAACAAGGTCATGACCCTGTCGGGCGGCATGAAACGCCGCGTCCTGATTGCCAAAGCTCTTAGCCACGAACCCCGCGTTCTGTTTCTGGACGAACCCACCGCTGGCGTCGATGTCGAACTGCGCAAGGATATGTGGGATGTTGTTGCGAACCTGAAGGCCTCTGGTGTCACGATCATTCTGACCACGCACTATATCGAAGAGGCCGAAGCCATCGCCGACCGCGTGGCGGTCATCAACAAGGGTGAAATTCTGCTGATCGAGGACAAGACGGACCTGATGGCGCAGATGGGGCAGAAGCAACTGAAAATCGAGTTGGCCGAGGCCACTGAAGCCATCCCGGATGTGCTGGCGCATTATGATCTGGAGCGTGCGCCCGACGGAATGTCGCTCACCTTTAGCTATGACACCAAGGGCGAGCGGACGGGGATTACGACGCTTCTCAACGATCTGCAAAAAGCAGGTCTGCATATGAAAGATCTCCAGACCCAGCAAAGCAGTCTCGAGGATATTTTTGTCGGCCTGGTAAAGGAAACAGCATGAACCTGAACGCAGTCTGGACAATCTACATCTTTGAAATGCGGCGTTTCCTGCGCACGATCATGCAAAGCCTTGTCTCGCCGGTTCTGTCGACCTCGCTTTACTTCGTGGTTTTTGGCGCGGCCATCGGCAGCAGGATCGACGAGGTCGAAGGTGTCAGCTATGGCGCGTTCATTGTGCCGGGTCTGATCATGTTGTCGGTGATGACGCAGGCCACATCGAACGCAAGCTTCGGAATCTATTTCCCGAAATTCATCGGGACGATCTATGAGCTGCTTTCTGCGCCGGTCAGTTTTCTTGAGGTCGTGGCGGGCTATGTCGGAGCAGCCGCCACCAAGGCGCTGTTCATCGGTGTGGTCATTCTGGTCACGGCCTTCTTCTTTGTTGATCTCCAGATCGCACACCCTATCGCGATGCTGGCGTTTCTTGTCCTGACTTGTGTCAGCTTCGCATTGCTTGGTTTCATCATCGGGATATGGGCCGACAACTTTGAAAAGCTGCAACTGATCCCATTGTTGGTCATCACGCCTCTCGTGTTTCTTGGCGGGTCCTTCTACTCGATCACCATGCTGCCGCCTGTCTGGCAGACAATCACTTTGTTCAATCCGGTGGTCTACCTTATCAGTGGTTTTCGCTGGTCATTCTTTGGCGAAGCGGACGTGGCGATCGGCGTATCCCTTTTTGCAATCGCGCTTTTCACGGGCCTTTGCCTTGCGATCATCTGGTGGATTTTCCGGACCGGCTGGCGGATCAGGCAGTGACCCTTGTGCGCGGCCCCCAACAACCTAAGTAGTCGAGCATGAAAAAGTATATCCCCTTCATCAAATCAGAGCCTTTTGTCGCCGTCATCCGGCTGCAGGGCGCCATCGCCAATTCCGGACGCGGATTGGACAACCCCAGCCTTGCACCCGTGATCGAAAAGGCCTTCAGCAAAGGGAAACCTGCTGCTGTCGCGCTTGAAATCAACTGTCCTGGCGGGTCACCTGTACAGTCTTCGCTGATCGCTTCGCGGATCCGTCGGCTGGCCGATGAAAAGAAAATCCCGGTCTTTGCCTTTGTCGAGGATGTGGCCGCCTCCGGTGGCTACTGGCTGGCCTGCGCGGCAGATGAGATCTTTATCGACAGCTGTTCGATTACCGGCTCCATCGGGGTGATCAGTGCCGGTTTTGGTGCACAGGGTGCGATAGAAAAGATCGGTATACAGCGCCGCGTTCATACGGCAGGCAAGTCCAAGTCACTGCTGGACCCCTTCCAGCCGGAAAAGCCTGCGGACGTAAAAAAGCTCAAAGGTTGGCTGGAAGACCTTCATGCCACCTTTATCGACTACGTAAAATCACGGCGCGGAACCAAGCTTTCAGATGATCCCGATCTGTTCACTGGCGAAGTCTACATTGGTCAGAAAGGGTTGGATGCAGGTCTCGTTGACGGTATCGGGCATCTGGTGCCGGTAATGAAAGAACGTTTCGGCGACAAAGTGAAGTTCCGTCGGTACGGACAAAAGAAACCGCTGCTCGCCCGCTTTGGTGCGCAGATCGTCGATGATGCTGTTACAGGCATCGAAGAACGGGCGGCCTTTGCGAGGTTTGGCCTGTGATCATCAAGGCAATCTTTGTCTTTCTGGCTTTCATGCTGGTGTTGGCGATGTTCGGCAAATGGCGGTTTCCGGGGCAACAGCGGCTGGCCAACGCCAAATGCCCAAAATGCCTGCGCTACCGGATCGGCAAAGGTCCTTGCCAATGCGAAAAGCCCCGCAAATGAGGGCGTTGGTCACAGGGGCAGGTGCGCGTCTTGGCCAGGCGATGGCGCTCTATCTAGCGCAGCGCGGCTATGATGTTGCGGTTCACTACGCGGGGTCTGAAGCCGGCGCGCAGGAAACCGTAGCCCAGCTTACAGCGTTGGGGCAGTCCGGTGCTGCCTTACAAGCTGACCTGCTGGATGAAGCTGCCGTGCAGAATCTGGTGCCGCGTGCTGCGGAAGCGCTGGGCGGGCCGCTGACCTGTCTGGTCAACAACGCCTCGATTTTTGAATACGACAACATCGCGACGGGTACGCGCCAAAGCTGGGATCGCCATATGGAATCCAATTTGCGTGCACCCTTCGTCCTGACCCAGAATTTCGCGGCGCAAGTACCGGAACCGGACACGGACAATCAGGGAGAACCTGTTGCCAAGGGGTTGGTCATCAACATGCTGGATCAGCGCATTCACAAGCTTACCCCCGAGTTCATGAGCTATACCATCGCCAAGATGGGCCTATGGGCCATGACGCGGACTACTGCACAGGCGCTGGCCCCCCGCGTGCGCGTCAATGGCATCGGTCCCGGCCCGACATTGCAGGGGCATAGGCAGAGCAAGGACCACTTTTACAGGCAGCGCGCGGCGACAGTTCTCAAACGTGGCGCACATCCGTCAGACATTACCGCGGCGCTTGGATATTTCCTTGATGCCACCGCTGTAACAGGACAAATGATCGCTGTTGACGGGGGGCAGCACCTTGCTTGGGAGACCCCTGACGTACTGGGTGTCGAGTAGCTGTTGCAGAAAGTTGTGCACCACGACTTACCGCCGTTCACGAAACTGTCACAAATGGCCTATTTTTCAAGGTGTTAACTGTATATCAATAAAAATATGATGCGATTTCAATGATTTAGGAAAGCGCCCATTTTTTGTGCAACTCGTCGAACCCTGCCAAATACAACAAAAATTTCCATGTCGCGGCGATTAACCCACTGAGTTATCCACAGAAACAGTGGATGTCTTTCCTCTTGTCCTCGGTGCGTTACCATTGCAGCCAAACGAGAATCACAGACCCGACAGATGACCGCGCAGCCAACCAGACCGACAAAAACCGGATACGACGTAATCCACGGCTATCTGCGCACTTTGGATGCGTCGCCGGGCGTTTACCGGATGCTCGATGCGGAAAGCCGCGTTCTTTATGTGGGCAAGGCGCGCAACCTCAAGGCGCGGGTGTCCAGCTATGCCCGCCCCGGCCAGCATTCGCCGCGTATCACCCGGATGATCCGCGAAACAGCTTCGATGATGTTCCTGACGACGCGCACGGAAACCGAGGCGCTGCTGCTTGAACAGAACCTGATCAAGCAATTGAAACCGCGCTACAATGTGCTGCTACGTGACGACAAGTCCTTTCCAAACATTCTGGTCGCCAAAGATCATGCCTTCCCGATGATCAAGAAGCACCGCGGTGCCAAGAAACAGAAAGGCAATTACTATGGCCCCTTTGCCGGTGCGGGCGCGGTCAACCGCACGCTCAATCAACTGCAACGGGTTTTTCTGCTGCGCAACTGCTCGGACAGCGATTTCGAAACGCGGACGCGGCCCTGCCTGCAATACCAGATCAAACGCTGTTCCGGTCCGTGTTGCGGGTTGATCTCGGAAGACGACTACGCCGCCTCGGTGCGCGATGCCGAGAAATTTCTGCAAGGCCGCACCAAGGGCATTCAGGAAACGCTCGCCAAACAGATGCAGGATGCCTCTGAGGCGATGGAGTTTGAACGCGCCGCCGCCCTGCGCGACCGCATCAAGGCGTTGACCCAAGTGCAATCCGCCCAAGGCATCAATCCGCAGAACACCGGCGAGGCTGACGTGATCGCCCTGCACCGCGATGGCGGCCAAGCCTGCGTGCAGGTTTTCTTTATCCGCGCCAACCAGAACTGGGGCAACCATGATTATTACCCCCGCGTGAGCGGTGACGAGGACCCTTCCGAGGTAATGGAAGCCTTTGTTGGCCAATTTTACAGTACCCGCGAACCGCCGCGCATGCTGATCCTGTCACACGGCCTTGACAACGACGATCTGATGGCCGCCGCACTGGCTGAAAAAGCCGAACGCAAGGTCGAGATCGTGGTGCCGCAACGCGGTGAAAAGGCAGAACTGGTGCAAAACGCTCTGCGCAATGCACGCGAAAGCCTGGCCCGCAAGATGTCGGAAACCGCGACGCAGGCGCGGCTTCTCAAAGGTGTGGCAGAGGCGTTCGAAATGGAAAAGGTTCCGCAGCGGATCGAGCTCTACGACAACTCGCATATCCAGGGGGCCCATGCGGTCGGCGCAATGGTCGTGGCGGGGCCGGATGGTTTTGACAAGAACCAGTACCGCAAGTTCAACATCAAGGGTGATAGCCTGACACCCGGCGACGATTTTGGCATGATGAAAGAGGTGCTGACGCGGCGTTTTCAGCGCCTGCTGAAAGAAGACCCCGAGCGCACGCAAGGCACTTGGCCTGACCTTTTGCTGATTGATGGCGGTCAAGGACAGGTGAGCGCTGTGCGCCAGATCATGGATGATCTGGGCGTCAGCGACATTCCGATGGTTGGCGTCGCCAAGGGCGAAGACCGGGATGCGGGCAAAGAAGAATTCCACCGCACCGGCAAGCCCGTCATGGCGCTGCGGCACAATGATCCCGTGCTCTATTTCATCCAGCGGATGCGCGACGAGGTCCACCGCTTTGCTATCGGCACGCACCGGGCGAAACGGTCAAAGGCAATTGGGGCGACGCCACTGGACGACGTGCCCGGCGTCGGGGCTACGCGAAAGCGCGCGCTATTGGCCCATTTCGGGTCGGCCAAGGCAGTGGCGCGGGCGAATTTGGCGGATTTGAAAGCGGTGGATGGCGTCTCTGCCAAGTTGGCGCAAACGGTATATGACTTTTTTCACGAGAATGGTTGAACGCCAGAAGCGCTGGCCTGGCGCCCTGCGCAAGGACACGGACATGTCCTGCGGAACGGTGCTGAACCAGAGGCCCAAAACACTCCGTCTCGTTGATTTCAGTCTCGGGTCAGGGTGAAGTGTCTTTCCCGGTCAAAAGGGCCCCCACCGCTTTTGGGCGATGGGAGCATATTGCTCTACCCTGAGATTGCCCAACCACACCTCGCAAGAGCCGGTCCAGTTGGGATCAATGACATCGCTTAGGGCAACAGCACGCTGTCGATCACGTGGATGACGCCGTTCGAGGCGATGATGTCTGCGGTCGTTACGGTCGCGTTCTCGACTGTTACGCCATCAGTGCCGTCGATGTGGACCTCTTCACCGTTTACGGTTGCCACGCTCAGGCGCTGACCGGCCAACTGGTCGGATGTTACGGCACCTGGTACGACGTGATAGGTCAGGATCGCAGTCAGTTGATCGATGTTTTCCGGCATTAGCAGGGTTTCGACAGTGCCTTCAGGCATTGCTGCAAAAGCTGCATCAGTTGGCGCAAACACGGTGAACGGCCCTTCGCCCTTCAGCGTGTCCACAAGACCGGCTGCGGTGACAGCGGCAACAAGCGTGTTGAAGTTGCCGTTGGATGCGGCGATGTCGACGATGTCAGGTTCATTGTCCATCATCGGCGCGCAAGCGGCGGCAACCGCAACGCCAGCGGCGAGGATAGTGGATTTGATTGCAAAACGACGGTTCATTGGATGTTCCTTTCTGTCCCGGTTAACGCTGTTGTTACGGCGGATGGGCCAGATCGGTTGTCATTCTGACAATGAGTTTATGTGCTGTATTAAATTCATCCAGTTGCAGCTGAAAATCGTAGGTGATGGCTAGTTTTCTGCGCAATGTCGCCGGAATGCCCTTTGCAGCAGGTCCAATTCGCTGCGCAGCAAAGATATCTCGGCCCGCAGGTCATCAGTCAGTGGATCGCCGCAAATGATCGAGAAAGTTCCCAGCGTGGAATTGTCATGATTTCTGACTACAAAGGTCTGCACACCGTCGCTGATCAAAGAAGCGGGAATGGGGACAGTGACACGCCAGACGTCTTCTTGGGTGTCCTTTTCGCAGGTCACATTGTCCAGTGCCGTTCCCAGATGCGTGACCTGCAGGTCGGGTCTGTCATCCCCCGCGTCCGTCAGATCGCCTTGCCAAATGCCCGCCTTCATTCTGGTGTTGATCAACTGCATGGGGCTGCTCCTTAAATGTCGGCCCGCGGATAGCGGCTGAGCGTCAGGTCGCGGATGTTGATCCTGTTCATTGCGGGGCTTTCGATCATCAGATCGACCCACATCCGCTCGGCTCGTTTTTCGTTCAGACCGCTATAGGCCAGATCGAACTCGACCATCGTTTCGGGCTTATCCTCGGGCAGCGTCAAGAGGATCTGTTCGGTGTTGGGGCCGTTCTTGACGTTCAGCCGAGCGAAGACGGCGGTTGGCCGTTCCCGGTCAATCACAGCCGCAAGACGTATCAGGTGCCGCTTTTTCAGACCTTCGCAAGATGCTTTCGGGACCTCTACGACCAACGATAAATAGCTGCCATCAAAATGAAAGGTTTGCAGATCTATGCCGAAGGGGGCCAAATCCGTTTCGCGTGCGTTGCGGGTTTGGCACAAGCTGACTTCAGCGCGTTTACAGTCGTGGAAAATTACCAGTTCATTCGTCAGTGCCATCTTGGAAAGCGCGGGCGCAAGTCCAGCCGGTGAGACAGCGGCCCGCCAAGGCTTGGGTCGCCATGCCCAGTCCGTCCCGGGGGGCTGTGGAAATGTGGTTGACCCTATGCGGGGCAGGGCAAGCCTGCTGTCCGCCTCAAGTCTGAACGCGCTGATGTGCCGTTGCAGCTTTCTGGCAGCCTCGTTCGTGCGATCAAGTGCGGCAAGCGGCATCACAGGCACTTGCCGGACAGCCTTGCGCCAGCGCGCAATGGCGCGGCGTTGCAGGAACCGTTCAAGAGGGCCTGTCAGCGAAATTGGCATGTCCTGTATTTTCCTTTGCTCGAAGCCGAGTGTGCCAAACAAGGCCTGTCTTGGAAACCGCTCAGGCATCCGTTGATGGGGTTTCAGTGGGCGTCCCTGTCGCCCGCACTCCTGCCAGCATCCGTTTCAATAGCGTTGCCCCCGCTCCCTCTTGCAGCGGAGCGGCTGCAAGGCCACGTACGCCGATCGTGACCAGACGCCCGTTGACGTTCATGAAGGCGCGCCATTCTTCCTGTTGCAGACCGGCCAGAGGCGGAGGACCGGCATCAGCAAAATGGATCATCACCTGATTGTTGAAGGCTTGGGTGGACAGGATGTCGATGTCATCCGCTTCACCGGTGTGGCTCAGAAGCCGGGCCCCGTCCCGAGTGACAAGATAATCCCGCAGTGCCATCTCATCAGTTGCAATGTTTCCGCTGTCAGCAGGGCCCACCTGAACAGTCGCAAAACCGATCAGGTCGGGTGCGGCCTCGCTTGCGCCCAAAGTTGCGCAAGGCGCAAAAATTGCAAAATTGCGCGCGGTCTGGCTGGAAGCACGATCAACGCAATAGCCAGCAGGAGTTGTCGCAATGACTGCACCCTGCCCAAGAGAGACAGAGCGGACAGGTGTGCCAAGCGGGGCGCAGGCCATAACAACCAGCGCCCCCAAAAGCGCACCAATAAGGCGCCACATACGTTTACAGGTCCATGTAGACGTGCTTTTCGGCCTTGGCCCCCGGATGTGTGACCGCGCCCAACCGGGCGCCACCGACAAGCTGCGCGTACTTCCACAGCGCCCCAGAAGCGTAAATGGTCTCTTTGGGGCCTTTCCAGTTGGCCTTGCGCGTCGCCAGTTCCTCATCGGAAAGATCAACTTTCAGCTCACCAGTGATCGCATTGATCGTGATGACATCGCCGTTTTCCAGCAGGCCAATCGGTCCGCCATGGGCAGCCTCTGGTCCCACGTGCCCGACGCAGAACCCGCGTGTCGCGCCAGAGAAACGGCCATCAGTGATCAGGGCAACTTTCTTGCCCATGCCCTGACCGGACAATGCGGCTGTCGTGGCCAGCATCTCGCGCATGCCCGGACCACCGGATGGCCCTTCGTTGCGGATCACGATGACTTCGCCTTCTTGGTACTCGCGGGCCTTGACGGCGGCAAAGGCTTCTTCTTCACTCTCGAAGACACGTGCCGGACCGGTAAACGACTGTTCTTCTTCGGCCATACCTGCGACTTTTACGATGGCACCTTCTGGTGCAAGGTTGCCCTTGAGGCCTACGACACCACCAGTTGGTGTGAGTGGTTTATCAACCGGATAGATCACCCTGCCGTCTGCTTCGCCACGGATCATGTCAAGCTCTTCGCCCATGGTGCGGCCGGATGCAGTCATGCAGTCTTCGTGGATCAGACCGGCCCGGCGCAGTTCCTTGAGCACAACAGGCACGCCGCCAGCTTCGTAAAGGTCCTTGGCGACATACTGGCCACCGGGTTTCAGATCGACGAAATAAGGTGTGTCGCGGAAGATGTCGCAGACATCCATCAGGTCGAAATCGATCCCCGCCTCGTGGGCGATGGCAGGCAGGTGCAGACCGGCGTTGGTGGACCCGCCTGTGCAGGCCACGACGCGGGCGGCATTTTCCAGCGACTTGCGGGTCACAACGTCACGGGCGCGAATGTTCTTGGCAATCAGGTTCATGACCGCTTCGCCCGAGGCCACGCCATATTGGTCGCGGGATTCGTAAGGGGCTGGCGCGCCGGATGAATTCATCAGCGCAAGACCTATCGCCTCGGACACGCAGGCCATGGTGTTGGCGGTGAACTGCCCGCCGCAGGCCCCGGCCGATGGGCAGGCGACGCGTTCGAGCACTTCCAGTTCGGCATCGGACATATTGCCTGCCTGATGTTTGCCGACCGCCTCAAACACGTCCTGCACGGTCACGTCCTTGCCTTCGAGGCGACCCGGCAGGATCGAACCACCATAGATAAAGACAGAAGGCACGTTCAGGCGCACCATCGCCATCATCATGCCGGGCAGGGATTTGTCACAGCCCGCAAGCCCGACCAGCGCGTCATAGCAGTGACCCCGCATGGTCAGTTCGACTGTGTCGGCAATTGCCTCGCGCGAGGCCAGCGAAGAGCGCATGCCCTCATGCCCCATTGCGATGCCGTCGGTAACGGTGATGGTGGTGAATTCGCGTGGCGTGCCGTTTGCGTGCTTGACGCCCAGTTTGACCGATTGCGCCTGGCGGTTCAGTGCGATGTTGCAGGGGGCTGCCTCGTTCCAGCAGGTCGCCACGCCGACCCATGGCTGCTTGATCGCCTCTTCATCCAGACCCATCGCATAGAAATAGGACCGGTGCGGTGCGCGTGACGGCCCTTCGGTCACATGGCGGCTGGGAAGGTGTGTCTTGTCGACCTGATCTTTGGGCATCTTGTTCTCCTGCGGAAACTGTTGGAAACGGTCTAAATAGTGGGCAGGCCCTGCGCAAGCCCTCCAAACAGTCGTTGCGGCCGCAGGTGTGTGGGGTAGTGTCACGCAATGTCTGATCCCTATGCCGCCCATCGGGCGTTTATCCGCCCCGCCATGCAATCGCCCGAGATATGGCGGGTGCTGCTGATGATCGCGGCCTTCGAGATCGTCTTCGCCCTGTCGCCCGCGATATTCGCCATGTTTCTGCCGACAGAAGCCGCTGTCACAGCGTTCTATGAGGGTACCACCGCATTTGGCACGCTGGCACAGTTCTTTGCCTTCGGGGTCACGTTGATCGGGTTCCTGGTCCTTTTGCGCTTGATCCACGGCAGGGATGTCTGGACGCTGATTGGGCCTGCAACAGCAGCAAGACACGATCTGATCCGCGTGGCCTGGGCCGTTGCCGTCTGGCTTTTCGTGCTCGAGATATTGCCGCCATGGATCAACCCCGCGGATCTGGCCGAGGTGCGCGATTTTGGCACATGGGCCTTGCTGGTGCCGGTGACGCTCTTGGCGTTGCTGGTGCAGGTCGGCACCGAGGAAATGGTCTTCCGGGGGTACCTGCAACAACAGTTCGCCTGTCTATCGGCCAGTCGCTGGCTGTGGATGTTTCTGCCTTCGGCGCTGTTTGGCGCTATCCATTTCTGGAATGGCGAAGGCGTGGCACAGGGCGTGATCTGGGCAGTTTGGGCGACCGCGCTCGGGCTGGGATGCGCCGACCTGACCGCGCGGACGGGGACGATCGGTGCGGCGGTCGGTCTGCATCTGGCCAATAATGCCTTCGTCCTGTTGATTGTTGGTGTGCAAGGGTGGCCATCATCCGGTGTGTCGCTTTTCCTTTATCCCTACGAGGATCCGGCCCTCTACAGCCAAGGCCTTGAGGCTTTATTCACCCTTGGGGCTGCAGTGCAAATTCTGAGTTTGCTGCTTATGGTTGCAATCATGTGGTTGGCGGCAAGGATCGCCCTGCGGCGCTGATTGCATTTCGTGCCGCCCCGTCATATTTGAAACCTGCAACACCCCTTGAAGGCCGCGCTTATGAACTGGATCACCAACTACGTTCGCCCCACGATCAACTCGCTGTTTTCGCGCCGCGAGGTGCCGGACAATCTTTGGACGAAATGCGATGACTGTGGCACGATGCTGTTTCACCGCGAGTTGGCAGACAATCTGAATGTCTGCACCAACTGCGGTCACCACATGGCGATCGGCGCGCGAGACCGGCTGAAATCGATCTTTGACGGGGGCGTTTTTGTCGAAGTGGCAGTGCCTGAACCCACCGCTGACCCGCTGCATTTCCGCGACCAGAAGCGTTATACTGACCGGATCAAGGAAGCGCGCAAGAAAACGGGCGAAAAAGACGCGATGCTGGTCGCCGAAGGCGAGATGGGGCGCACCGGTGTGGTTGTTGCGGTACAGGACTTTTCCTTTATGGGCGGCTCGATGTCGATGTATGTCGGCAATGCGATTGTCGCCGCAGCTGAACGCGCCATTGAACTCAAACGCCCGCTGATCCTGTTTTCGGCCGCCGGCGGTGCCCGTATGCAAGAAGGGATTCTTGGCCTGATGCAGATGCCACGCACAACGATTGCCGTGCAGATGCTGAAAGAGGCTGGTCTGCCGTACATCGTCGTTCTGACACACCCCACGACTGGTGGCGTCACGGCATCCTATGCGATGCTGGGCGACGTGCAGATTGCCGAACCCAACGCGCTGATCGGCTTTGCCGGTGCGCGTGTGATCGAACAGACGATTGGTGAAAAGTTGCCCGAAGGGTTCCAGCGTGCGGAATATCTGCTTGATCACGGGATGCTGGACCGGGTGACAAAGCGCACCGACCTCAAGGATGAACTGGTCACGATCATCCGCCTGCTGATGAAACAGGACCCCCCTGTAAAAGGCGATCTGCCCGCCCCCGATCTCAAGGCGGAGGCAGCCGAAGAAAGCGCCGTTGCAGAAGAGGAGGCGAAGTGACCCAAAGCTCTGATGTGATCCTTGAACGGATGATGACCTTGCACCCCAAGGTCATTGACATGACATTGGATCGTGTCTGGCGCTTGCTTGCTGCCGTCGGGAACCCGCAGGACCGTTTGCCCCCTGTCATCCATGTGGCCGGAACCAATGGCAAAGGCTCGACACAGGCCATGATCCGTGCAGGGCTTGAAGCCGGTGGATCACAGGTCCATGCCTATACTTCCCCGCATCTGGCCCGCTTTCATGAAAGAATCCGACTGGCAGGCGACCTGATCACCGAGGAAGCGCTGACCGATGTGCTTGATCGCTGCTATATCGCCAACGGCCCCGATCCGATCACCTATTTCGAGATCACGACCGTAGCGGCGTTGCTTGCCTTTGCCGAAACGCCTGCGGATTACACGCTGCTCGAAGTCGGCCTCGGTGGGCGGTTGGATGCAACCAATGTGGTTGCGGCACCTGCAGTCTCAATCATCACTCCCATCGATCTGGATCACCAGCAGTTTCTGGGCGATACACTGGGCGCAATCGCGAGTGAGAAGGCGGGCATCATCAAACGCGGTGTGCCATGTGTCGTTGGCCCTCAGCACGAGGAGAGCATGGATGTGATCGAAGCACAGGCGGGCGCGCGCGGCGCGCCGCTTCTGGCCTATGGTCAGCAGTGGCATGTCGGTGTCGAGCGCGACCGGCTGATCTATCAGGATGAACGCGGGCTGCTCGACCTGCCGCTGCCCAACCTGCCGGGGCCGCATCAAGTCATGAATGCAGGTGCTGCGATTGCAGCGCTCCGCGCGCTGGGCAAGGATGAAATAGCCTGCGAGGAGGCGGTGACACGCGCCTATTGGCCCGCCCGTATGGAAAAGCTGACCAAGGGCGCTTTGGTTGATCTGGCAGCGCCTGCAGAACTGTGGCTCGATGGCGGGCATAACCCGGCGGCGGGTCAGGCCCTCGCGGCAACGCTGCGCGCGCAAACTGCCCGCCCGACCCATCTGATCTGCGGAATGCTCAATACCAAGGACATCGGCGGCTACCTGCGACATTTGGCGGGAGTGGCAGAAACGCTGACGGCTGTTTCAATCCCCGGAGAGACTGCAACGATCCCTGCAGCGCAGACTGCAAGCGAAGCCGAAAAGGTCGGGTTGCCCGCTCGGGTTGCCGATGATGTGCAGGCCGCTATTGCGGCGATTGTTACGCAGGCGCCAGATGCGCGGATTCTGATCTGTGGTTCGCTTTATCTGGCGGGGCATGTGATGCGGGAGAATGGTGCTTGATCAGAGGGTTGGCGTTTGTGACATGTCTGTTGGCCAACAACGCCAACGCAGCAGATTTTTATTTCTGTTGGCAAGGATCGAATGGCTATACAATGACCGGGCAGATGAGCATCAATCCTGCGGCGCTGAACAAACCTGTCGTCACGCAGGATGATGTCACACTTTTCAAGATCGCAGGCTATCAGGACGGACAGTTGCTGGGCAAATGGGACATGGCCAGCCGCGACAGCGATGATAGCTGGTTTCTTAACTATGATCCGGCGCGGAGTGTTTTCATGACGCCGGGTGAAATCGGGCTTGGGGTCAGTCAGGCGTGGAATGCAGATGGAACTGCAACGGACTGCGGCAACCCCGGTTTTGGCTTCAATCTCGGGAATTTCGCGCAGGATTTCTGCATTAACGGGCGATGGGTGGAAGAGAGCGGGATGCCCCCAGAAACCCCGTTTCTGGTCAGTCCGGTCCCTGTTGATCCATTATGCCGAGTCTATGCCCCGACAAGTTGAGCGATTCGCGAATCAGTCTCTTGACGGCGAATCACTTCATCGCTTAGTGTCGCTGGCAACGGGAAGCGCCATAATTAATAGGCGCGAACGAGCAGTCTTGGCAGGGCGAGCAGGCGGGCCGTAATGGCCTGTCTTCTTGTTTTCCGGCAAATCAGAACGCGCAGCCTGAATAGGCCCATCCGCAACAATTTGCCGCTGCGACCTGCTGCGAATTGCATGCCAGCCTAAGCCTGACTAGGGTGCAGTGACTGCAGTGGAAGGGCGAAGTTTGTCTGTTTTGAAACGATCATTTCTCGGGACGGTGATTGCACTTGCAATGTCCGGCGGAGCACCGGCCTTCGCCCAGTCCGACGCGGGGGCATATCTTGCGGGCAAGCAGGCCGCTCTGGCCAATGATTTTGCCGAAGCATCACGGCGGTTCAGCGACAGTTTGCGCGCCGATCCGGAAAACGCTTTCCTGCTTGACAACACGATGATGTCTTACATCGCGCTTGGCGATTTTGAGCGCGCGATCCCGCTTGCACAAGCGATTGTCGATTACGGGTATGACAGCCAGATTGCGCATCTGGCACTTATGGTTGCGGATGCCAAAGCAGGCGATTGGGCCTCGATTTTCAGTGGCCTTGAGGCCGGGCGGAAAGTCGGGCCGCTGGTCGATGGCCTGTCACAGGGTTGGGCGCATTTGGCGCAGGGCGATATGGCGAGCGCGATTGACAGCTTTGATGCTGTGATCGCAGCGGACGGCATGATGATTTACGGCTTGACCCACAAAGCCTATGCACTGGCCTCTGTCGGTGACTTCGAAGGGGCCGAGGCGATTTTTTCAGGGCAGGTTCCCGGGGGCATGCGCTATAGCCGACAGAGTGTAATCGCGCATGCCCAAATCCTGAGCCAACTGGGCCGGAACGGAGACGCAGTGACCATTCTCGACAGTGTCTTTGGTGATGCGTCTGATCCTGGCGTTGCAGAACTGCGCGCACAGTTGGTCGCAGGGGACTCTGTGGCCTATAGCGCGGTGCGCTCTCCGACGCAGGGACTGGCCGACCTGTTCCATGTGATCGCCGGTATGGTGCGCGATGATGCGCCAAAGCAGTTTACATTGATGTATGCGCGCGCGGCGACATTTCTCTGGCCGGAGAACACGCCGGCAGTGCTGATGACAGCGGGCCTGCTGGAAGAGCTTGCACAGTATGAACTGGCCAATACCGCCTATCTTTCTGTGTCGCGCGACGATCCATCGTTCCCCGCGGCAGAATTGGGTCGCGCCGAAGTGCTGCGCGCAGCGGGGCGCAAGGACGCCGCAATCGAGGTGCTGGAAGCACTGACGCGCAGCCATCCTGATCTGCCCGATGTTTATGCCACCAAAGGTGACACCCTGCGGCAGGCCGAGCGCTATGACGAGGCCATTGCAACCTATTCTCGCGCGCTTGACCTTTACGAAGAGGGAAGCAGTGCCCGCTGGTTCGTCTACTACACTCGCGGGATTTCGCATCACAAGATCAACGACTGGTCCGGCGCAGAAGCCGACTTTCGGGCGGCGCTTGCCCTGCAACCCGATCAGCCGCAAGTCCTGAACTATCTGGGTTATTCGCTGGTGGAACGCGGCGAGAAGCTGGATGAGGCCTTGGAGATGATCGAAACAGCAGCTGCGGCGCGACCCGATAATGGCGCAATCGTTGACAGCCTTGGTTGGGTCTATTTCCAACTGGGCCGCTATGAAGAGGCCGTGGTCCATCTGGAACGGGCAGCGTCGCTCGAGCCGGTGGATCCTGTGATCAACGATCATCTTGGCGATGCGTTTTGGGCCGTGGGCCGCGAGACCGAAGCGCGTTTTCAATGGCAGCGTGCGCTGTCCTTTGATCCTCAACAAGAAGACGTCGTGCGTATCCGTGACAAGTTGCAGCGTGGGTTGGATCTGGTTCTGGTTGATGAGGGGCTTGCCCCTATCCGGATCGCCAGTGGCGACGATTAGGGCCAGCGCCCCCGCCAAGGTCAATCTGACCTTGCATGTCACCGGCCAGCGCGGTGACGGGTATCATCTGCTTGACAGTTTGGTGGTGTTTGCCGGTGTCGCCGATCAACTGACTGCAACCACTGCACCCGATTTGCGGATCTCGGTCAGCGGACCTTTTTCGATGGGCGTGCCGACAGACCATACCAATCTGATGATGCGTGCTGCCGAGGCCCTGCGCAGCGCGCGTGGTGTCACAAAGGGTGCCGCACTCACTCTTGAAAAGCATCTGCCGCATGCCGCAGGTATTGGCAGCGGTTCATCGGATGCTGCTACCACATTGGCGATGCTGGCGGAACTCTGGCAGGTGGCGCCGCTTCCGGTCACCGCGCCCGAGGTTGTCGCGCTGGGTTCTGATGTCCCGGTTTGCCTCTGCGCGCCGCGGCCCGCACGCATGTCCGGTATGGGGGATGTTCTCTCCCCTGTTGCGTCTTTGCCCGAATGCGCATTGGTTCTTGTGCGTCCGCCGGTCGAGGTGCCGACGGGCCCTGTTTTTCAGGGTCTGCTGTCAAAGGATGGTGCGCCTATGTCCGAATTGCCTGAGGGTCTGGATTATGAGGGTTTCGCACGCTGGCTGATAGCGCAGCGCAATGATCTGTTAGGGACGGCCCAATCGATTGCGCCAGAAATCGGCGAAGCGATTGCACGTCTGGAGTCTTTGCCTGCGGTATCCATAGCGGGCATGTCGGGGTCCGGCGCGACATGTTTTGCTTTGGTCAAGGATATGGCCACAGCACGACATGTCGCGCGCATCGTGCAGGTGGCCCGGATGGATTGGTGGGTGGCACCGGCCCAAGTGCTTTAGAAGCGTATAATTTTCGACGAAAATTATACAGCGCCTGAGATTTTTCGTCGAAAAATCTTCAGTCGTCACGTCTCGTCTATGGACCGCTCCATCCGTTTCCACAGCAGGCTGAGCAGTGTCTGATCTGAAAGTGGTGTCGCGCAATCCGAAATCAGGACCGGCGCGCCAAAAGGTTCAGGCGCCGGCAACTGGATGCTGGGTCGGTCTTGCCGTTCAACGCGCGGGATGTGGCTGAAATCTGTGGCGTATGTCATAGGCAAAAAGGTAGCGTAACCTGCGCGACCGTGCAAATCAGTCATCTGATCTGAGAAAACTGACCCAAGTGTCACCATAGCGGCGTTGATCAAGACCGGTGAAACCCGACGGCGCGATTTGCGCACTGTTGTCCTCCCAGACGATCAGAGCCTCTGGCGCAATCCATCCGGCGGTCTTGGCTGCGATCAGCGCTTTGGCCCCAAGGTCCTGCCCGTAAGGTGGATCAAGAAACACCAGTCCGCAGGCTGTTCCCTTTGGGAGTTTCATCACATCCACGGCCAGCAGGGTAGTGTCGTTTTGTCTGCGCAGCTTTGCAATGTTCTCACGGATCAGTTTTTGTGCGGTTCGTCCGCTCTCTACAAAGGTGACACGTGCCGCACCACGTGACAGCGCCTCAAGCCCCAGCGCACCGGTGCCAGCGAAAAGGTCCAGTACACGCGCACCCGTGATCGGGTCGCCAAAGCGTCCGCCCTGCAAGACGTTGAAAAGGCTTTCACGCACACGGTCTGTGGTTGGGCGGAGATGCGCTCCGGCATCGCCTTTGCCAACGGCGGCAAGCACCGTGCCGCGGTGGGTGCCACCGATGATCCTCACGGTCTCAGCAAGGCTTTCAAATCTGTGGCCGGGTCCATGATCACCGCCGGATCAGGGCTGCGCCCTGCCTCGATCAGGCGCTTACCGATCATATAGTTGCGCGGATCGTTCATAGCGTCCACGGCCAGCAAGGTTGCGTCATTGTAGTACCAGTTTGATTGCACACCCGGCGTGTCACCTTTGCGGACGTAGACATCCGTATAGCCGATGTTCAGCCCGGCAATCTGCAGCTTGCAGTCATATTGGTCGGACCAGAACCAGGGTTTCGGCGTGTAGGGCGTATCGCCACCTGCAATATTCACGGCAACGACCTCGGCCTGGTCGATCGCATTACCGACACTTTCCAGCCGGATCGTTTGCCCGTGGTACTGGCACGACGCACAATCGCCCGCCGCCCAGATATGAGGATCAGAAGTGCGTCCGTGGCTGTCGGTTGTAATGCCATTGGCGACGGCCAGCCCGGCGCTTTCGGCAAGGATCGTCGCCGGAGTGATCCCGACGCCGACGACAGCAAAGTCAATCTCCAGCGTTGTCCCGTCGGTCAGAACAGCGCCAGTAACACGGGTTTCGCCAAGGAGCCGGTCAAGCCCCACACTTTCGCGGATGTCGACACCATGCGACCGGTGCAAAGCGCGGAAATAGTCTGATGTTTCGGGGGCTGCGACCCGCTGCAGGATGCGATCTGCCATCTCGACCAAGGTCACTTCCAGACCCAGCTTGGAAGCCACCGCCGCGGCTTCAAGCCCGATATATCCGCCACCTATGATCAGGACACGCCTGCCTGCTGTGAAGGCTGGTGCCATTGCGTCGGCATCACTCAGGTCACGTACCGCAAAAACACCGTCCAGCATACCGCCAATCGCCGCTGGCAGCGTACGCGGGTGGGCGCCGGTGGTGAGCGCCAGATGGTCATAGTGCAAAACCTCGCCATCGCTTAGCACAATGGTTTTTGCGGCGCGGTCAATGCCGGTGACGCGGGTATCCAGACGCAGGGTGATGTTCTGGTCCGCATAGAAATCAGCCGGGCGCAGATAGAGGCGCTCTTCCGCCATTTCGCCAAGCAAATAGGCCTTTGACAAAGGCGGCCGCTGATAGGGAGGCACTTTTTCAACACCAATCAGGGTGATCTCGCCTTCAAAGCCGACGGCCCGCAACTTGGCGACGAGCGACGCGCCTGCCTGCCCTGCACCGACAACGACAACATGGGTCATGAGAGTTTCCTTTTTCGTCTGACTGGCGACCGCTTGCGCGCACTCTATATGTGAACGGTTCACAGAAACAAATACGCACAAGGGTGACATTTATGACAATCAAGACAGGCGATACTTTGCCAAATGCGACATTGCTGACAATGGGCGAGGACGGTCCGCAGAAAGTGGTGCTGTCGGACAAACTGGAGAACCGCAAAGTCGTGCTCTTTGGCTTGCCGGGTGCCTATACCGGGACGTGTTCTACCGCACATGTGCCCAGTTTCATGGTCACCTATGATGACTTCAAAGCCAAAGGCGTTGACGAAATCATCTGTGTTGCTGTGAACGACCCGTTTGTGATGCAGGCATGGGGCGAGAGCACACGCGCAACCGAGGCAGGCATCACAATGCTGGCAGACGCAGAAAGCGCATTCACCACAGCGATCGGGATGAATTTCAGCGCGCCACCAGTGGGATTTGTGAATCGCTCCAAGCGCTACTCGATGCTGGTAGAAAACGGTGTCGTGCAAATTCTGAACGCCGAGGAAAGCCCCGGCCAGTGTGAGATTTCGGCAGGTGAAACCCTCCTGGCTGCGATGGACGACTGAAAAGAAAAAGCCCGGCACATAGCCGGGCTTGTTTGCTTTTGCGGGGTCAACCCTGCACTTGAACGACCGTGCGGGTCGGGAAAGGGATATCCACGCCCGCCTTGTCCAGCGCCTCTTTGACTTGCCGTTTCATATCGGCCTGAAATGCAAAAAAGTCGCTGCTGTCGCACCAGACGCGCACCAGAAAATCAACCGAGAAATCACCAAGGTTGTTCACCTGAATGAAAGGCTCGGGGTCGGTCTTGGCGCGCGGATCAGCCATAATTGTCTCACGGATAGTATCCTCGGCCAGTTTGAGGTTCGCGCCATACCCCACGCCAAAGACCCATTCGGCCCTGCGGGTGTTGTAGCTGGAATAGTTCACGATCGTATTCCCCCAGACCTGACTGTTGGGGATGATGATCTGGACATTGCTGACAGCGGCCAGTTCGATGAAATTGAGCGTGATATCCTTGACGGTGCCCATCTGCCCGTTCACCTCGACGAAGTCGCCAATTTTGATGGGGCGGAAAAAGACGATCATCACTCCGGCGGCCACATTTGAGAGTGTCCCCTGCAAAGCCAGACCGATGGCCAGACCGGCGGCACCGATAACAGCGACCACAGATGTCGTTTGCACCCCGAATGTGTTAAGCACAAATAGAAACGCAAAACCGATGACAACGTAGCGCGCGACATTGCCCAGAAAGTTGAACAGTGTCACGTCAAGATGCGCGTGCTTGCCGCCAATCGCGGTGATCCGCCGCCGGATCCAACCACCTACGGCAAAGCCGATGAAAAGGATGGCTAGCGCGGCCAGGACGTTGCCGACAGCAGAAGCCAGAAATTCAAGCGTCAGTAGATCAGCGATGGTTTTCCCATCCCAGATCACGGTGTTCAGAAGTTGGTCCAATTTAACCCCCGGCAAGTTTGTCCAGAATTGCGCCCAATTGCGCATCGAGCGCGCTTAGGCCATCTGCATCATGTGTCGTCAAGGTGACCTCGACGGTTTTATACACGTTGGACCACTCGGGATGGTGGTTCAGCTTTTCCGCGTGAATGGCGGCGCGTGTCATGAAACCAAAGGCTTCTACGAAGTTGGCAAAGACGAATGTCTTGTGGATTGCGTCGCGCCCTGCAACCAGCGCCCAACCGTTGGCCAAAAGCGGGGCGATGTCCTGCGCGCGCTCTGCATCAGTTAGTCTGTCGGTCATTGGTGATCCTCCATGTCGGCTTTCCGGAATGGGCCATAGCTGGTTAGCACTTCGATTTCATTGTCGACCGCATCACGCTCTGCGTCCAGATAGCGGGCCACGGCATCCCTGAACCCCGGGTCGCCGAACCAGTGCAGCGAATGGGTTGCGACCGGCAGGTATCCGCGCGCCAGCTTGTGTTCGCCTTGCGCCCCTGCCTCGACTTTCGCCAGTCCGTGCCGAATGGCATAGTCAATCGCCCGATAGTAGCAGACTTCGAAATGCAAGCAGGGGTGATGCTCGATACACCCCCAGTAGCGGCCAAAAAGCGTATCCCGTCCGATGAAATTCAGCGCCCCCGCCACGGGCTGCCCGTCGCGCAAGGCGAGAACCATCAAAATGTCGTCGCGCAGGGTTTCATGGGCAAGGTCAAAGAATTTCCGCGTCAGATAGGGCGTGCCCCATTTGCGGCTGCCCGTGTCCTGATAGAAGACCCAGAATGCGTCCCAGTGTTCCGGCCTGATCTGCGCACCAGTTAGCTCCACGATTTCACCGCCAAAGGCATTCGCCTGCGCCCTTTCCTTGCGCATGTTCTTGCGTTTGCGGCTCGAGAGCGAACTCAGGAAGCTGTCAAAGTCGGTATATCCGCTGTTCACCCAATGAAACTGCTGCCCGATGCGTCTGAGCAAGCCCATTTCCTCGCCGGCGATTGCCTCGGCCTCTGTGCAAAAGGTGGCGTGAAGCGATGACAGCTGATTGTCAGCGGCAATCTGCACAGCCCCCTGGACAAGCGCTGACATGCCTACCAGCTCGAAACCCGGCTTCGTCAGGAACCGCCGCCCTGTGGCAGGTGTAAAAGGGACCGCGACCTGCAGTTTGGGATAGTAGCGACCGCCTGCGTTTTCATAGGCATGGGCCCAGTTATGGTCAAAAATGTATTCGCCCTGACTATGACCTTTGGCGTAGAGCGGCGCCACTGCGATCAGCGCGTCATCCTGTTTAGCGCTGATGTATCGCGGCTGCCACCCGGTGCCTGGCCCGACTGATCCGCTATCCTCCAGCGCCTTGAGAAAGCGATGCGTTGTGAACGGATCATTGGGGCGCCCATCAGGGGCCTCGGGGCAGGCGCAGGCATCCCAATCGGCTGCCTCAATCGCATTGATGGTTGGATGCGCTGTAATTTCGATGGGTGCGTCGCTCATGCACTGCACCTTGTGTGCGTCTGCGGCAGGGTCAAGCCAGATAGCCCTCGAATGTAATATTATCGACGATGCGGCGCGCCTCGGCCTCGGCTTTGGCAGACCTGATCGTCCACGTGAAAATTGTGGCGCCTTGCGTCTTCAGTTCCGCAACGCGCGGGCGGTCAAGGTCGGTGGATTCATGGCTGATAAAGCAGGCACCCACGCGGTTATAGTCGGGGATTTCGCGCAAGATATCACGCGTTGCGGCAGGAACCTCTGGCCAAAAGATAGCCTCATACCTTGATGTCACAAGACCACGGGGAATGTCGGGCGCAAGCGTGGCGCAGGCGGCAACCACATGGGGATTGAATGACATCAGCGCCACATCGCCTTGATAGGTTTGCAGCGCTGCACAGGTCGCGGCCTCAAGCGGGCCGACATTCGGGCCCATTGCGCCATCCTGATCCTTGATTTCGATCAGTAACGGGACTTGGCCTGCAACCATTCCCAACACGGTCTCGAGCGAAGGGATCGTTCCGCCATCATTGGTCAGAGCAATGGCCTCTAGTTCGGAGCGGGTACGGTTGCGTACCGGTCCTGACTTGGCAGTCAAACGGTCCAGCAGGTCGTCATGAAAGACCATCGCCTGACCATCGCTGGTCAACTGCACGTCAATTTCGATTCCGTAACCGGCATCCAGCGCGGCCTGTATCGACTTCAGGCTGTTTTCCACACGTCCTGCCTTGCGATCATGCAACGCGCGGTGCGTGATAGGTCGGGCAAGGAACGACGCGGGCAGGCTCATTTGATCTGGAAGATCGCTTCGATTTCAACCGCGACACCAAAGGGCAGGCTGGCGGCACTGACCGCAGAACGGGCATGGCGGCCCTTGTCGCCCAATGCGGCAACCATGAAATCAGAGGCGCCGTTGACGACTTTGGGCTGATCACCGAAATCGGCAGTCGAATTCACGAAACCAACCAGTTTCACAACGCGTTCCAGCCGGTCGATCTCGCCGCCGCATGCGGCCTTGAGTTGGGCCAAGAGGCTGATCGCGCAGGTCTGTGCGGCAGCTGCACCGGCCTCAGCATCCATGTCCGCCCCCAGCTTGCCGGTGATCATCCCGTCTGCATTGGCCGAAATCTGGCCCGAGACATAAACCATATCGCCCGCGATCACATAGGGGACATAGTTCGCAGCGGGAGCGGGCGCATCTGGCAGTGTCACACCCAGTTCCGCCAGTTTAGTTTCAATCACACTCATCGTCATTCTCCTGTCATTTGACGGGACGCTAGCGGGCAATCTGGGCGGGCGCAATCAGGACTCGCGGAACGCTTTGGCAAAATAGTCGGTCAGCGGCTTTATCAGGTAAGCCATAGGGGTGCGATCAGTGGTCCGTATGTACGCGTGCACCGGCATTCCGGGCAAAAGGGCCAGATCTGCGGGCAATCGATCAAGTTGACCGGCATCCAACTGTACTTCGGCGCGATAGTATCCAAAGCCCGAGGCCGCGCTTTGATAAGTATCTGCGGAGATAAGTGTGACCAATCCCTGCAGTTGAGGGATCCGCCTTTGCGCAAAGCCCGGAAAACGCACTGTGACGTCCTGCCCCTCAAAGATCTGGTCGATATCGGCGACCTCAATCCGCGTTGCGATGACGAGCCTGCGGTCCTGCGGTACCAGATAGAGCAGCACGTCGGCAGGGCGGATCACGGCGTGGCGCGCAAAGACCTGCAACCCGTGGACGATGCCGGACACTGGTGCGCGGATTTCGCGTTGATCAAGTTGGCGGCGCAGCGTGCGGCGGCGTTCTGAAAGCGCGACTTCAGTGAACGACAGTTCACGCAGTGCTGCTATGGCAGCCTCGTGTCGGGCAGCGGACAGGGCCAGCACTTGCAGGTCGATCTCTGTCATGCGCTCGGCCGCTTGGGCGTCTTGTGCGCTCAGGTCTCCCATTGTGCCAAGCAAGTTTGCCTCCTGCCGTCTCAGCGCAAGCACGCGACCGGCCTGCGCCAATCCCCGGTCAAGCAGGTCTTGCTGGTCCACAAGTTCTTGCGTGATCAATGCGTGTTGGGTTTTCAGGGCCTCTTGCTGGGCGGCGATCCCCCTGCGCTGGCTGGCAATCTGAGCCTGCCGTTGCATCAGTTGAGCAACGGTCCTGCGCTTGGTTTCAAGTCGGGCTTCGAACAGTCGCGTCTGACCTGCAACCAGCGACTCGACCAAGGGATTTGCCTCTTGCAGCGGGGCAGTGTCGAATGTCACGGTGGGTGCATCGTCCCGCTCGGCCTCAAGCCGGGCGCGTTGGGTCAGAATCTCGAATAGCTGTGCTTCAACAACGGCAAGATCGGATTCCAATACGCTCGAATCCAGTTTCAGAAGCAGATCACCTGCCCTGACGACGCTGCCCTCCTTGATCCGTATCTCTTGCACAATACCCCCGTCGGGGTGCTGGATCACCTGCTTGCCTTGATCAATCTCGATCTGCCCAACAGTCACAATGGCCCCCGAAATCTGCGCGAGGAACGCCCAAGAACCAAACCCTGCAACTAGGAGGATCGACGCAATGATGCCGATCGCCAGATATTTGCGAACCGACCAGCCTTCTGGCTCCTGCCGTGTCATGCAATATCGCCGACCGTGCTCATGTTGCCTGTCACGTCACGATGGTTTCTGACAAACTCGGCCAAAACCCTGCTTCTCGGGCCAAATGCCTTGCGTACACCATTTTCCATGACAAGCAGAAGATCACAGCTTTCAATTGCTGACGGGCGATGCGAGATGATGAAGACGATTCTTCCCTCGGCTCTGAGCCCTGCAATCACGTTGGACAGTGCCCGTCCGCCATCGTGATCAAGGTTGGCATATGGCTCATCCAGAATGACCACCACCGGATTGCCATACAATATCCGCGCAAGAGCGATGCGCTGGATGGCGCCCCCTGACAGTCCGGCACCTGCAGCAGATACGACGGTGTCATATCCGTGCGGGAGGCATGCAATCATGTCGTGGGCTGCAGCGGCTTTGGCCGCAGCGCGCACCCTTTGCTCTTCCGGTGTGGCCGACATGCGGGCAATATTTTCTTTGATGGTCCCGTCAAAAAGCTGAACGCGTTGGGGAAGATACCCGATATGGCGACCCAAAGCTTCGGTGCCGTATCGAGCAAGTGGCACCCCATCCAGCCTGATCTGGCCAGCGGCAAGCGGCCACACACCCGTCATGGCGAGGCCAAGCGCTGACTTGCCTGACCCTGATGGTCCGATAATGCCCACTACCGAGCCGCTATCCACCTCAAGACTGAGAAATCTGATCGCAGGGGCCCGTGCGTCCGGCGGCACCACTGCGACCTGATCAACGGAAAGCTTTGCTTGCGGCCTCGGCAAAGATAAATGCGGCCTGTCCTGTGGACAACATTCCAGCAGCAATGCCAGACCGGACCAGCCGTCACGACCACGTTGGATGACATCCCACTGTGCAACGACACCTTCAAGCGGCGCAAGCGCGCGCGCCATTAGAATGGACGACGCAATCATCGCGCCGGCAGAGAGTTGATCCTGCAAAACAAGGTAAGCGCCCAGACCCATCATGGCCGATTGCAGGAATAGCCGGTAGGACCGCGCGATCGCCAGAAAGACACCCGATTTGTCCGTGGCACTAATCCTTCGTGCAAGGGCCTGTTCCCGTACCTTCTGCCAGCGATCCAGAACTGCGCTATGCATACCGGTTGCCGAAATCATCTCGCTCTCGGTGCGCGCGGAAAGATCGACGTTTGTGGTCGCAAGATGGATTGCCTGCCCAGCCTTGAGCGGTCTTTGCTGCGCCCATTGGTTCATGACGGCCAACAACAGGATGGTTGCGGCACCACAAAGCGCCAGGACACCCAAGAGCGGGTGAAAGACAAAAATGCCAAATAGAAACAAGGGCACCCATGGCAGATCAAACAAAAACATCAGCGCGGGCGACACGATCAACCGGTGCACGGCATCCAGATCCTGCGGGCCTGCCACCGCCTGTCGTGGCGGATGCCGCAGGGTGTTCACCTTGATCGTGGCATCCAGAACCCGCCGGTCCAGACTGGATTGAAACCGTGCACCGACACGCGCCATGATCCGTCCGCGCACAAAGTCGAGCGTGCCCATAATCACATATAGAAAGGCCAGCAAAAGCGTGAGCGCGACCAGCGTTTCAACGGAACGCGAGCTTAGCACACGGTCATAGACGTTGAGGATATAGAGCGGTCCCGCCAGCATCAGCAGGTTCACAAGGAAACCAAACACAGCAACGGCCCCGAAAAGACGTCGGCTTTGCATGACGGTTTGCACAAGCATGCGACGACCATTTTGTGTCCGTGTTTCTGTCATGAAATGTTGCTTGCTTTGCCAGCGCGCCGGCCGCTCTTGAGGGTGTTATTCACTGCCCTTGATGATGACGGCCAAGTATCAATTTATCCCTAATGCGGATCAAAGATTGAATGCGGCGCGGGAAATGGTCAAAGATACAACTCTGATGAGGTATGGTTTGACAAAACTTATCCTGGGACTTGTGGCATGCCCCGCTTTGCTAGCTGCAAGCCCCTATGACGGTGTCTACAAACAGACCGCCAACGCTGAATGTGCGTTGGTCGGGGTGGACGGTGGCGCGCTCAAGATCGAAGACGATATATTCTACGGTGTCGAAGTCGAATGTCGCATGACCAACCCCGTCGAGATCGAGGACATGGACGCAACCCTATATGAGATGCAGTGTTCGGGCGAGGGTGAAACCTGGACCGAACGCGCGATGTTGATGCCCGACGCAGAAGAGACCGGACTTTATATGATCTGGAACGGCTATGCCTTTCGCTATGATCTTTGCGACGCGCCGATGCGCTAATTCTGACCGGTCAGGATACTGTCAAGCAGGTTCAGGATATCTTGCGCGGGGGCTTCGCCTCCATGGCTCTCCAGAAGACCGAAAGAACTGGGTTGTTGCGGAATGATCATGGGCAGTGGGGTGGGTTGCTGACCATCCAGAACGCGCAGCATCGTTTCCCGCCAGATGGTCGCGGGCAAGCCGCCGCCTGTTACCCCTGTCAGACGCCTGTTGTCATCATATCCCATCCAGACACCTGTGACATAATCACCGGTGAATCCGATAAACCACGCATCGCGCGACCCTTGTGTCGTGCCGGTCTTGGCGGCGATGGGCCAGCCATTGATCCGTGCGCGGCGTCCGGTGCCTTCTTCGACGACCTTGGTCATCATCCATGTCAGCTGGCGTGCGGCCTCTTCGCGGATGATCCGTTCCCCGATGCCTACATCGGCGGCATCCATCAGGGGTGTCTCATCCCCCATGAAGCGCAGGTCGGTCAGGCCATAGGGCGTAACCGCGGACCCGCCGTTGAGGATGCCGGCAAAGGCGCCCGTCATATCCAGCAGGGTGCTTTCCGACACACCAAGTGCCAGTGCCGGACCCGCGGCCAGATCACCCTCGACGCCGAACCCGGCGGCCACGTTGCGTACAAGTTCGCGGCCAACCTCTTCGGACAGCAGGATCGCGGGGATGTTGCGGCTGGCTGCCAGCGCATCGACCATTGTCACGGGGCCGATAAATTCCCGGTCATAGTTCTCTGGGCACCATTGGGGCGAGCCGCGTCTTTCCCAGCAGGTGGGGGCATCGTTGATCATGTCGTAAGGGGACATGCCCAGATCGAGCGCTGCGGCATAAATAAACGGTTTGAACGCCGATCCGGTTTGCCGCAGAGCCTGCGTCGCGCGGTTGAACGCGCCTGTCGCGCTGATGTTGCGTCCCCCGACCATGGCGCGCACGGCGCCATCGGCCGACATTACGACAATTGCCGCCTGCGCTTCGGACCCTTCGCGCACATCATTCTCAAAGACCTGAAGCAGCGCCTCTTCGGCGGCGGCCTGAATTCGCTGGTCCAGCGTAGTGCGGATGATCACATCTTCTGTGGTGTCTCGGGTAAAGAACTCGGGGCCGCTGGACATTACCCAATCGGCAAAGAACCCGCCAGATTTTGCACGGGCCGCTTCTGAAAGGGTGGCCGGGTTCAAGCGGGCGTCGCGGGCTTGGGCTGCAGAGATATAGCCTTGATCTTCCATCAAACCGATCACGACTGAAGCACGGTCCTGTGCGCGTTGCAGATTGCGGGTGGGGGCATTGGCAGAAGGGGCTGTCAGCAACCCCGCAAGCATGGCCGCTTGCGCAGGGTTCACCTCCGCGGCGGAAATCCCGAAATAGCGTTGGGCCGCCGCCTCGAACCCGCGGCTGCCTGCACCCAGATACGCGCGGTTGAGATAGATCGTCAGGATTTCCTCTTTCGTATAGGCAATTTCCATGCCGATAGCGAACACAGCCTCGCGCGCCTTGCGCCACAGCGTCGTGCGCCGGCAATCGGCTTCATAGTCGCGTTCACTTTCCCACATGTCGGGGTCATAGGGGACACCGAGACACAGCAGTTTCGCGGTCTGCTGGGTCAGTGTTGAGCCACCGTTGCCGGACAGCGGGCCGCGCCCTTCGCGCAGGTTGATCCGTACTGCCGAAGCAATCCCGCGCGGCGAAATGCCAAAGTGCCGGTAAAAGCGCTTGTCTTCGGTGGCCACCACTGCGTTGTGCAGATGCGGCGAGACAGTCTCGGTTGTCACCATGCCGCCGAATTGATCGCCGCGCCACGCAAAGACATTGCCTTCGACATCCGTCATGGTGACAGACCCGCGGGTGCGGCCATCAATGAGATCGGCCATATCCGGCATCTGGGCGGCGAAATAGAACGAGAAACCGCCGATGATCAGGGCCGTGACAAGGCCGACGCGCCAGCTAAAGGCCCATATCAGTCGGAAAAGCCAACGAAACGGTGTCAGGAGCCAGCCGATGAAACCACGCGGTTTGGTTTTTCTGGGGGCCGCCTTGCTTTTGCGGGTGGCAGGTTTTGCGGCTGCCTTCTTGGTGGGCGCCTTCTTTTTTGCCGCCGGTTTGGCTGCATAGCGTTTGTCAGCCACCAACGGGGGCCGCTTTCTGCCGTTTCCACTCATGATCCGCTCGATTGACTGCTTTGTGTCTGTTTTCAGCGACTATAGCGCGCCCTGACTCGAATGTAGAGCGCGGATGAGTCGCAGCAGGCGCCTTTTTAATACGCCCAATAAATAGGCAACCTGCATGAATTGTGCAAAAATTGTGCAAAAGGGCGCATTAACTCTTCATTATGCACCTGCAGAATTCTTGCCGCGCCCAGAGACTCACGCTCTTTGTTTGCGTGCAAGCGGGCGCTGCCGAAACGAGGGCCTGCAGGAGAATTTGCAAGGGGAAGAACGTGAAACTCATCATTGCAACAATCAAACCGTTCAAGCTCGAGGAGGTCCGCGAGGCGCTGACCACCGTTGGCGTGCGCGGATTGATGGTGTCTGAAATCAAGGGCTTCGGCTCTCAGTCCGGTCACACCGAAATCTATCGCGGCGCAGAATACGCGGTGAACTTTGTGCCGAAGGTCAAGCTCGAGATCGTCGTGCAGGACAGCATGGCCGAACAGGTTGTGTCCACCATCGCAGCCACTGCCAAGACCGACAAGATCGGCGACGGCAAGATTTTCGTACTCGACGTTGAAAGCGCCATGCGCGTGCGTACCGGCGAGACCAATGATGACGCGCTTTGATCGCGGAACGAGGGACAAAACTATGAAACTGACGAAATATCTATCAGTTGGCGCAGCACTCACGTTGCTTCCAACTCTCGCGCTGGCACAGGATGCCGCACCGGGCTTTGACGAGATCGGCCCGTATATCATGACAACACTGCTGTTCCTTGTGGGTGGCTTTCTTGTGTTCTGGATGGCAGCCGGCTTTGCCATGCTGGAAGCAGGGCTGGTACGTTCCAAAAACGTCGCCATGCAGCTGACAAAGAACATCGCGCTGTTTTCAATCGCGGCTGTCATGTACTGGCTGGTTGGCTTCAACCTGATGTATCCGGGCGACTTCAACGGTTACTTCGCGTTCAACTTTGTGCCAACTGTGCTTGAGCCCGTCGGCTTGTCGGCATCTGATGCAGCACTTGACTATGCGTCTGTTGCCTCTGACTTCTTCTTCCAGTTGATGTTTGTGGCTGCGACCGCATCGATTGTATCGGGTGCACTCGCCGAGCGTATCAAGCTGTGGCCGTTCCTGATCTTCGTTGTCGTTCTGACCGGCCTGATGTACCCGATTTCCGGCTCCTGGCAGTGGGGCGGCGGCTGGCTGTCCGAGATGGGCTTCTCTGACTTTGCCGGTTCGACAATCGTGCACTCTGTCGGTGGCTGGGCTGCTTTGGCCGGTGCGTTGATCCTGGGCCCGCGTATTGGCAAATACAAAGATGGCAAGACCGTTCCAATGCCTGGCTCGAACCTGGCACTGGCGACACTGGGTACGTTTATCCTGTGGCTGGGTTGGTTCGGCTTTAACGGCGGTTCGCAGCTGGCTGCCGGGACTGTTGGCGACATCACAGACGTTGGCCGTATCTTTGCGAACACCAACATGGCAGCGGCTTCGGGTTCTATTGCTGCGCTGATCCTGACGCAGATCATGTACAAAAAGGTCGACCTGACAATGGTGCTGAACGGTGCACTGGCCGGTCTGGTCTCCATCACCGCCGAACCTCTGGCGCCATCACTGTTTGGCTCGCTTCTGACCGGTGCTGTTGGTGGTGTGATCGTGGTCTTCACTGTGCCTCTGCTGGACAAGCTGAAGATTGACGATGTTGTTGGCGCAATCCCTGTGCACCTCTTCGCAGGTATCTGGGGTACGCTGGCTGTTGCCTTCTACACTGGCAACTGGGGCGCGCAGATCACAGGTATCATCGCCTACGGTGTCTTCACCTTCGTGATCGCTCTGGTCGTCTGGGTCATCCTCAAGGGGATCATGGGTATCCGTGTCACCGAGGAAGCAGAGATCAACGGCCTCGATATGGCCGAGTTGGGGATGGAAGCATACCCTGACTTCTCAAAAGGCTGATAACCTTCCTATCAGTTTTCCACTGCCCGGGCGTTCGCGCCCGGGTTTTTTGTGCCGGGTGGCGGGTCTTGATCCATCTTGCGCGATTGGCGGTAGGTTCTTCGACGATTATTAAAGATAACGCAATAAATTGTCGTACAATCGCTGCTGGCCGATCTGTTCTGCGATGAAATTGCGTACGATTCACGGATATCTTCGCTTGAACGCGAATCTCTTCATTGGTGGAGCCCAGTCATGATCCAGACCCCTTATCTTTTGTTCCTCGGCGATGCCCCAGACCAGCTTGCCGCAAAGGTCGCGCAGGGGATCAAGGACTGGCGTCCCGAGAACGCCGTGGGTCAGTTCCGGATGCCCGGCTGTGGTGCAGATCTGGGGATCACAGATATGACCTTGGAAGAGGCACGTGCCGCTGGCGCCCAGACCCTCGTTATCGGTGTGGCCAATCGCGGGGGCTATATTTCGAAAGCATGGAAAGAGGTCTTGGTCAAAGCCCTGCAAATGGGTTTCGATATCGCATCCGGCCTGCACAATCTGCTGCGCGATGAAGACGAACTGGTTGCCGCCGCACGTGTGAATGGCCGCACGCTCTTTGATGTGCGCATCCCGTCGGTTGCCTACCCCATTGCCAACGGTAAGAAGCGGACAGGCAAGCGGTGCCTCGCGATCGGTACCGATTGTTCCGTAGGCAAGATGTATACCGGCCTTGCCATGGACGCCGAAATGCAAAAGCGTGGCATGAAATCCACCTTCCGTCCCACCGGCCAGACCGGCATTCTGATCACCGGCGGCGGCGTGCCGCTGGACGCGGTCATCGCTGACTTCATGGCTGGTGCGGTCGAATACCTGACCCCTGACAATGACCCTGATCACTGGGACCACATTGAAGGGCAGGGCAGCCTTTTCCATGTCTCGTATTCCGGCGTCACGATGGCCCTGATCCATGGCGGCCAGCCCGATGCCCTGATCCTTGCGCATGAACCGACCCGCACCCATATGCGCGGTCTGCCGGACTATGCTTTGCCAAGTCTCGAGACACTGCGGGACACGGCGTTGCCGATTGCCCGTGTGGCAAACCCAGATTGTCAGGTTGTGGGTGTTTCGGTGAATACCCAGCATTTGTCTGAAGAAGAAGCGCTGGCCTATATGGCCCAGGTGGAGGAGCGGATGGGCCTGCCAACGGTCGACACCTTCCGTCAGGGTGCGGCGCGTCTGGTGGATGCTTTGGCAGCCATGTAGGGCAGTTTGCCCTGGGTGCGTACTGGCACAACGACTTTTATGCCTCCGGCGGAGGTATTTTCGAACATGAGAAGAGGTTTCATGCAGATTTCCGTTGCCCGTGATGTGTTTCAACTGGCACAGGTTTTTACGATCAGTCGGGGGTCGCGAACGCAGGCCGAGGTGCTGACCGCTACCGTCGAAGGCAATGGCGCGCGTGGCGTTGGTGAGTGTGTGCCCTATGCCCGCTATCATGAAACGCTTGAGAGTGTCACGGCCCAGATCGAGGGTTTCCGCGGTACCTGGCCGGACCTGCCCGACGCGCTGCCGGCCGGTGCGGCGCGCAATGCACTAGACTGCGCCTTCTGGGACCATGCTGCAAAGCGCGCGGGCAAGCGGGTTTGGGATTTGTTAGGCCTGCCGGAGCCACGCCCCGCAGTGACGGCATATACCCTTTCCCTTGATACGCCCGAAGCAATGGAAAAGCAGGCAGCCGTGAATGCGGCACGTCCGCTTTTGAAGATCAAGCTGGGCACGCCCGATGACATGGCCCGACTGGAGGCGGTCCGGCGCGGCGCACCTGATGCCCGGATCATTGTGGACGCCAATGAAGGGTGGACGGCAGAGGTCTACGCCGATCTTGCGCCGCATCTGATCCGGCTGGGTGTGCAGATGGTCGAACAACCCCTGCCAGCCGGTCAGGATGACATGCTGTCCGAGATTGCCCGCCCACTGCCCGTTTGTGCCGACGAAAGCTGCCATGACCGCGCCAGCCTGCCTGCGCTGCGTGGCAAATACGACATGGTGAACATCAAGCTCGACAAGACAGGCGGCTTGACCGAGGCGCTGGCGCTCAAGCGTCAGGCGCTGGCAGAAGGCTATGGTGTGATGGTCGGATGCATGGTCGGATCATCGCTGGCAATGGCGCCTGCGACCATTCTGGCGCAGGGTGTGGCGTTCACGGACCTTGACGGGCCTTTGTTATTGGCCGAAGACCGGACTGAACCTTTGAAATTCGATCAAGACGGCGTGCACCCGCCCGCCGCGGCACTTTGGGGATGAGAATGCGCACAGTCTATGTCAACGGCGAGTATCTGCCGGAAAACGAAGCCAAAGTATCAATCTTTGACCGTGGATTCCTCATGGCTGACGGGGTTTACGAAGTGACCTCGGTTCTTGACGGCAAGCTGATTGATTTCGCAGGGCACGCCAAGCGGTTGGAGCGGTCCCTGAATGAACTGGACATGCCGCACCCCGCCGTGTTGCCCGACTTGCTGGAGGTTCACCGCGAACTGGTTCGTCTGAACGGGATCGCAGAGGGGATGGTCTATTTGCAGATCACCCGTGGTGCGCCGGACGACCGCGATTTTGTCTTCCCTGATCCCGAGACAACGACACCGACGGTCGTGCTTTTCACCCAGAACAAACCCGGCCTTGCTGACAGCCCTGCCGCGAAAAAAGGGATCAAGGTCATTTCCATCGAAGATCAGCGCTGGGCGCGGCGCGATATCAAGACCGTGCAATTGCTTTATCCGTCGTTGGGCAAGATGATGGCCAAGGCTGCCGGCGTCGACGATGCATGGATGGTCGAGGACGGGGCGGTGACCGAAGGCACCTCGAACAATGCCTATATCATCAAGGGAAACACGATCATCACCCGGCATCTGGGCAATGAGATTCTGCACGGCATTACCCGTGCCGCTGTCTTGCGGTTTGCAAAGGAAGCACAGATGCAGGTCGAAGAGCGCAGCTTTACCATTGCCGAGGCGCAGGAGGCAGACGAGGCCTTTATCACATCGGCAAGCACGTTCGTGATGCCTGTTGTCGAAGTGGACGGTGTGGCTGTCGGGGCGGGTAAACCAGGCCCTGTTGCGGCGCGCTTGCGCGAGATTTACCTGGAAGAGAGCCGCAAGGCGGCGGTGTAGGCTGCGTCACACGCAGTCAGATTTGTCTGGGTCGCATGATCTTTTGCGCCAAGGCGTAGGCGGCAAGCGGAAAAGTAGAGATCACGACTACCAGAGCAGCGTCCTGCAGGGTGTTTGCGCGGAGTGACCCGATCAACAGGGTCACCACCGGCAGTAGAAGAACCCCAGAAGTCATCAGGCACCCCCGCGGCAGTTCAAAGCCTTGTGCATTTCCCGTCATTGCAAGGCCGATGTTGATGGTCTCTTTTTCCATATCGATTTAGCCACCTTCCTGTCTGGGGCAACATAACCCCACATTAGCACAAAAGGCGCAATTGGATAAGGCTTCAGGCATCGGGCGCGGGCTTTGGCGGCAAAAGGGGGCTAGCTGTCCGGCGTGCTGGCCTGTGCTTGCAATGCTTTTGCCCGCTCTGGCGGTACACCGAGGACGGCTTCGATCTGGTGTAGGAGTTGGTCTTCCTCATCGTGCTTCATCCCGTCGGCAAAGACGACCTGCCACAGTGCGATCAGCGTCGCCTCTTTTTCATCGGTGCCGATGGCGTGTTCGAGGATTGCGGCGATATCGGCCGTGTCCGGCATCTTGCGTTCGAGCAACTCACATTCCGCCCGCATCTTGGCAGCAGCAACGGGGTTGATCGCGTGCCGTTTGGCGAGGATCTTGTCGATCATCGCGATTTCCTCGACCAGATAGGTGTGGTCGGCTTTGGCGGCCCGCACAAGAAGTGCGCCCATAGCGTGGCTTGCGTCGGCCTCCGGCAACGGCGTGTGATAGCCTGTGGGATTACCGAAAAAAGCGGTCAGGCGTTCGAGCATTTGCTGGCCTCATCCGTGGCTTTTCTTGAAGGCCTCTTGCGCTTCGGCGCTGGCCTCGGTCTGGAACCTGTCTTTCCATTCCGCATAGGGCATTCCGTAGAATGCCTCGCGCCCCTCTTCCTTGGTCATAGGAATACCGCGTGCGTTCGCGGCTTCCTGGTACCAGCGCGAAAGACAGTTCCGGCAAAAGCCCGCAAGGTTCATCATGTCGATGTTCTGCGCGTCGGGCCGGTCTTCCATCAGGTGCTTTTGCAGACGTCGAAAAGCGGCGGCTTCCAGTTCAATGCGTGTTTGGTCGTCCATGGCGTGTTCTCCTCAAAGGTCGGAGTGGGTCAGCACGTCCGACAATATTCTGGCCAGCCTGTTTGCCCAAAGGTTTTGTCCGGCTTCATCCGCGATCAGGTCCTGACGCAGTTCAATCAAAACATTGGGCCGCCCGTGTTGCAAGGCGTGCCGGTCCACGGCATCTCCGGGCAGATGGCCTGCATAGGGTTGGTTGTCACCAGTGCACCAGCCTTCGGCGCGGCAGGCTTCCATAAACGGGATCGCCAGTCTGTCGTCATCGCCATAGAGAACCCCGATTTCCCACGGGCGCGGATGGCGCCCTAGCAGGCGCGGCGTAAAACTGTGAACGGCACAGATCAACGGATTGGTGATCTTATTAGCCAGATCTGCATAGGCCGCGTGATACGGACGATAGAGCCTTTGCAGACGCTCTTCCTTTTCGGCATCATCCGCATCGCGGTTGCCGGGAATGATCGTGCCGTCATAAAGACGCATCATGATCGTCGGGTCATCCTCGCCCCGATTAGGGTCGCAGACCAGACGGGAAAAGCGTGACAGGATTGCAGGACTGTCCAATGCCGCTGCCAGTTTGCGCGTCACCCCTGCGGCACCAATGTCATAGGCGATATGGCGGCCCATATCTGCCTCAGGCAGTCCCAGATCGCCTCCATGCACCCAATCGGGGATGATATTGGTCGCGTGATCGCAGGCGACAAGCCACCGTCCGGGCCGATCTGCGCCTATGATTTCAAAAGGTTCGTTGGTCATGGTCGTGTCATTCCTCTGACACAGCGTTTAGGCTAGTTGTGAAGGGAATGGAATTGCGCAATAAGGGCGCAACCACTGCTGTTACCGCTAACGGCTTACCGTGACGAACCAGACGCATGAAGGAAGAAACATGAAACGCCACCGCAATGTGAAGATTGTTGCCACACTCGGACCAGCATCCAACGATTACGCGATGATCAGGGCGCTCCACGAGGCTGGCGCAGATGTGTTTCGCCTGAATATGTCCCATGGTGACCATGCCGAAATCAAGGTGCGTCACGAAATCATCCGGCAGGTCGAAAAGGATCTCAACAGCCCGATTGCGATTCTGGCGGACTTGCAGGGCCCGAAACTGCGTGTTGGCGTCTTCGCGAACGGCGAAGAAGAACTGGTCGAGGGGGCGTCCTTCCGCCTTGATCTTGACGATGCCGAAGGCGACGCGAACCGTGTAAAACTGCCGCATAAAGAGATTTTCGACGCTCTGGAGCCTGGCGCGCACCTCTTGGTGAATGACGGCAAGATCAAGCTGCGGGTCAAGGACTGTGGGGCTGATTTTGCCAACTGCGAAGTGGTTGTGGGGGGCACGATCTCGAACCGCAAAGGTGTGAACGTCCCGGACGTGACGCTGCCTTTGGCTGCATTGTCGCCGAAAGACCGCAAGGATCTGGAATTTGTCTGCGAACTGGGTGTCGATTGGCTGGCATTGTCGTTCGTGCAACGCCCCGCCGACGTGGAAGAGGCACGCGTCCTGGCAAAGGGCCGCGCAGCGATCCTGTCCAAGGTCGAAAAACCGAATGCGGTGAAGGCCTTTGACAGCATTCTGGCGGCGTCTGACGGCATCATGGTGGCCCGCGGTGATCTGGGCGTGGAACTGCCGGTGCAGAATGTGCCGCCAATTCAGAAACAGCTGGTGCGGAAATGTCGCGCGGCAGCCAAGCCGGTGATTGTGGCGACGCAGATGCTGGAGTCCATGATCGATTCGCCGATGCCGACCCGCGCGGAAGTGTCTGACGTTGCCACGGCGATCTATGAAGGTGCCGACGCGATCATGCTGTCTGCGGAATCCGCGGCTGGCTCTTACCCGATCGAAGCGGTCACAACCATGAACAACGTCGCAGGCGAGGTCGAGTCCGACCCGACCTATACCGAGATTATCGAAGCCTCGCGCAGATCCGAGGGCAAGACCGTCGCAGATGGAATCGTCTCGGCCGCGCGCGAGATTGCCGAGACGACAGACGTCAAGGCGATCTGCTGTTTCTCGCAGTCCGGCACGACCGCACTATTGGTCTCGCGCGAACGTCCGCGTGTGCCGATCATTGCATTGGCTAACCATATCAAGACAGCCCGACGTCTTTGCCTGTCGTGGGGGACGAACTGTGTCGTGACCGGTCATGTGGACCGCTTCAAGGATGCCGTAATCGAGGCGGTACGAGCGGCAAAGTCCGAAGGGCTTGCGACCGAAGACGATATGGTCGTTGTTACCGCCGGTGTCCCGTTCAACACGCCGGGGTCAACAAATATCTTGCGGGTTGCCCCTTGCGCGGAACGTTTGATTTACGCTGCCGATCAAGACTAAGGTCGTTCAGGGGCGGCAATGTAAGGCTACAACAATGGATTTCGATCTGATTTTCGTGATTGGGCTGGTGTTGGTGGCCTTCTCGGTCCCGTCAGCGATCAGTGCCTATTCGGACTGGCGCTGGCCAAAGTCTGCCATTTTGATGTTGCTGGTGGGGGCGGGCAGCATGGCCTATGCGATGCAGGAAAACCCAGGTGCCTACACGCTGGCGACGGTCGACGATGTAATCGTCGACGTCGTGGGGAACCTCGTGAACAACTAGGTAGCGCCCGGTCTGTGAAATCGCCCGGTTTCATGCCGAATGCCCTTGCAATAAAGCTGTTGCTGTCGTATCAGCCGCGCTCAACCCGCGCGTCCGGCCGATATGGCATGCCGAGTCGCGCGTTCCGACCGATCTGAAGAGGAGACGGAAATGCCGAAGATGAAGACAAAATCGAGCTGCAAAAAGCGGTTCAAGACAACGGCCTCCGGTCGTGTCGTGGCAGCCCAGGCGGGCAAGCGTCACGGCATGATCAAGCGCACCAACAAATTCCTCCGCAACGCCCGTGGTACAACCACGCTTTGCAAAGCTGACGAAGGTATCATCAAACCGATGATGCCCTACGCACGTTAATAGAGGGAATTTGAGATATGCGCGTTAAAGGTGGAACCGTCACGCACCGTCGTCACAAAAAAGTACTCGACGCTGCCAAAGGATATTACGATCGCCGCTCCAAGACCTTCAAGGTCGCGGCACAGGCGGTCGACAAGGCCAACCAGTATGCAACCCGTGACCGTCACAACCGCAAGCGCAACTTCCGCGCCTTGTGGATCCAGCGGATCAACGCAGGTGTGCGTGCGGTTGATGAAAGCCTGAACTACTCCAAGTTCATCAATGGCCTGACACTGGCCGGCATCGAAGTGGACCGCAAGGTGCTTGCTGATCTGGCCGTGAACGAGCCCGAGGCATTTGCCGCTGTTGTCGGCAAAGCCAAGGATGCGCTGGCGGCATAGGCCTGCGATCAAAAGACTGGATTAAGGGCCGTGCGAGGGATAGCGCGGCCCTTTTTGTTTAGGCTTTCGACGACCTGCAACGGTGCATCGCGGGTTGAGCGGAAATCATCGGCTTGTTATCCTCACCTTCGAAAAATGTGAGGACTTTCATATGGCTATCCGAATTTTGGTAGCGGCAGTCACGATCAGTTTGGCGGTCACAGGATGTGTGAATGAACAGACCGGTTCGGGTTTAGCGGCGTCGACCGCCAGGGTGTCGTCAGATATCTCGGGCATTCGTGTCGAATTTGCCAACCGTCTGAACCGCCCGGCCACCGTGAGCACTCCGACGCGGCGAGGGGATACAGCTTTGGCCTTTCGCGTCGAAGACGGACAGTGCAGAGGAAATGTCAGATTCGACGACTGTAGCGCCGGTCGCGAGCGGTCCGAAATTACCGATCTGGCGCCTGTCAGGCTTAATCAGGAAGAATGGTACGCCGTTTCCATGTTCATCCCATCAGGAACCACAGGGATTGACCCAGCTATAACGGGCCTGATGCAATGGCAGGATACGCGCGGGTCCGGTGAGATCACACTTGGGTTGTCACTCTACGACCGCGAAGGGATCGAACTTGTGCAAGATGATCCCACGACACAGCAGGTCGACGACATGGCGCCACCGCGACCGATGGTGATCAAGACGGTGGTCCCACCATCGCAGGTTCAGGGCAGATGGCACGACGTAAGGGTGCAAGCCGTATGGTCCACAGGCGACGAAGGGATGATCAATGTCTGGATCAACGACCGGCTGGTACACCAGCACCGCGGGCGTAACCTTAACCGCAATGTCGCACCGACATTCAAGTTTGGTGTCTATCGCTCCGGCCTCGGCCGGATTGAAAGGCCTGTCCCGACGCAAATCGTGATCTACGACGAGATCCGTCGGGGCCGTACCGAGGCTGACGTCCGCATGCCTTGAGTGCTGTTATCGGCTTGGCCGGTTGGGTCGGGCGTTCTGTCCCCCACCTGCTTTGTCAGGGCTGTTCTTTTACTGTGGCACGATTATAGTTGTGCGTAGTTTACGATTGACGGTACTTCCCTGATGGCACGGATAAGCGAACTTCATTATTCCAACGCCTACGCCGCTACGACAGGTGAAGCAGAGTTTCTGGAAGTCGCACTGGCTGCGAATGAAGACCCCGCAGATTTTACCGTCAGCTTCTATCAGGCCGACGGAACGCATGGGCTGGACGTCAACCTGCAAGACGGCCTTGACGACGGGCTGATTACCGAAGTCACCGACCCCGAGAACGGCGAAAAGGTCTATGTCATCTCGGCGGACAATTACCCCATTCTGCTGACCGACCCGGACGGTGGCGGGCCGACAAACTACGAGGCCTACGCGCTGACCAATGTCAGTACCAACACGCTGATAGATTTCTATGATATCGGCGACGGGACGCAGAATATTGTTGCAGTTGGCGGGGCGGCGGCTGCAACCGGTCCGGCAGGCACTGTCGTTTCGGTGAATATTCCAACCCCGACCGGCCCCAATTCCATCCGCGCCTCGATCCAGTTCAATCAACCCAACCCCGACACGGCTGTCTTTGCGGATCTGTCGCCGGGCGACAGCGGGCTGGTCTGTTTTGTGGCGGGAACCGAGTTGACGACTCCGGATGGCCCTGTGCCGATCGAGGACATTGCTGCGGGCGATCTTGTGATGACGCGGGACAATGGCCCGCAGCCTGTGCGCTGGGCTGGCTGTCAGACTGTCTCGGGTGCCGGTCGTCTTGCCCCTGTGGCCATTGCCGCAGGTCGTTTTGGCGCCGCAAGAGAGGTGCGCGTCTCACCGCAGCACCGTGTTCTTGTCACGGGCTGGCTGGCTGAACTCCTCTTTGGCGAGGCCGAGGTTCTGGTGCCTGCCAAGGCGCTGATAGACGATCATGGTGTGCGGCGTGCGCCTTGCCGAAAGGTAACCTATCATCACCTGCTGTTTGACACCCATCAGATAGTCGAAAGCCATGGATTCTGGAGCGAGAGCTACTATCCCGTCGCACGAGAAAGTGCGGCCTGGTCGCAAGACACGCAAGAAGAGCTGGCAGAGATTTTCCCGCTACTCGACCTGAATGATGTGGGGCCATTGGTGCGTCCCACGCTGCCTGTTCATCTGGCAAGACTGCTGCGCCAAGGCTGAACGCTTCTTGCAACCATGCGCCCATTTCGCTAACCCCGCGGGGACGATTGCAAGAGGCGCCCGATGGACGATCTGAAACAAAAATACCTGAACCTGATTGCCGATGCCACCGACGAGGCCGCGATAGAAGACCTGCGCGTCCAGGCTGTTGGCAAGAAGGGCGAAATCAGTCTGCAGATGCGCGAACTGGGCAAGATGACTCCGGAAGAGCGGCAGGTTGCCGGACCCGCGCTGAATGCGCTGAAAGACGAGATCAACAGCGCACTCGCTGCCAAGAAAGTGGCGCTGGCCGATGCCGCGCTTGATGCCCGCTTGCGGGACGAATGGCTGGACGTCACCCTGCCATCGCGAGCGCGCCGTCAGGGAACCATCCATCCGATCAGTCAGGTTACCGAAGAAGTCACTGCGATCTTTGCCGATATGGGCTTTGCCGTGGCGGAGGGCCCGCAGATCGA
>CAZTKF010000002.1:0-94269 GCA_964614205.1 uncultured Loktanella sp. | reverse complement strand
CCGGCAGGTGGTTCGTATTGAACCCGTTGATTGAGGTCAAGAGACAGTTTAGTGCGGGCACTCGATGATACATCCTAAAGGGCGAGCCTCTTTCCCATGCGAGATGAGCTTATCTTCAAGAAACGACCCGGGACAGATCATTAGGCCCGTTCGTCTGAACTTATGAATATCTGAACGCTCCCTCCCAAGAAACGGCCATGAAAAGCATGGCCGGACACAGCTAGGCAGTCGCGCTGTCCAGCAACGCAACAAGGCGCGCAAACTCAACTTCGGACATCTGCACGGTGTGTTCTGCCGCCGGATAGGCCCCGCTGTCGACGTCGGCCCTGAATTCGCGGAATGCCGCAATCCGTTCCTGTTGCAGACGGTCAAGTTCTGCCCTGAAATTGCGGTAGGTTTTTGCATGCCGCGGCTTGTGGCCCTGGGTATAGCCCAGCACATCTTCGGCAAAAAGATACTGCGCATCCGCATAGGGCCCCGCCCCCATACCAAGCAACAAAAGGTTCGTGCGCTCAGATATCGCCTTGGCAACGCGATCCGGCACAACCTCAAGCTCTGCGCCAAAGCAGCCGATGTCTTCGAGCCGTTTGACATGGCTGAGAACCTGCAAGGCGCTTTCCGCCGTCTTACCCACGGCCTTGAAGCCACCGGTCCATGTTGCCTTGGAGGGGATCAGGCCGGCATGGCTGACCACCGGAATACCATCATCGGCAAGGGCCTTGATCGTTCCCATGGAAGATGCGCAATAGACGCAGTCCCCGCCGACTTTCATCGCGCGATGCGCCGCACGCTGGTAGTCTTCCAATGTCACCAGTTCCCCGTACAGCAAACCGACTTGCACAAAGCAGTCACCTGCCGCTTCGCGCATTGTGTCGGTCCAGACCGGATCAATGATGGACAGCATATCGATGCCTGCCGCCGCCGCGGCAGCAGCTTCCTCGGGGCTGTCCACATAGAGCATCGTCAACTGGCGCTTCCCCTTGAGTGCGCGGAGGTCCGCGACCGTAGGCCGGTTGTGGTATAGTCCCATTGTCGTCTCCCGGTTCTCAGGCTGCGGCCACAGGCCGGAGCAGTTTCTTTAGGTTGATAGTCGGATCGCGCAGCTGATCGGGATCTGCTGCGATGCCTGCTTCAATCAGCTTCTGCGCCAGCTTGATGTCCTTGGCGACCGCATTGCCGCTGCCCAATCCGAAGGCACCGGCCACGCGGCCGACTTCATCCAGATAAAACAGAATTTCGGTATCGCCGCCGGTCCGGCGTGTCGCGGCAACGCTGCCTTTGGTCTGGCCAACGCCCTGCAGACCAAGATCGAACTGATCCGACCAGAACCAGACCGGCGTTTCAAAGGCAAGCTGCGCACCGGCCATATTCCGGCCTGCGATATCACCCTGCAACTGCGCGTTTTGCCATGTTTCGTAGCGCTGCCTCCTTCCTGCGCACAACACGCTGGCGCAATCACCGGCGGCAAGAATGTGCGGATCATCAGTACGCAGCTCGGCGTTCACGCAAATACCGTCTTCGACGGCCAATCCGGCCGCCGCCGCCAGTTTGGTTCGTGGCGTGACACCGATCGCAGCCACCACCAGATCCGCCTCTAGTTCCTGACCGTCGGCAAGAACCACATGCGACGCGGTAATCGCGTCAACCTCCACATCGCAGAGTATCCGCGTGCCTTCCGCTTCATGCCGGTCGGCGATTTTTTGTGCCAAGGGGCGCGGTACATTCCGGCCCAACGGGACCGGCGCATATTCCAGAACCGACACATCGACCCCTCGCGAGACCAATACCGCTGCAAGCTCCAGACCGATCAACCCTGCCCCGACAATCACGACACGCCGACCGGGTCGGGCGCTGTCATAGATACGTTTTGCGTCCTCTGCGCTGCGGAAGGTCAGCGCCCGCTCCGCCCCTGCGCAAGTCATCTGCCGCGGACCAGCGCCGGTGGCAATCAGCAGCTTGTCATAGCCGAGGGCCCTGCCCGAAGAGAGCGACACAGTGCGCGCGCGCCTATCGAGCGCAGCCGCCTGAACGCCGTTGCACAGTGTGATCCCTTTGTCCTTCAAGTCTTCAGCAGAGCATATCGGCTTTTGAATGACCCCGTTGACATCAGGCTTGGACAATGGGGGCCGCTCATAGGGCAGCCCTGCCTCCTCGCCGATGATGGTGATCGGGCCGGAATACCCCTGCTCACGCGCCGAAAAGGCGGCGCGAACGCCGCATTCACCGGCACCAAGAATGACGATCCCTTGCATATCAAATCGCGATCAGCACACGGTCGCCTTCGACCTTGACAGGATAGGTCGCGAGGTTAACGCAGACAGGTGCCCGCATCGCTTCGCCCGTACGATAATCGAACTGGCCGTTGTGCTTGGGGCATTCGATGGTGTGATCCATCACAAGCCCGTCGGCCAAGTGTATCTTTTCATGGGTACAGAGCCCGTCGGTACAAAAGTATTCATCATCAGGCGAGCGATAGATGGCAAAGGTCCGGCCATCGTGATCGAATCGGATCACATCCTCTTCGTCAATATCCTCTGCCGCACAGGCATCAATCCAGTTTGCCATGTCTTTTTCTCCTTATTCTGCAGGAACGGCTTGCGGTGTGATGGTGTCGGCAGCGGCATCACCAAGCGCAGTTTGGTGCAGATCAGTGCGATAAGGGCGTGCCGTGGGCGGAAGTTCACGGGTCAGGAAATCGTCGTGATATTTGAGTTGCCGCTTCAGGATTGGCAAAACCTCTTTGTAGGCATGCAGGATCGAAGGGTTCGCGGCAGGCGCGTCCTGTTTGATCAGCGCATGTAATTCAGGAAGCCGATGATACGGTACCATCGGGAACATGTGATGTTCGACGTGGTAATTCATGTTCCAGTAGATGAACCTGCTGATCGGGTTCATATAGACAGTGCGGCTGTTCAGGCGGTGGTCAATCACATTTTCAGCCAGTCCTGCGTGTTGCAGGACACCGGTCATGACATGGTGCCATGCGCCATAGAGCCGTGGCAAACCAATGATCATCAAAGGCAGGATGGACTGCATTGCCACTGCAACTGTGATCACTGCAGCATAGATGACCACCCAGATACGGGCCACACGCACGACCTTGTGGTGCTCAGAGTCCGGAATGTAGCTGGCCTCTTCCGCCCCGAGCGTACCGGTGGCGTTGATCAACATCCGCTTCCATCCGTTGTATGCATCAAGAATGCCAAAAACGTTCAGAAAGATGCGGAACAGCGCGGGTGGGCGCATTGCCACGATTTCCGGATCACGCCCCACAATGATTGTATCGGTGTGGTGGCGTGCATGACTCCAGCGCCAGGTGACGGGGTTCCGGACCATGCAGAATGATGCGATCTGATAGAGCCAGTCATTGTATCTGGCCGTCCGGAACGGTGTGCCATGTCCGCACTCGTGCCAACGGCTGTCCATCGCAGAGCCGTAGAGCACACCATAGGCAAGCCAGAATGGCGCCGACCACCAAGAGGGCCAAAGCGCCACGCCGATTGCGGCAAAAACGAACATCGCGCCAAACAAGATGAGCGTATCGCGGATCGCAGGCTGGTCCTCGCGCTTCATCAAGGCTTTCATCTGCTTGCGCGGAATGTCGGTGTGATACCAGTCAGCCGCCGCCAAACCGTTCTCCACCGCACGCGCTGCGTCGGGGCCAAGCATGGAGTAGTCTCGTTTCGCCATTGCCGTCTCCTCCTGATCAACTTGTCCGGGTGATACCAGATCAGGGCCGAACATGTCGCGCGGCAGCTTGCAAATCACATCAATTTACATCAATAATCAGCCCATGAGTTGATGTAATTTGATCGGTTTGATGAATGGCAAAACGGCCAACAATCAAAGATCTGGCCCGCGCGGCAGGTGTCGGGGTCGCCACGGTGGATCGCGCACTCAACAATCGTTCAAACGTCCGGCAGGAAACGCTTGACCGGGTCCTCGAAGCAGCAGAGCGGATCGGATACCCCACACGGGCGCTATTCGCGCGGCGGGAGGACACATCCCGTCCAAACGTCAAATTCGGATTTGTTCTGCACAAGGGCGCGCAGGAATTCTATCGCAACTTCGCGCATGAACTTCAAAAGGCCGTCGCAGCCCGCACCGATATCCGTGGCCGTGCGATCATCCGCTTTGCGGCGTCTCAGGCACCCGATGACTTTGCAAAGGAAATTCTGGAAGTTTCCCGCGATTGCGATGTCATCGCGACCTCGGCGATCAATCACCCCAGCTTGTCAGATCTGGCTGGAAAACTCATCGAAGATGGCATCCCTGTGTTTGCGCTCCTGAATGATTTCGCACAAGGCGTACGGCAGAACTATCTGGGGTTGAACAATGTCAAAGTGGGACGCATTGCCGCCTGGATGATTGTCACGCAGGTGCGCACCATCGGCAAGCTTGCCGTTTTTGTGGGTGGCAACCGGTGGCACGGCCATCTGCTGCGCGAGACAGGCTTTCAAAGTTATATTCGCGAATATGCCCCAGAGTTCCAAATGCTCGATACGGTTGTCAATCTTGAGACACGTCAGGTGACTTATGAAGCGACGCTCGAACTCCTGAGCAGACAGCCCGACTTGCGCGGCATCTACATTGCAGGCGGGGGGATGGAAGGCGCGATTGCCGCGTTGCGTGAAACCCGCCCCCCAGGAAAGGTAGCGTTGGTGGTGAACGAACTGACCGAGGACAGCCGCAAGGGTCTGGTCGACCGCTACATCACCATGGTCATTGCAACGCCGCTTCAGGAACTCAGCCGCGATCTTATTGGGTTGATGATCGACGCCGTCATAGACGGGCCGGACGCAACCACCAGCCAACACTTCATGACGCCCCAGCTTTATGTTCCCGAGTCATTCTAGGGTGAGCCGCTTCAGGCATCCCTTTCCATGATCCATTCAACTTCTGGCGCGGGAACAAAACGCCAGTTGCGGCGCGGTCCCGCCATGACGTTGAGGTAGTACATCTCGAAGCCATAGGGCGCGCCGCAGGGGTGGTGGCCACGCGGCACACAAACCACATCGCCATCGCTGACCGCCATTGTTTCGTCCAGCAGCCGATCGTCCGTATAGACGCGCTGGATGCCAAAGCCGGACGCGGGATTCAGGCGGTGGTAATAAGTTTCCTCCAGATAGGTGATGCGCGGAAAGTCGTCTTCGTCGTGACGGTGGCTTGGATAAGACGACCAGTGGCCTGCTGGGGTAAACACCTCTGTCACCAAAAGGCTGTCGCAGTAGTCCTCTGCTTCCATCGCGATATTGTTGATGTAGCGCGTATTGGTGCCCTTACCACGTTCGGTCAGGGTGATCCCGTCGGGTCCGATCCGCCGCGGCTGATGACCGCCTTTTCCGGGGGCCGTGCAGACTGCGATAACGCAATCGCTCTCGGCCACGGCAGACCAGTCGGTGCCGTTTGGAAGGTAAAGACAATGCGGCGGCGTTTTGTCGAACACATCCATCCTGTCGCCCAGAACACCCCAATCCTGTCCGGCCCCCGTGATATGCGCCTTGCCTTCGACCATCACCAGAATGATTTCGCGGTCGCCTGTTGCCTCTGACGCGGCGTCGCCCGCCTTCAGCCGGTAAAGTGAGAAACCGACATACCGCCAGCCCGCGCTTTCAGGGGTGATCTGGTGGACCTTGCCACGCGTGCCAAAAGGTTTCTTGAGCAAGTGGGACATGACAGTCTCCTCTTCGTGGGTTGTCAGGGCGCCTGCCTTTGGGACAAAGCGGCCAGGTCTGCATTGAATGCGGAGGGCGACTTGCGCTCGGCGATTGCGTGGCGCATGAGGTCGGCCTGGCTTGGCGGTGCATTGCCGCCCACGGGCGGATCCGTGTCAAGGTTTGTCGGGAACGGATAGCCTTCCGCGCTTGCCCCGATCAGCGCCGCGATCTGTGCCTCATCCAACTGCCCCCTTTGTACCAATCCGGCAACCACGGAATACAGCGCGCGCACCATTGCAGGCCGGTCGATCGCCTCCATCGCCCGCCCGAAAGCCGACGATACCTGCAACAGGTTCACCATTCGCGCGATATCGGCGCTGCGGTTCTCGCCTGCGGCATGGAAAAGCGCGGGGTTGAAGAAAACCGCGTCACCCTTGGCGAGTGGGAGCTGGACAAAAGCCTGCTCAAAAGCTGCGCGGTGCTCGGCATCGTGAAACGCGATATATCCGGCATCATAAAGCTGCGAGAACGGCAAAAGCTTGGTCGGCCCGCTTTCTACCGGCATATCGCAATGGGCGATTGCCCCCTGCAATGTCAGCGTCGCGGTCAGCGCGTGCGCGTGGGCGGGATAACGCGCCGCCGTTTCGGCGCTTTGAAAGCCCAGATGATAGTCGCGATGGGCCTGTTGTGCCTTTCCACCTGGACGGACCTGGTTAACCTGTGCGGTCATCTGGTAGTTCGGTCCCAGCCAGGCTTCTGCTGCGGCCGCGATAGCTATGTTGCCAAAGTAAAGTGCAAATCCCTCAGGATCGCGCAGACAGTGTTTCTGCAACGAATTCCAGATGCGGTCATTGGCACCCGAGGCCGCAAAGTGGTCGCCCTTCCCTGCCCCGCTCGCCCGTTCGTCAGCGATGATCGCATTGAAAACACCGGTCGCGCGGTCAATCGGATTTGTATCGACATAGGCGGACTTGAGAACAATCACTCCAGCAGAGCCATGTAGGACCGCCGCCCACTCGGATAGCAGGACCTGCCGTCGCGACGGGTCCCGCAGGACTGCATCAAGTGCGCGCATATCATAGAGCGGCACGTTGCTTTTGACGTCTGATGCAAAAGGCACTGACGCAGGATCAAGTGTGCGCGCAATCAGCGCCTTGAACGCGTCCAGATCGCCAGCATCTGGCGTGAAGTAGCCTGCACCTGCCTTGGCTTCATTCTGCATGATATCCTCCCCTTGGTATTTTCATTGGAAAGCGGCACCGGTATGGCCTTTGCTCACGACTTCGAGGCCAGACTTGGCACAAATCGCCATGATATGGTCGTAGCCCAATTTGGTGTACGCAAATGGCGGTGCCTTGGTGGGATCCTGTTCCGCCTCGACCACGATCCACCCTTGGTAGTCCATCTGTTTCAGCCGGTCCGTGATCGCCTGAAAATCGATGCAGCCTTCTGGGTCACCGGGAACCGAGAAGACACCTGCTGCCACGCCATCGAGAAAGCTTTTGTCTTCTGCATGGACCCAGTCCAGCACAGGCTGGCGCACATCCTTGAAATGCACGTGATGCAACCTGTGGCCCCATTTATCCAGGACGGCGACGGGATCGGCACCGGCAAAATGCAAGTGTCCAGTGTCATAAAGCAGTGTCAGATCCTGTGTCGACCCTTCCATCAGCCAATCGATATCCTCGGAATCCTGCACCATCGCCCCCATGTGGTGATGATAGGACAGCACACAGCCCTGATCAGCGGACCATTTGGCCAGTTCCGAAAGTTTCGCGCCGTAAGCCATGACCTCGTCCCGGCTCAACTTCGGGCGCTGGCTGACAGGGCGGGCGATGTCGCCCTGAATGGTATTCGAACATTCCGCATAGACGATGCAGGGCGCATCCAGTGCCGCGAACTGTTCGACCTGCGGGCGTATCGCCTCTTTTTCTTCGGCAACCGTGGCGACCATCAGATTGCCCGAACACCAGCCGCCACACAGCGCCACGCCATAGCGGTCGAGGTAGGCACGCAGACCCGCGGTATCGGCAGGCATCCGGCGTCCCCTTTCAACACCGGCGTAACCAATCCGGCCCGCGTCCTCCATCGCGCCTTCGGTGGTAAATGCGGCCGTCAGCTCTGGCAGATCATCGTTCTGCCACGCAATCAAAGAGATGCCGATCTTGATGCTCATCGCGCGTTTCTTTCCTTGATGGCCACCTGATAGGCGGCACGTTTCACTTGCACCTCGTCGCGGGTGCTGACTTCGGGTACGGCCACGTCCCACCAAGCGCCCCCATGCGGGGTGGCCGGATAGGGGTCGGTGTCGATCACGATCACAAAAGGACCTTTCACATCACTGCGTCTGGCCAGCGCGTCTTCCAGTTCGGCGATACTGCTGACCTTGACGCTGGTGGCCCCCATGGCCTCGGCGTGTTTGGCAAAATCGATCGCCGACGGCTGCGCATGAATCGTATGGTCCAGCAGGTTGTTGAACTCGGCCCCGCCGCAGCCCATCTGCAGCCGGTTGATACAGCCAAAGCCGCGGTTGTCGGTGACCACGACCGTAAAGCCGATACCCATCATCGCCGCTGTCGCCATTTCAGAGTTGGCCATCATATAGGTGCCATCGCCGGTAAAGCAGATCACGTCGCGCGCGGGCTCGGCCATCTTGATGCCCATAGCCCCCGCGATCTCGTAACCCATGCAGCTAAAGCCGTATTCCATGTGATAGGACATCGGGCGCGTCGATTTCCACAGCTTGTGCAATTCGCCGGGCATCGTGCCCGCCGCGCACATCACAACCGTGTCCTCCGTCGCCGCACGCTGCACCGCGCCGATGACCTGCATGTCTGTCGCCAGCGCATTGCTGTCTGCGGGCGCCGCAGTCAACGGATCGACAGCGCCGAACCAGTCGGATTTCAGGCCATCGACGCCAGCAGCGGATACATGACCACCCAAAGCCGCAGACAATTCGCCCAAGCCCACTTTGGCATCCGCCACAAGCGGCAGCGCGTCATGCTTGGCCGCGTCATAGGCCGCCACGTTCAGGCAGGCGATCCGGCGCGCGGGGTTCGCAAACAACCCCCATGATCCAGTGGTAAAGTCCTGAAAGCGCGTGCCCACACCCAGCACCAGATCCGCCTCGGCGCAGACCGTATTGGCTGGCGCACCGCCTGTCACCCCGACCGGCCCAAGGTTCAGCGGGTGATCCCACGGCAGCGCAGATTTGCCGGCCTGTGTTTCGGTCACGGGAATATTATGCGCTTCGGCAAAGGCGCGCAGCGCATCTGTTGCGCCCGCATAGTGTACACCACCCCCGGCCACGATCACAGGGCGTTTCGCGCCCTTGATCGCCTCTGCCAGCGTCGCCAACTCGTCTGCATCGGGGCGGATGCGCCGCGCGGTCCAAACTTTGGGCGCAAAAAAGCTTTCGGGGTAATCATAGGCCTCGGCCTGCACGTCCTGACAGAAGGCAAGCGTCACAGGGCCGCAATCGGCCGGATCGGTCATGGTGCGAAAGGCACGCGGCAAGGCGGTCAGCAGCTGTTCGGGCCGCGTGATCCGGTCAAAATAGCGGCTGACAGGCCTGAAAACGTCATTGGCGCTGATTGTGCCGTCATTGAAGTCCTCGATCTGCTGTAACACCGGATCGGGGCCACGGTTGGCAAACACATCGCCCGGCACGAGCAAGACAGGAAGCCGGTTCACATGCGCGAGCGCCGCTGCCGTCACCATATTCGTTGCCCCCGGCCCGATAGACGAACTGACCATCATCGCCCGCTTACGCCCCAGCTGCTTGGCATAGGCGATGGCGGCATGGGCCATCGTCTGTTCGTTGTGCCCGCGATATGTCGGCAGGCTGTCTTGCGCACCATGCAGCGCCTCACCCAGCCCGGCAACGTTACCATGGCCAAAAATCGCCCAGCACCCCGCGATGAACGGCTCTCGGTTCGCGTTCATCTGCGCGGCCACATAGCGGACCATGGCTTGCGCCGCTGTCAGTCGGATTGTCTTGCTCATGCTATTCACCCTTCAATCGGCGTTCGGTTGGGCAGCTGCGCGGGCTGCGTCCCAGATCGTGCAAAGCCGGGCATAGCGCCCCGCCATTTGCGCAACCGCGTCCGCATCGCTCATTTCACCCTTCATCCATGCGCGGGCAGCATCGCCAAAAATCGTGCGCCCGACCGCGAAACCTTTGACCAGAGGCTGTTTGGCAGCCAGCGCAAAGCTCTCCGCCAGTTCATCCTCTGGCGCATCCAGCCCCAGCACCACGATGCCCCGCGTGCGCGGGTCGTTGCGTTCGATCGCGGCCACTGCATTGGACCATGCCGCCTCGGTCTTGAACGGCTCAAGCTTCCACCAATCGGGATAAATGCCCGCATCATAAAACTGCTGGATCAGCTTGGGCGTACTGTCATCATCGACCGGCGCAACCTTCGAAGGGATCACCTCGAGCAGGAACTCCAGACGGTTGCGCCGGCTGGCAGCCCACAGCCGTTTGACCACCTCTTCCTGCTTGGCGCGGGTACCGGCATCATCATCAGGGTGGCAGAAGACCAGCAATTTGACCACATTTTCGGCAGCCCATTCCACAAGATGTCCGCAGTCAGGTCCAAGCTCGGGTTCGAGCTCAATCGGGCGCGAACCGGGCCATTCCGTCGGGCGTCCGACCCACAGGCCTGAACCACTGGCGCGGTGCAATGCCGTGCGCCCGATCCGGTTGTCGCACAGGATACCGTAGCCTGCCTGCCCGTTTTGAACCTGTAACGCGGCATCTAGGCAAAGTTCTTTGAACGCGCCGCCCTTGGCGGGGGTATAGCCTGCCATCTCTTCCAGTTGCAGACGGTGATCAAAGGCAAAGGTCTTAACGCTGGACCAGTCGCCAGCACGGTTGGTCGCCCAATGCACCTGCTCCAACACCGCGTCGTTGCGTAGATCGGGCCGCTTGACCCCGCGAGAGAAGAAGAACTGCAACTCTTCCCAGCTGGGATAGGCCGGTGTGCAGCCGTGGCGGGATACCGCAAGGGCCCCGCAGGCATTTGCATATTTCAGTGCCGTCGGCCAATCCTTGCCATCCAGCCAGCCCTTGAGCAGGCCAGACATGAACCCGTCCCCTGCCCCCAGCACATTGAAAACCTCGATCGGAAAGCCCGGCCCCGTTTCGCCGTCATCCAGCGTAACGGGTATTGCGCCGGTAAAGGCCACGGCCCCATCAGCCCCGCGTTTGCACACCAGCGTCGCATCCGACACAGCCCGCACCGCGCGCAGTGCGGCGATGGTATCCGTCGCGCCACCCGCGATATGGAACTCTTCCTCGGTCCCGACGATCAGGTCAAACAGATGCAGCGACGTCTGCAGCTTGGCTGTGACCGCCGCACTTTCGACAAAGCGGCTTTCGCCCTCGCCGTGTCCGGCAACACCCCACAGATTGGGACGGTAATCGATATCCAGGGCCGTCTGCATGCCATCCGCCCGTGCAATCTCAAGCGCCTTGAGCGTCGCCGCTTCGACCTGAGGGTTGCTCAAATGCGTGCCGGTCGCCACAACCGCCCGCGCCGACGTGATAAAACTTTCGTCAATGTCATCGATCGTCAGCCCCATATCGGCGCAGTGTTCACGATAGAAAATCAACGGGAACTGTTCGCTGTCGCGGATTCCCAGCAAGACCAGCGCCGTCAGCCGTTCAGGGTCCGTTTTTACACCAGTGGTGTCCACACCTTCGCGCTGCAATTGCTCGCAGATGAAGCGGCCCATATGTTCGTCACCGACACCGGTGATTACGGCTGATCTGAGGCCCAAACGCGCCGTCCCGCAAGCGATATTCGTCGGAGAGCCCCCGATATACTTGTCAAAAGACCGCATATCCTCGAGCCGGCCGCCAATCTGCGCGCCGTAAAGATCAACCGAAGAACGACCAATCGTGATCAGATCGAGTTTTTTCATCCCTTAGCCCCTTGGACGCTCACAAAGCGCCGAACCGGCCCTGCGAACGCGTCGTTATTATTGCTGCTGGCCCCTGTTTCAAGCAGCCCTTGCAATGACTGCTGTGGCGCGCATTGTGAGACCCGTTTCACACCCCGGTCGACATGACCCCCTGGCCCAACGGCGGGGTCTTGGCACCGCGCCGTTGGGCAGACATACCTTTCTAAGATAGTCTGACCACTTGTCCCGTTTGCACTGAGCGCAGCGCGGCATCAGCCAGTTCGAGCGCCTTGAGGCCGTCCAGACCTGTCGTTGCAGGCGGCGTTCCGTTCGCCAAAGAATCGACAAAGGACGCGATTTCATTGGCATAGGCGGCGGTGTAGCGCGACATGAAGAAGTTCAAGAGCGGCGGTCGGGTATACCCTGACCCATTTGCAATCTCGATACGGCTTTCGCGGTGGTTTTCGGCCGAGACGGCGCCCTTCGACCCGTGCACTTCGATCCGCTGGTCATAGCCGTAGGTCGCACGGCGCGTGTTGTTGATCGTGCATTGTTTGCCGCTATCGGTCATCAGGATCACGTTTACGCTGTCATAATCGCCCAGCTCTTTGATCGCGGGATCTGTCAGCACAGAGGCAGCAGCCTGCACGGATGTCACCTCTTCGCCCAGCAGCCAGCGGGCGACGTCGAAATCATGGATTGTCATGTCACGGAATATTCCGCCCGAACGTTTTATGTAATCGGCAGGCGGCGCACCGGGATCCCTGCTTGTCAGCGTCACCATTTCGACGTCGCCGATGAGACCGTCATCAATGGCTTTCTTGAGCGCCATGAAATCAGGGTCGAACCGGCGTTGAAAACCGACCATGAGCAAGCCATCTTCCGCCGCAACCGTATCGACAACCCGACGGGCGCGCGCAACGTCAAGATCGACCGGTTTTTCGCAAAACACTGCTTTGCCTGCTTTGATAAAGCGCTCGATCAGATCGGCATGGGTATCCGTCGGGGTACAGATGATCACGGCATCGACATCATCGGATGACAGAATCTGGTCGATCGTGCGGATGTCGCAGCCATAGCTGTCACTGATATGTTGGGCGGCAGCCTCAACAGGATCGGCGATTGCGACCAATGATGCGCCATCGACAGACGAAACGGCCTTTGCGTGCACCTGTCCGATGCGGCCCGCGCCCAACACTGCAAATCTGATAGACATCTTTTATCTCTTTCTTCTTGCGTCAGGGTCCGGCCCGACGTGTTGCATCATTCCGGATAGGCTCCGGAAACATTCTGGTCAAAATCTACAAGCGATCCGGTCATAACACCGGCCTCATCACTCAACATGTAACTGGCCAGCCCCGCAACGTGGTCCGGCTTCACCAGCATCTTGAAGGGCTGCGCTTCTTCGGCCTTCAGCAGCCAGTCGTCACCGGCATTGTGAAACCTTTTCTGGACAGCGTCTTCACCGGGGGTATCCATCCAGCCGCAGTTTATGCCGTTCACCCGAATACGGTGATCGCGCAGCGCATTGGCAGCGTTTTTGGTGACATTGGCAAGTGCGGCCTTGGACGCCGAATAGGGCGCCAGAAAGGATTGCCCGCAATGCGTGACCATCGAAAGGATGTTCACGATTGCAGCGGGCTCTTGTGCTGCGATCGCAAGTTGCGACACCCGCTGGATCGCAAAGAATGGGGACCTGAGATTGGTGGTCATCATCCGGTCGAACTGCGCGAAAGATGTGTCCAAAACCGAGCTTCTGTCGGTCATCGCCCCGGCATTCACCAAGGCGTTGATTCGTCCCATATTTTCAGCAGCACGATCCACCAGCGACAGGATACTTCCGGTATCTTCCAGATCGGCAGGCACGAAACGGGCCCCGATCTGATCGGCGGCCGACTGTCCCCGCGTTGCATCACGGCCCGCAATGACGATATCGCTGCACCCTTCCGCAACCAAACGACGGGCAATGGCAAGGCCAAGCCCCTGCGTTCCGCCAATCACGAGCGCGGCAGTGCCAGAGTGGACACCCTTACTCATGCTGCATCTTCATAGCCGGCCTGCGTCTTGGCACCGGTGATATAGGAGACCACATCTTCTCCGGTGACATCAGTATTCTTGATGTCGAGATCAGCACAAATGCGTCCACGCCGGAACACCACAACGCGATCCACCAGATCAAAGACCTGCCGCATGTTATGGCTTACCAGGATCAAGGGTTCACCTGCTTCTTTCAAAGTGCGGATGATGTTTTCAACCTGTGCTGTTTCCTGAACTCCCAAGGCCGCCGTGGGTTCATCCATGATCGTCAGTTTGGAATGGAATGTTGCTGTACGCGCGATCGCCACACATTGCCGCTGCCCGCCTGACATGTTCCGAATAGAGTTGCGAAGGTTGGGGATTTTGACCGCTGTCTTTTCCAGCCCAGCCATTGTTGCCTGGCGCATGGCTTTGTAGTCAAGCAAGCGGAAGGGACCAAGGAAGTTCCACTTGGTAATTTCACGCCCCAGAAACAGATTGTCAGGCACGTCGAGATCATCCGCCAGCGCCAATGTCTGGAACACGGTTTCGATCCCGGCCTCGCGGGCATCAAGTGGACCGGAAAAGTGAACCGGCTTGCCATCAAAGATCACGTCGCCGCGGGTGCGTTGCTCGACGCCGGTGATCTGCCGGACAAAGGTTGACTTGCCTGCACCGTTGTCGCCCATAATCGCAATATGCTCGCCCTTACGCAGCTTGAAGTTTGCGCCTTCAAGCGCATGCACGCCACCGTAGTGCTTGGTCAGATCGCGGGTTTCGAGAATCAATTCTTCGCTCATCATAAGTCTCCTTTCAGCCGGCCGACGCGCGTTGCTGGCGGTACTGGTCAAGAACCACTGCTCCGATGATGATCGAGCCCATCGCCATCAGTTGGTAGAATGCGTCAAGCTTGATGAATGTGAAACCGGACTGGATCACACCGAACACCATGGCGCCCAGCACCGTACCGATCATCGAACCGCGTCCGCCTGTCAGGCTGACACCGCCGATCACAGCCATTGCAATGGCATAAAGTTCATAGAACTGGCCCATACCAGCCTGGGCAGTCAGGTTCTTGGAGGACAGGATGATCGCAGCGAAAGCGGCAAACATGGATGCGATCATATAGACCAGCACTTTGTGGCGTTTGACGTTGATCCCGGACATCCGCGCGGCATCTTCGTTCGATCCGATTGCATAGGTGTGCTTGCCGTAGACCGTGAATTTCATCACCAGACCCATAATGATGGCCAGCAGGGCAAACCAGAAGACAGGCATCATCCCGGACCCGATTGCCGCGAATTGTTCTGTCGGGAAGGAAACCGGCTGCCCCTTTGTCCACCATTGCGAAATACCACGACATATCAGGAACATACCCAATGTCGCTATGAATGGAGGAATACGTGTAAAGGCGATCAATGCCCCGTTGATACTTCCGATAAGGGCCCCGAAGGTCAGGCCGACAATAACCGGGACAATGACCGGCAAATCAAACGACCACGCCCCGAATACAGCCTTTGGATTGAGCTGTCCGTTCACCAGTTCGGTTTGCGCAAACGACATGACAATCATCGCCGTCGCACCGACCAGCGGGCCTGACGAAAGGTCGATCCCTCCGGAAATGATGACTTGTGTCACGCCCAGAGAAATGATCCCGATGATGGCCACTTGCAGAATGACAATCTTGATCCGAGCGATATTCAAAATCGTGCCATCGCGGTTTGTGTTGAAATCGAAAAGCATGCTTTGGTTGTTCATATAGGGCAGGATTTGGCCCAAAGCTTCGAAGGCCAGAATGATCAAAATCAGCGCAATGAAGACGTTTGCCTCGTTCGGCCAGGCACGCTTGGACCTGTCGTAGGTGAGCCCCCCGATGCCATGTGATGTCTGGTCTGCCATGTTCCCCTCCTCAGGCCCGCACCGCCCAATGATCTCTTTTCATGTGCCGGAGCGGCGCAAGAAATACGCCGCTCCGATCGTGCTTACTTGGTCAGCTTAGTTTGCAGACAAGTAGTCGTCGATGTTTGCAGGGGTCACCAGCTCGAACGGAATGTAGACTTTCTGCTCAACATCTTCGCCATTGGCGAGGGCGATTGCAGCGTTCAGCGCACCCGAACCCTGACCTGCGGCGTTCTGGAAGACAGTGACATCCAGATCACCGGCCTGCATGGCAGCCAGCGCATCCTGCGTGGCGTCAACACCACCTACAACAACATCGGCCATGTCGATGCCAGCAGCCTTCATTGCCTGAATCGCACCCAGTGCCATTTCATCGTTGTTCGCGATGACCGCGTGGAATTCCTCACCGGAGGACAACCAGTTGGTCATCAGAGAATTCGCCTGTTCGCGCGACCAGTTTGCAGTCTGCTGGTCGATGACTTCGATGAAGTTGCACATGTCGATACCCAGAATGTCTTCGACGTCCTTGGTCCGCTGGACAGCAGCCTGATTGGACAACTCGCCCATCAGGACATAAGCTTTTGCACCTCCACCAAGGCCCTGAGCCCGCAGCATTTTGCAGATCTCGAAAGTTTCGAGTGTACCGGATTCGATTTCGTTGGACGCCACAAATGCCTGATTGTCGGGCAGCGTGTCGACATTGATAGGCTGACGGTTCACGAAGACCAGCGGAACGCCCGCCGCTGCAGCGGCATCTGTCATTGCTTGTGTGGCCGAGGTATCAACCGGGTTGACGATGATCGCATCAACGCCGGATGCAACGAAGTTGTTGATCTGGTCAAGCTGGCGCGCAACATCGTTCTGCGCGTCTTCGATCTGGACGTCGACACCGTCCATACCATCTGCCATTTCCTGAATCCCGTTGCGCAGAACAGTCAGAAAGTTGTCGTCGAACAACGCCATGGAAACGCCGATATTCTCGGCGATGGCGGTTGTTGACAACAATGAGGCCAGGCCTGCGGCGATAAGTGTCTTTTTCATTGGGTTCCTCCCGTTATTGGTGTCTGGCCCACCGTTCCTCCTGCCAGAACCCCTTGACGGGGCAATCAATCCTCTTGCTCAGGCGGCTTGCCTTTGCAGTTGTGAGGCAATGAATTCAAATGATCGCTTGATCTCGGCAAAGGGATCAGCGAGCGCGTGTGTCTGCGGCGAAAAACATTCGTAAGAAATCGGGCCGTCATAGCCTGCACTCAGCAAGTCTCCGATCTGTGCGATGTTGCCCAGACGATCATCGGCGTCCACAAGTACACGATGTTCGTCTTCCATCTGGTCAATATCCAAAGCCGGATCGACAACGCCCGAAATATGCACAATGCCCGTATATTCGGGAAAAATCGGACCGCCACCGGCAAGTGTATGGTGGAAGGTATCGTGGACCAGTTTGAAATGCGCCTTGCCGTCGATCGCCTCGATCACATTGACCAGTTCCGTTTTCGAACGCAAAGAAGAACGCCCGAAACCCAACGGCTCAACCAACGCAACAAGATCTGCGTCCCGCAACATCGGCAGGATGGCTTTCATTGCGACACGCACATTCGCCTGGCGCTCACCATTGCCCAGACCGGTCCCGTCATTGCGGGGGATCAGGCTTATAGACTCGGCTCCGGCGGATATGGCCGTGTCGATCAGTGTACGGACTGACGCCTCGCGTTCGTCATCCCAACTGTTGAACGGGTAGACCTGACTGAGCCCGACCAGACGCAGCCCCCTGTCTGTCGCCATTTTCCCGGCGCTGGATGCATCCAGCCCGTCAAAGAGCGCGCGATCAATGTCATTACGGACTTCAACACCGACACAACCAAGCTGCGCTGCAAGGTCAAGAAATTCAACGTACGACAGATGCGGTGTCGTCATATGGTTAAGTGCGGTTTGCATCGCCATCCCCCGGGCATCCATGGCGAGATTTCGCCCTACGCCACATCAAAGCTGGCGAGAACCTGCGCCTGCGGGCTGGATTCGGTCAATACTTTGCCAAGTATTTTACGTCATTAATGACGTTTTCATCGATCTATAATGATGTTTTTACATCATCAAAGTATCTCGGGCAGGATGATTTTTGGTTCGAGAAAATACTGGCTTGATGCCCCCTCAACACCCTCGGATCGTGACTCAAGCATCAGATCGACAAGGGCCACACACAGCTCAGCAAGAGGTGTCGATATCGCCATAACCGCATAGCCGTCGATCAGTGCGCTGCGGCTTTCTGCGGTGAGTTCATTGACGACCAGAGCGACACGCGGCTTTTCATGGACTTCGCGCAGCGCCGCAATCGCCCCCTCCATACCGCCACCTGCGACATAAATGCCTTTCAGGTCAGGATGCCGATGTAACAGATCAAGCGTCGCCTCATATGTCACCTGCCGCGTCTCGAGATTGACAAGCGTATCCAGCACAGTGAACCCTCTGTTGACCTCACGCACAAGCGACCGAAATCCGACTTCACGCAGATCATGCCCGTGCCAGCGGTTGCCCCCGACAAAGATGGCGAGTTTGCCGGGTTGGTGTACCGTCTTGGTAATCATCCATGCGGCTGTGCGCCCGATCTTCATATTATTAAGCCCGATATAGCCTTTCCTGATGCCCTGCGCAAAATCATTCAGTACGGAAACCACAGCAACACCCTTGCTCCGCAGCGCTTGGACAACCGGATCAAGCCGTTTGTCATTTACTGCCGTACAGGCGATCGCGTCACAACGTTTGCCAAGATCTTCCAGTAGCTCAGCGAACTCGTCTGGTGACTGAGATGACGAGAAACGGATATCCGTTGTGATCCTGAGATCGGTCCGAGCCAAGACCTCTTGCTCAATCTGTAGCGCGAAGTTCTTGTAAAACTCCTGAGACTTTTTCAACAGGATGAAACCAAGTCGCACTTCAGGTACAGACCTGTTCAGCTTGTCCAGAATAACGCCCCTGCCGTGATAACCGATCAGGTTCGCAGCATCGAGAATCTTGCGCATCGTCTCTTCGCGCACAACGGTTCGGCCATTCAAGGCACGATCCACGGTTGTTGCGCTCACCCCTGCCTCGCGGGCAACATCTTTGATCGTCGGCCGTCTTGCCATAATCGCCCCTTATGAAGGATTTTCGTCATTGTAGGGCACAAACCACCATATTTGAAGCAGTAAACATATCGGCAGCCCACGTTGCGAACCAAACCGGCGAAGAAACGGGGGCGTCAACACCAAATCCGGCACCGTCACAGAACACCCGCTTGGGAGCGGTCAAGGGGGCCGGCGGCGAGGCTGTATGCCGCCTGATTTGGACGGTTGCCACGAATTTGCATGCGCCGGATCAGGCCATGATATCTGCCACTAGACTTGGCACATGAACGAAAAGTACGCGCAAAGCATCGTTCCGGCAGATCAAATGTCTGTAGATATTATCAACCGACCGCCCCTCAGATGTGCGGGCAATAATCTGTCAACAGCAATGGCGCGAAGGGCGTGCGATCCAGCACATGGCGCAATCAGCGGTTTCGCGAAACCTTTTTCCTGCAAGCATCGCTGCAAGTCTTGGCGTCGGCCCGCGCCGTGACAGGCAGCGGAAGCCCACAAGCAACACAGCGCCGAACATTCTGTCTCCGTTTGGCTTCGCGCTCCAGCTTGAGCTTGGTGCGTCGGACCGCCTGCCGCTGCACGTCGGTCAGGGGGGCCATGCCATTCTGAAGCCGGAATTTCTCTTTCAATTCGCTAGCGGCAGCGTCGCCACTCTTGGGTGCTACAGACGTGTCCTTTAGCGCCGAAAGCACTTTGGTTAATCTCAGAACGACAGGATCAGGTTTAATGGCCATTATTCATTATACCAGAAAATTTCGTGACGCACAAATGTGACACTCCGTTGCACGGCATCAATTACGTGACGATTAAATGTGACATTGGTTGGTACATTGATTGCCCGCTTGGCTCAGGGGATTGCCATGATGGCCCCGCACCAAAAACAAAACCGTGGAATTGGGCCATCGCGCCAAGGCCAAGCGATCATCGCCTATGCCGGGAATGCGCATTCACGCGGTTTTGGGGGTGGAGTTCGGCGGGCAAACTGCGCACTTCTGCAAGGGCCGGTAAGCGGCTTGTACTTGAACAACCTCAGATGCGCTTGAGCCGCCAATCTGCAAACAGACGCGACCGTTCGGAGAACGGCTGCGTATCATGGCCGGCAAACAAGCCATCCTGGGTGACAAGCACAGTGCGCCAGCCACGCGCCGAAGCACCCAGAATATCCGTGTGAAGGGTATCTCCGCACATGGCAATGCGGTCGGGCGACACCGACGGCAGCGACGCCTCGACTAGCTCATAGACTTCGGGGAAAGGCTTGCCAAAGAAATGCACGCAGTCGGGGAACAGGTCCGCTATCTGATGCCCGAAATGCCCGGGCTCAACGGAAAACCCATCGTCGCGCGGAGCGGCAAGATCTGCATTCCCGATCAACAGCTTACGCGGGCGGCGACACATGGAATCAACCAGCAGCTCTTGCCGCGCGGCGGTCCAGTCGGCAGTTGACAGAAACAGGAACCGGTCAACCTTGTCATAGTCCTCTGGAGTGTCGGCCAGACGCGTCACGCCATCAGGCAAATCGCTCAGCGGATCGCTCTTTGCAGCAATGACACCCCAACGCCCTGCATCAAGGTTTTGCAGCGCAGCTTCCCTGCTGGTGATGATTTCCTCATCGGCAACCCGCAACCCGAGCCGCTTGAATTTTGCGATCGCCGCATTGCGGTCGTAGCTCGCTGCATTGGTAAGAATGCGGATGGCGCAACCCTGTTCGCGCAACTGGTCCAGCCGCCTGTCCGCACCGGGGATCATTGTCTCGCCCACATTCAGCACGCCAAACGCATCGAAAACAAAGGCGTCAACCCGATCAGCGATGTCCATCAGCGACTGGATTTCAACCGTCCGGTGGCGGGTATCAACTGCGGGAAACCGTGTCCGGACTTCCTGATAGCGATCAAAGATCGACTGGGTTGTCAGCATCAAACCCCATCCCTGTTCGTGGTCAATTCGTGCGGTCACCTTAAAGAAAAATGCCTCAAGTAAAAGCAAAAACAACAAAACAACAAAACTATGTGGGGGTTAGGCGATCGAGCGCCCTATATTTAAACATTTTAGCCTATAGATCGTATTTCTGTGTAAGTTCTCACAAAATTAAATGTTGTTTTGTTGTTTTTTGCCTACTAACGTGATGGCAGACTCAGGTTCGGGGAGCGCCATGTCATCCAAAAAGCAAAGACGACGCGAAGCAATTACGGCGCTTGTGCTGGAGCAGGGTACGGTCACTGTGGGCTCGCTTGCAGAACGCTTTGATGTGTCAATGCAGACGATCCGGCGCGACGTGGATGCGCTTTGCGAGGGCGATATGCTGCACCGCTCACATGGCCGCATCGAATTGAGCGAAGAATTCCTGAATACGCCCTTCGATCAGCGCGCGGGCACCAACCTGATGGGCAAGCGCGCCATTGGCGAGGCTACCGCCAATCTGATCCCAGATGGTTCCACATTATTCATTTCCATCGGCTCGACCCCGCTCAGCGTTGCGCAGGCACTGCGGCGCCGTAAAGGGCTGACGGTCATCACCAACAATCTGAGCGCCGCGATGGCTCTTAGCGAAGAAGTGTCCAACCGGATCATCCTGCCCGGTGGCGAACTGCGTTTGCCGGATCGCGACATTCTGGGCAACGACGTGCTCGAATTCTTTGGGCGGTTCAGGGCTGATTTCGCTGTTTTTGGCGCAGCCGGAATTGCAGAAGATGGCGGCTTGCTGGAATTTCACACAACTGAGGTCCGCGCGACACAAAAGATTTGCGAAAATGCGCAACAATCACTCCTTGTAATCGATGGCTCAAAATTCGGACGTCAGGCCCCTGCACTCGGCGACAACATTGCCGACATCGACCGGATCATCATCGACCGACGACCCGGTGACCGCTTCGCGCCGCTGTTGACCAGCATCAACGACAGGCTGCTTGTGACTGAAGGACATTCAACATGACGACATCCCCCTTTGTAAGACTCGACGGAGTGGCAAAGCGTTGGAATGGCCAATTGGGCGTTGAAGGCATCACCTTGGATATCCCCGAGGGAAGCTTCACCGCACTCTTGGGACCTTCGGGATGCGGAAAATCGACAACGCTGCGTCTGCTGGCAGGGCTGGAATTGCCTGACGAGGGCAAGATAGAGATCGGCGGCAGGGATGTGACGACAAGCGCGGCCTCCGACCGGAATCTGTCGATGGTTTTTCAGTCCTACGCGCTCTTCCCGCATCTGTCCGTTGCAGAGAATGTCATGTTCGGTCTGAAGGTCCGGCGCGTTCCAAAGAAAGAGCGTCTGGAAAAGCTACACCGCGCCTTGGAGATCACCGGATTGCTGGGTTACGAAGAACGCAAGCCGGGTGAATTGTCGGGCGGTCAGCGCCAGCGTGTCGCCTTGGCGCGCGCGATTGTGGCGGGCCAGCGCCTGTGTCTGATGGACGAACCCCTGTCGAACCTTGACGCCAAGCTGCGCAATGCGGTGCGCAAGGATATCAAGAAGCTGCAACGCGATCTAGGTATCACCGTCGTCTACGTTACCCATGACCAGACTGAAGCGATGAGCATGGCCGACACGGTCGTCCTGATGAAGGACGGCCATATCCAACAGGTTGGCGCACCCGAGGACCTTTACAGCCGGCCCAACAATACATTCGTGGCCGAATTCGTCGGCGCGCCGCCGATGTCGCTGATCGCCTCCAAGGCCATGCCCGGATTTGACGACGACAGAACGATCGGCATTCGTGCCGAGAACATCCACATCGCACCAAAGGGCGAAGGGCGGCTGCGCTGCACCGTGGTTGAAAGCGAGTTTCTCGGCTCCGAGACCCTGATCGGGCTGGGTCATCCTGACGCGACCGGACTTTGTGTGCTCAAGCCGGGGCTTTCGATGATGGATGAAGGCGCGGAAGTCGAAATCACTTTTCAGGACGAAGATCTGCACGTCTTTGACGCGGCTGGAAAACGGCTGACGGGCTGATGTCCGGCTTGCCAATGACACACCACCAAACCAAGGGAGAGAGACTGATGAAACATTTTTCAACAACAGGATTGGGGTTGGCTGCGGCCATGGCCGCCGGTCTTGCCCTGCCGGCGGCGGCAGAGACCGAACTGACAATGTACTACCCGATTGCTGTCGGCGGTGCATTGACCGAAGTGGTCGACGGCATTGTCGCCGACTTTGAAGCCGCAAATCCGGACATCAAGGTGAACGCGATCTATTCGGGCAACTATGACGACACACGTGTCCGTGCCCTGTCCGCACTTGCCTCTGGCGAGCCCGCGCAACTGGCCGTGATGTTTTCCATCGATGCCTATGACCTGATCGAACAGGATCTGATCCTGCCGTTTGAAGAGGTCGCGACATCGGATGCCGACAAGGAATGGCTGGGCGGCTTCTATCCTGCACTGATGGCAAACGGTTTGATCGAAGGTCAGACATGGGGCATCCCGTTCCAGCGTTCGACCATCGTGGCCTATTACAACAAGGATATGTTCCGTGCCGCCGGACTTGACCCGGAAGCGCCGCCAACGACATGGGACGAAATGATCGAGATGGGCAAGGCCCTGACGAACGAAGACACCTATGGGCTGATGATCCCGTCCACTGGCTATCCCTACTGGATGTTCCAGGCGCTCGCGATCCAGAACGGCAAGGAATTGATGTCGGGCGACGGTCTGACGACCTATTTTGACGATCCGACGGTCGTTGAAACACTCGAATTCTGGAAATCGCTGTCGACCGAGCATGGCATCATGCCGACAGGCACCGTCGAATGGGGCACATTGCGTCAGGCGTTCCTCGAAGGCCAGACCGCGATGATGTGGCATTCGACCGGCAACCTGACAGCGGTGAAGAATGGCGCAAGCTTTGACTTTGGCGTGGCTGAATTGCCAGCCAATGTCCGCAAGGGTTCGCCAACAGGTGGCGGCAACTTCTATCTGTTCAAAGATACGACAGAGGAAGAACGTGCAGCGGCGCTCAAGCTGATGCAGTTCATGACATCCCCCGAACAGGCGGCTGCATGGTCCATCGCCACAGGCTATATGGGCGTATCGCCCGCAGCCTATGAGACCGATGCGCTCAAGGCCTATACGGCTGAATTCCCGCCCGCTCTTGTCGCGCGCAACCAGCTGGAAAATGCCGTTGCCGAGTTCTCGACTTTCGAGACAGCCCGCGTCCGCGATGGCCTGAACAACGCGATCCAGTCCGCATTGACCGGCGCGAAAGAGCCTGCTGACGCACTGGCCGAGGCACAGGCCGCCGCGGTGCGCCTGCTGAGCGACTACCAGTAAAACCACTCAAGGAGGAGCCGGCGCAGCCCCTGTGCCGGCCCCCATGAACCGGAGAAGCACCATGTCAGCCCATGCCAACCTTGAACGCCGCAGACAGGCCATCTATGGCTGGCTGTTGCTGTCGCCTGCTGCCGTCCTTCTGACACTCTTCGCGTTCTACCCCTCGATTGCGACTCTGTGGTCGAGCCTTTTTTCACGCGGCACCCGCCGCAACCCGACCGAGTTCGTCGGGACTGAAAACTACACCGACCTCTTTGCTGATCCGACCTTTTGGCTCGTGGTCAAAAACAACCTGCTCTATGCCGGCATCACCATCCCCGTGTCGATCTTTATCGCCCTGTCGATGGCGCTCTGGGCCAATTCGAAGATTTCTGCGCGCGGGTTCGTGCGCACTGCCTATTTCACCCCCACTGTTCTTCCGATGATCGCCGCCGCCAATCTCTGGCTGTTTTTCTACACACCGGGCCTTGGGGTCCTTGACCAGATCGGCAGCCTTTTCGGCCTGCCGTCGGTCAACTGGCTGGGCCAGCCTGAAACCGCGCTCTGGGCCATCATCATCGTGACGATCTGGAAAGAGGCTGGCTTTTTCATGATCTTCTACCTCGCCGCCTTGCAGACGATCCCAGAGGACCTCAAAGAAGCTGCCGATATCGAAGGCGCTAGCCGCTGGACCTATACCCGCCGCATTGTCCTGCCGCTCTTGATGCCCACGACGCTGTTCATCGCGGTCAACGCCCTGATCAACTCGGTCAAGCTGATCGACCACCTGTTCATCCTGACCAAGGGCGGGCCCTCGGATGCCTCGAAGCTGATCCTCTACTACATCTGGGAAATGGCCTTTGCCTTCTTTGACGCGCCAAGCGCGGCTGCCATGACAATATTGGTGATCGCGGTCCTCGGGATCGTGGCAGCCATCCAGTTCTTCTACCTTGACAAAAGGACGCACTACCAATGAAGAGCCTGACAAAGTTCATGGACAGCTTTGGCGCTATCCTGCTGGCTATCATCTGGATTGCACCGCTGCTATTTGCCTTCTGGGCGGCCACCCACTCGACATCCGATGCTGTCAATCTGAACCTCTTTGCCCCCTGGACGCTCGAGAATTTCCGCGTGGCGTGGGCCGGTGCACCGTGGCTGAAGTATTTCCTCAACACCTTCATGCTGGTGACTGTCATCCTGATCGGGCAGTTCATCCTGACAACATTGGCGGGCTTTGCCTTTGCGCAACTCCAATTCCCCGGCAAGGATTATGTATTCATTCTGGTGTTGATGCAGCTTTTCATTCTGCCAGAGGTCCTGATCGTGGAAAATTACGCCATGATCTCGCGCCTTGGGCTGTTTGACACGATCCTCGGCGTCGGCATGCCCTATATGGCCAGCGCGTTCGGAATCTTCCTTATGCGGCAGGCCTTCAAGGGTGTCCCCATCGAATTGCACGAGGCCGCCCGCATCGAAGGCTGTGGCTTGCTGGGTATCTTGTGGCGAGTCTATGTACCGCTTGCCAAGCCGACATATCTTGCCTACGCGCTGGTGTCCGTTTCGACCCACTGGAACAATTTCCTGTGGCCGCTGATCGTGACCAACTCACCCGAAACTCGGCCGCTCACCGTTGGTTTGTCGATCTTTGGCGCACCGGAAAACGGCGTTGATATCAGCATCATTTCTGCCGCGACCATGATGTCTGTCGCACCCTTGCTGATCGCCTTCCTCATCTTCCAGCGCCAGTTCGTGCAGGCCTTCCTCCGCGCAGGGATCAAATGACGACAATCCTTCAGATCTCCGACACGCATATCGTCCCCGAGGGCGCGCTGGTGTCAAGGCGCCTGGACACTTCGGACGCATTGGTGCGGTTAGCTGCAAGGATCAACAATATCCGCGACCAGATCGGCCCGGTCGATGCCCTGTTGGTTAGCGGTGATCTGAGCGATGACGGCAGCGCCGAAAGCTACGCGAGGTTCCAATCGCTCGTCGCGCCACTGGACCTGCCGACTTATGTCATTCCCGGAAACCACGATGCTCGCGCCACGATGCGAGACGCCTTTACCAGCGTTTTGCCCGAAACCGGCCCGCTTAACTGGTCTCGCCAGATCGGCGAAATCCGCCTGATCGGACTTGACACGCTGGTCGAGGGACAGGGATCGGGAACCCTCTCCGGTGACAGCCTAACGTTCCTGCAAGATGCTCTGTCGCTGGCGGGCGGGGCGCCGGTGCTGCTGGCGCTGCATCACCCGCCATTTGCCTGTGGCATCGGCTTTATGGATAAGATCGGGTTGACGAACCGGAACGCCCTGCGCGATGTGGTGGCCACCTATAAAGGCACGCTGCGCATCGTCTGCGGACATATCCACAATATGATCGTCAGCGATATTGCAGGCCAGATGGCCATCTCGGCGCCGTCGCCCTGTAGTACCTTCGCCTATGATCTCCGCGCAGAGGCCCCTGTTGGATATATGACGCAGGAAGACGGCTGCCTTCTACACCGCTGGAATGACGGGTTTCAGACCATCCGCATCGGCCCAATCCCCGGATCCGGCCCCTTCCCTTTTTGACAACCGAATGACCGAAAGTTTCTGCCGTGGATGACCCTCATATCCTTGAGTTATTGATCCATATCGCTGGTGCGGCAGCGCTGCTGATCTGGGCTGTCCGGTTGGTGCGCACCGGAGTCGAGCGCGGATTTGCAGCGCCCATGCGCATCTGGTTGCGACACTCCGCGAGGAACAGACCGCTGGCGGCGGCAACGGGGATGGGGGCGGCCGTGCTGCTGCAAAGCTCCACCGCAGTGGCTGTTCTGGCTTCCAACTTTGTCTCCAAAGGGGGGCTTGCAACGGCAGCCGGACTTGCGATCCTTCTGGGGGCTGATGTCGGCTCTGCGCTGGTGACGCAACTGCTGATGGTGCGACAGCCGATCCTGATCCCCCTTTTGCTGCTTGTCGGGATCACGGTCTTTCTGCGCGGCGAAGGCAGCAACACGCGTCAGGTTGGCCGGATCATGATCGGGCTCGCGTTGATCTTCGTCTCGCTGGACATGATCAGGGCCGCGACGGAACCGATGATTGCCAACCCCGCCACGCAGACTGTCATGGCTTATCTCGGCCGTGATCTGCTGACCGCCTTCGTCATTGGCGCCGTCTTCGCTTGGGGGGTTCATTCCAGTGTGGCAGCGGTCTTGCTGTTTGTGACGCTGGCCGGACAGTCCATCCTTCCGACTACTGCTGCCGCAGCCATGATCCTCGGGGCCAACCTCGGTGGAGGCTTCATCGCTTTCGTTCTAACCTATTCAGCACCGCTTGCGGCGCGACGGATGGTCATGGCAAATTTGATCCTGCGTGGTGGCGGTGCAGCGTTAGCGCTTGTCGCAATTGCTGCCATGCCGGACGTGTTGCACCAGCTAGGCGTGACGCCTGCCCGACAAGCCATCAATCTGCATCTCGCCTTCAACTTGCTGCTGGCCCTTGTGGCGCTTCCCTTTGTGGGCCCGATCATGGCAGCGCTTTCCTATCTCATGGTCGAAAAACCCGCTCCGGCCGACGCGCTGGAGATCGCAAGCGCGCTCGATCCCGCCCTGCTGGATCGCCCACAGCGCGCCATCAATTGCGCCGCACGCGAACTCCTTCGGATGGGCCAGATGATCGAACAAATGCTGATCGCGGTGGAACCTCTTTATGACCAGTGGAACGCTGCGACCGCCAGTATGATCACCGAGCAGGACAAGGCTGTAAAACGGATGCACCTTGCAATCAAACTTTACCTCGCGCGTCTTGGTCAAAAGGGCATGGACGAAGACTTGACCCGCAGGTCAATGGAACTCGCATCGATTTCGACAAACCTCGATTCCGCGTCTGATGCCATCACACGGATCATGCTGGACCACGCCAGACGTCTGGACAGGCAGAAACTGCAATTTTCGCCGCAGGGCCGCGATGAAATCCGCGATTTTGCTGATCGTGTCCAAAGCAATGTTCAACTGGCCCTCGATGTGATGATGAACCAGAATCCCGCCGAAGCGCGCGAGCTTGTCGCGGCCAAGGAAAGGGTGCGCAAGATCGAACAAAAACTGCAACGCAGCCACATTGGCCGCCTGCGCGAGGGGCTGTCCGAGAGCATCGAGACGAGCAACATCCATCAGGAAACGCTTAGGGCGCTCAAGCAGATAAATACCGCCTTTTCGATGGTCGGCCATCCGATCCTTCTTAAGTCCGGAGACCTGCTGAAAAGCCGCCTCGCTTAGAACCAGGGGTATGCACAGTGATCCAGGCGGTTTCTCGGGATGAAATGCACGGGTCAAATACAATACTCCTCATCAGCGCCCTCCACCGCTCTTTCCCTTGTCCTCGACGTTAAACGCCTCGCTATTTCTTTGTGATCGGCTGCCACCTTGCTATGCATGTGCATGGCAACGGTTACGGCGACATTCGCACGGCTCCTCGCAATGGCGGCGGGCTATCGTGTATCAGAGGATGGGGCGCTGTCGCTTGGCAGCACAGTCGTCTTCCGGGCACGGATGGCTGACGGCAACACGATGACCGATGCCGATTATTTTGCCCTCGTCGAGTGGATCAGCGACACTCATCCAAACCGAGCAGAGCTTGTGCTTGCCTATGCCGACCGCTTGCACATGGACGACCTCGGCGCGCTTGGCCTTGCGGTCAAGACGGCACCAACGTTGCGCGAATCCCTTATCCGGGCGGAAAGGTATTTCCGGCTTGTCACTGATACTGTCCGATACCGTCTTGATGAAAGCGGCCCACTTGCAGCCTTTCGCGTGGAAAGCCAGACTGCCCCGCATGCGATCCTCGATTTTCGCAACGAATGTGCGCTTGCAGCCTTTGCGATGAACCTCGTTCGCCTTGGCGGCGATGGCCTATCCTTTGAGGAAGTAAGCTTCAGGCACCAAAGCAGGGCCGACCCCGGTCGCTATGCGGCGGGTCTGGGTTGCCCCGTGCGCTTCGCGGCAGAGCAGGACGCGATCATCATTCGGCCCCGAATGCTGGACCTGCCGAACCGGCTTGGCGATCCGGCGGTGGCCGCCTTTATGACAGCCCACCTTGAGGACCAGATCGAAGCACTGACCGCCGAGGGGTCGCTGGCCGATACGCTGCTGCACCATCTCTCGACCAATCTCAGCAATGGCGCGCCCACCGCCGCCCAAGCCGCACGCAACCTCAACATGAGCGAACGTACGCTTTATCGTCGCCTGTCGGACGAAGGAAAGACCTTCCAGGGACTTCTCCAACAGGCGCAACAGTCGCTCGCCAAGGATCTCCTGACCCGGGAGGATTGCTCGATCGCGGAAATTGCCTTTCTGACCGGGTTCGCCGAACAGAGCACCTTTACCCGCGCCTTCAAACGCTGGGTCGGCCAGCCCCCCGCCAGTTTTCGCCGTAACGCACTGAAACCCTAGAGCCTTCGGGTCAGATTGGCAGAACCGGCCAAAGCTACGGCAGAAACTGCCAATACCGGAACAGCCCGGTTTCCTTAGACATGTCCCTATCGAAAGACAGGGGGCAAACCGGTCCCTGCATCGCAAGGGAGACCAGAATGAAACGCATCTGCATTATCGGTATTTCGGGGAAATTGGGGCTGCTTTTGGCGCAATACAGTCTTGCCAAGGGCTATCAGGTTACGGGGCTTTGCCGCCCGGAAAGCGCCAAAAAGCTCGCGTCCTTCGGTGAAAGCGTCAAGGTTGTAACGGGCGACACAAGTGACCCTGCAACGATCGCCCGCGCTGTGGCGGGTTGTGACGGGGTGATTACCGTGCTCGTGCCTTGGGGGACCGACGGCATGGCAACCCGTACCGCACGCGCAGTGCTGGACCATGCAGCGCCCGGCGCAAGGCTGGTCTTTTCAACAGGGTGGCATGCGGCCCGCGATGGGCGTGATCACTACACCCTGCCGCACAGGATCAAGACCAGTCTGATCGGGCTGGCTGTCCGTCTGACCGGGATGGCCGACATTGCCGACCACAAGCGCGCGGCGGCCCTTGTCTACGGTTCGGATCGTGACTGGACGGTCGTTCGCGCCCCCGACCTCGAAGAGGGGGAGACCGAGGGGTTGCCGATCTGGGCGCCACATGTGGGCGACCCGCGACTGAAATCGAAAAGGGTTCGACGTACGGACTTTGCCCTGTTCCTGGTCCATGCGTTGACTGATCCCGCCCTCATTCGCCAAGCCCCGGCCATCGTCGGACGCAAGAGCGCCTCGGTCATCCGACAGCGCGAACAAACATATACCCAATCTATCTGACTGCTGCCCCGAAAGGAGAAATAACATGACCCACACATCCCAAAGCCCCGCAACCCTGCGCCTCGCCGGGCTTCTCTACCTGACCATCATCATTTGCGGGATCAGTGCCGAAGTGCTGTTTCGCGGACCGCTGGTAGACTTCGCGGACGCGACCGCAACGGCACGCGCCATTGGCGACGCTACGGGGGCCTTCCGGTTGGCAATTGCAGCAGATATCGTGATGGCAGCCGCGGACGCAGCCCTTGCGATCTTGCTCTATATCATCTTCCGTCCGGTTGCCCCTGTGCTCGCGCTGGCGGCGATGGTGTTCCGGCTTATCCAGTCGGTGATGATCGCTATGAACCTGATGCACATGCAATCCGCGCTGCTCCTGATCACGGGTGCGCCCGACCTTGCTGCTCCGCAGGCCGAGGCAATGGCGCTGCATGCCTTGAACCTGCATGCCCATGGCTATGATCTGGGGTTGGTCTTCTTCGCGATCAACAGCCTGATGACCGGCGTGCTGATCTGGATCTCGGGTCTGTTTCCACGCATCATCGGTGCCGGGATCGCTCTGGCCGGGATCGTCTACCTGATCGGTAGCTCATTAAGGTTTTTCGCACCCGCCCTGTTCGACGCCTTCACCCCGGCCTATGGTGCGACGATCCTGACCGAAGGCGCGTTCTGTCTGGTTCTGCTACTGGGCTTGACGGGGCAACGGCGACTTCGGACCGCCTGAAACGAGGTGCGCGGCGGCGGTCGCCGCGCGCCACCCCAGAACGAAGAGCAAACAAGATGCAGAGCTTTGCCAAGCTTGATGACGTCGCGCTGTCGCAACCCGACGGGGCGCTCCTTTTTTCCGGCCTGTCCATCGTGATCGGCAAGGAGACAATCGGTCTGGTCGGCCGCAATGGTTGTGGCAAGTCCAGCCTGCTGCGCGTCCTCGCCGACCCCGCATTGCCGCACGAGGGGTATATAACTCTGAACGGAACGAAGAAACTGGTCCGGCAATCCCTTGATCCTGCCCACAAAACTGTAGCCGACGTCCTCGGTGTTGCCGACCTGCTTGCAGTGCTGGCGCGACTGGCGGCCGGTACCGGCACTGTCGAAGACGCCGCGCTGGCCGATTGGACACTGGAAAGCCGCCTTGAGGAGATCCTGTCGCGGCTCGGTTTGGACGGGCTGGCTCCAGACCGGCCGGTTTCCGGGCTGAGCGGCGGCGAGCGGATACGCCTGATGATTGCCTCAGCGTTGCTGGACCCGCCCGACCTGCTTCTGCTTGATGAGCCGACGAACAATATGGATGCAGCAGGCCGAAAGGCCGTTCATGACCTGCTGGCGACCTATCCGGCAGGCATCCTGGTGGCCAGTCATGACAGGGACCTGCTGGAACAGGTGGACAGGATCGTGGAACTGACCCCGCAAGCGGTCCATGTGACTGCAGGCGGTTGGACTGCACATGCGGCGGCACGCGAAGCACGGCGAAACCGCGCCGAAACCATGCTCGATCGAGCCGAGGCCAAGGTTTCACAAGTTGCCAGCGCCGCGCGAGACCGGGCCGAAAAGCAAGCGCGGCGGGATGCAAAGGGTCGGCGCAATCGCAAGTCGGGCGGCGACCCCAAGATTCTCTTGGATGCGCGCAAGGAACGTGCCGAAGGCACAGCCGGCCAAGGCTCGCGTCTGGCCGCGCGCCAAACGGCCGATGCGCAGCAGGTGCTGACCGCAGCACAAGCCGAGGTCGAACGCGAGCGCCAAATGTCGTTTTCCCTGCCCGCCAGCGGTCTTCCCCTTGGTCGGGAGGTCCTGACCGTCAAAGGCCTGACGGTTCGGTATCGCGGCGGACCCGCCATAGGTCCGGTTTCGTTTTCGATCACCGGACCAGAGCGCGTTGCGATCTCGGGGCCGAACGGCGCGGGCAAGACAACGATCCTGCGCGCGGTGGCCAACGCGGGTCAGGGCGCCGGCGGCGACGTGCGGCTGGCGCAGCCTGCACCGCCCGTTTTGGACCAGCACCTTTCGCTACTGCGCAGCGAACAGACATTGCTTGAAAACATGCAACGTCTTCAGCCGTCGTTGTCCCGCAACCAGACCCATGCGATGCTGGCGCGCTTTGCCTTTCGCAATTCAGATGCGGATCGCACGGTCGGCAGTCTCAGCGGAGGCGAGCGGCTACGAGCCGCTCTGGCCTGCGTGTTTTCGCGCTCTCCCCCGCCCGAATTGCTGATCCTCGACGAACCGACCAATCACCTCGATCTTGCGGCTATCGAGGAATTGGAGATCGCGCTCAGCGCCTATGATGGCGCATTGCTGGTGGTCAGTCATGATGCGGAGTTCCTGGAAAGGATCAACATTACATCGCGGCTGGAGTTGGGCTATTCCCGCAGACCAGTTCCTTGAGCGCGCAATGAACAGACTGACGCTACGCGGCGTCAAAGCCTAGCGCGTCCGGCTTACGCGAACTGGCCGCAACCGGTCGTTCCTCGCCAGACTTGTGACATGTGGGACTGGCGAACTTGCAGTTTGTGGAAAGCGGCGAAACCTGTCTTTCCGACTGTTCGAATAAGGGGTAGCTCGGGCTGCAAATCTGACTTGGCGTTCGGGGGATTCAGCGCCGCAAATGGCTCTTTCACCTCCTAAGGCTATTGCTGGATCGACTGGAGGTAGTAGACGAGCGAAAGGATGCGTCCACGCGCTATCATCTCAGTCGTTTCGCCGCGCTGGCTGGTTGCCGAGACCTGAAACCGCTCACCCCAGATCGGCATCGCACTCCCATGGGCCCGAACTCCGTCACGCCCATCTATCGTCTTCAGGACAGCTTCGTAGGGGAATACGCCATCATTTGCCCGCGTCAGGCTCAAGAGGCTCGGGGTAGAAATGCTGAGGAGATCGGCAAGCGGGCCGTCACCCATTGCTGATTCACCGTGGCAGCCCGCGCAGGCGACAGTGTACTCATATTCGCCGGCGACTTCGGCGAAACCATTGCTGCCAGATGCCACAAAAGCAGCGACGCAATATGCTAGAATATTCCGATAATTCATATGGTGGCCTCCAGTGCTGTGAGACTTGTTGCAAAAACGGTGTCAGAAAGATCCGTCACATGGCGGAAATCCTATTCGCCGGTCAGGGAGGGCGGTTGACAATTGTCAATCGTAACCAGTCGCTCCGGACTTGCGGAATGTGTTGGATGTTACTGACGTGTCCGGCAGCAAATTGACCAATATCAAAACCCGACACTCTTTTACCTGCATCGTTGGAGTCTCAGCACTGCTGGTTCTGGTTTGGGCAGACGGGCGCATCGAGCCGACAAATGTCACTGCCCGTGCATCCGCGCAGGCAATGGCCACCGAAACCTAGCGCGTGTGGGAACAAGTTGCCGGAGATCACCAAGAAAGTGTCTGCTTGTATTGATTGCAAATATTTCCAAAAGAAGTTGATCTCGATGGACGAGTGCCGTCGCTATCCGCCCCTGTTCTTGAGAGAAAAGAAGAGTTCATCATTTCCAAATGTCAGGGAAACCGATTGGTGCGGGGAGTTTGTACACAAGACCAAAAAGGAGAACGTGCGGACACAATTCGTAAAACCTCCGAATAAGCCAGACTTGGAGTAACTTCTTTGCAGGTCGTTGGTGTTTTCTACTCGACCAAGATGAACAGCGACTACATGCAAGACTTGCCGGTGTTCAGATGGCAAACTTGATCACGACAAATGTGCTGGCACCAATTGCAGTTCATGAGAGTCCGATCTGAAGTCATTGGGTAAGAAACCGCCCCTCGCGACTGATTTCGCGGCTTCGGGCTTCTATCAATCTTGTCTTTCAGGCGGTCTGGGGCTACCGCATCGGCATGAAACGATTTCTGATCTTGCAGTTGCGCCCTGAAACGGATGCTTCGGATGATGAATACGCATCCATCCTGAACAAGTGCCAGTTGTCTGCAGACCGGACCCATCGCTTGCGTGTAGATCAAGAGGATATCCCAACAGAGTTGGATGTGACGGATTACGCCGGTGTGATCGTCGGAGGTGGGCCAGGCTGCGTCAGTGATCCTCCAGAGCAAAAGAGCGCGCAAGATGCCCGGATCGAAGGCCAGATTCTGGCATTGATGCCACAAATTACGGCCATGGATCATCCCTTTATGGGGTGCTGCTATGGGCTCGGCATTCTGGCTCATCATCTGGGCGGTGAGGTCAGCAAAGAGCAATACGGTGAGCCCGTAGGCCCGTCACTCTGCAGCGTCATGCCAGATGCCGCCGAAGATCCGCTCTTGAAAGGTATCGCTTCTGAATTCGAGGTCTTTGTCGGGCACAAAGAAGCGGTTCAGAGCCTGCCACACGGGACAGTCCATCTGCTGCGTTCCGCGCCCTGCCCTGTCCAGATGATCCGCTATGGGCGCAACGTGTACGCAACCCAGTTCCACCCCGAAGCAGATGCGCGGGATTTTGAACGCCGCATACGGGTCTACCGCAACTACGGGTATTTTCCGCCGGAAGATGCCGAACGGCTGATTGAAGTATGCCATGCAGCCAATGTCACGGTACCCGGCGAAATTCTGCGGCGGTTTGCAGCTCGCTACGGCTAGAAATCGGTTCTTGAGCGCCTTGGCACTCTCATGAATGGGTGCACTCACAATACCCTGCGCGCAGTCAGGTCATCAGGATTCGGGCATCGCGGCAGCGACGGTCTCGCTGACGCTATCCCGTCTTGGCAGTTTCGGGCAAGCGCAGGCCAAGGATCTTGCGGGCCTCTGCCCAAGTCGCCACGGGTCGGCTGTGCTGCTCGCAAATAGCGGCAGTCCGGCGGACAAGTGCTGCGTTCGATGGCGCCAGCGTATCGCGATCAAGGCGCACATTGTCCTCAAGCCCCGTGCGGGCATGACCACCGGCGGCGATAGCCCATTCGTTCAGGGTCAACTGGTTGGCGCCAATGCCTGCTGCGCACCACGGCGCTTCTTTGCCGAACAGGCGTTGCACGGTGTGGATGTAGTAGTCAAAGACGTCCCGGTCGGCAGGCATGGCATTCTTCACACCCATGACGAACTGGATGTAGGGTATTCCGGCCAGTTGCCCCTTTTCGGCCATCTCTCTGGCTTTCAGGATGTGGCTCAGGTCAAAGGCCTCGATCTCGGGCTTGACATCATGGACCAGCATTTCCTTTGCCAGCCAATCGACCAGATCAGGCGGGTTCTCGTAGACGCGGGTCGGGAAATTGTTCGACCCGACAGAGAGTGACGCCATGTCAGGGCGCAGCGGAAGCATCCCGCCGCGTGTCTGGCCAGCCCCAGATCGTCCGCCGGTCGAAAACTGGATGATCATGCCGCGGCAATGCTCTTCGATGCCTTCTTTCAGCCGCGCGAATTTTTCGGGGTCCGATGAAGGCGTCTCATCGTCATTGCGCACGTGGGCATGGACAATTGCCGCACCTGCCTCAAAGGCTTCATGAGTGGACTCGACCTGCTCTGAGACTGTGATCGGAACGGCAGGATTGTTGGCCTTGGTCGGCAGACTGCCTGTGATGGCAACGCAAATAATGCAGGGGGTTGTCATACTGTCTTTCCGTTCGGGTCTGATGTTGCCGGATCACGGGCTATTGGCCTCATCACAATCATGCCTGCAAATCCCGCTGCAATCACGGGATTTGTCAAAAGGCAGCTTTCCTACTTGCGCAGCACACTGATAGGCAAGAAACGCTGCCTGCCAAAATCGACTATCCTGCGCGTTTGGCCAGTAGATCCTCGATCGGTGTCGTGATCTCATCAGACAGTGGTCTGACGCGGGACGCAAAGGTTTCGACAAGATTTCCCTGCCCGTCCAGCAGCACTTTGTTGAAGTTCCAGCGCGGTGCAAAACCGGTGTCCTGACGCAGTGATTGATAGAATGGATGGGCGTTGCGCCCTTTGACGCTGGTGATCACTGTCATCGGCATGTCGATCCCATAAACCAGCTCGCAGAACTCCTTGACCTCGCCGTCGCTGGCAAGTTCCTGATTGAAGTCATCAGAGGGTACGGCCAACACAACCAGTCCTTGGTCGCGATAGCGATCATAAAGCGCCTGCAGGTCGCGATACTGTTCAGTGAAAGCGCACATCGATGCGGTATTGACTACCAGTACCGGCTGACCTTCCCACTGTGACAGCGTCATCGTGCCGCCATCAATCGAGTCAAAAGGCGTGTCGAGGTCAAGCGCAGGAGCCTTGCTGGCGATGACGACGCACAAAAGCGTCAGCGCCGCCCAGACGAGCGTGCGGATGCGGCTTTGACAGGTGTGGTCCAGCCGCACCCGCTGCGCCGCATCATAAGAAATTCTTGGGGGCGTGTTTTGCATCTTGATCATCAGGCGTGCTCTTTTCGGCTTGAAACAGCCAAATAGGGCGTTGTCCGGCTTTTCAAGAGACGCGTCGCGCCGCGAGCGCAGACACGCAACCTTCAAAACAAACCACATCTCTTCTGCGGACGGCAGCACGCTGCCAACTGTGTGCTGCTTGCGATCCCGGGGCGCCTCATCCATACTTCAGGCATGTCCGCTCATTGCAACCTGATGGTGTTTACCGATCTCGACGGAACCCTGATCGACCACACCACCTACGATTGGGCAGCGGCAATCCCCGCCTTGAAGGCACTGCGCGATGCATCCGCAGGGCTGGTTCTGGCAAGCAGCAAGACAGCCGCCGAAGTCGGGAGCCTGCGCAAGCAGATCGGCGCCGAGACATGGCCCGCGATTGTTGAAAACGGCGCAGGCATCCTGCCAGCCGGTATGTCGGATATTCCCGGGCCCCGGGAGTATGCCGCCTTGCGCGCTGCTTTGGACAGCATTCCTGCGGATTTGCGCACTCATTTTTGCGGGTTCGGAGACGTTAGCGCAGCACAAGTGGCCCGCATGACCGGTCTTGCGCATGGTGACGCAGTCTTGGCGCAAAGACGGCGTTTTTCTGAGCCGGGACACTGGTCTGGCACGTCCTCCCAAAAGGACGCATTTCTCGCTGCACTCACCGAGCAAGGGGTTATCGCGCAACAGGGCGGGCGCTTTCTGACACTTTCTTTCGGGCGCAACAAAGTTGATCAGATGCGCGCAATTATCGACACCTACAAACCACTTCACACAATTGCCCTTGGCGACGCGCCCAATGACATTGCGATGCTCGAGAATGCTGATACAGGAATCATTGTCGCCAACCCTGCGCACCCGCCGCTTCCGCCACTGAAGAACGAAAACACGGGCCACATCATACGCACCAAGCAAGCAGGTCCGGCAGGTTGGAATCTGGCCGTGCTTGACGCAATCGACCGCCTTGGACTGCAAAAAAGGACATCGACACATGGCTGATTTCCACCAAAACGGAAACATCACGACGCTGCATAATTTGCGCACCCGTTCTGTTCAGGAAATGGAAACGGAACTGCTTGCCTTTGCGGGGACACGCAAGATTTCTTTGATCCTGCCGTGCCTCTACTCAGAGCTTGAGGGCGATGCGATGCCCCATATCCTGACCGAACTGTCCAAGGTCAATTATCTGCATCGGATCATCGTGGGTCTGGATGCGGCCAACGAGGAACAGTACCGCCACGCCAAGTCCTTTTTCAAAGGGCTGAACCAGAACCACATCGTTATCTGGAACGACAGCCCCCGTATGCTGGCGCTTGGCGCGCGTCTGAAGGACCTTGGTCTTGCGCCAAACGAACAGGGAAAAGGCAAGAATGTGTGGTCCGCGATCGGGTATCTGATGAGCTGCGCCGACAGTGCGATCATGGCAATCCACGACTGCGATATTCTGACCTACGACAAGGAAATGCTCGCGCGTCTGGTTTATCCCGTCGCCAATCCGAACTTCCCCTATCAAGTGGCTAAAGGTTTTTATGCCCGTATCGGTCAAGGCAAGTTGAACGGCAGGGTGACGCGTTTGCTGGTCAGCCCTCTTTTGATTGCCCTCAACCGTGTGATCGGGCCGCGCGACTATATCGATTATCTGCGCAGTTTCCGCTATCCGCTGTCCGGAGAGTTTGCGATGCGCACCGCGATCCTGCCCGATTTGCGCATACCCTCGGACTGGGGGCTGGAGATCGGTGTCTTGTCCGAGGCTTGGCGCAATCTGGCGCCCAAGGCAGTCTGTCAGGTCGAGATTTCGGATGCCTATGACCACAAGCATCAGGATCTTGCCGCCGAAACAGCCGGAGCAGGCCTGAACCGTATGTCCACGGATATCTGCAAGGCAATCTTCCGCAAACTGGCGGCAGACGGGACAGTCTTTACACCCAATGTCTTTCGCACATTGAAAGCCACATACTACCGCTGTGCGCTCGATCTGCTGGATGGCTACTATAGCGACGCAAAGATGAATGGTCTGGAAATTGACCGTCACACCGAAGAAAATTCAATCGAAATGTTTGCTGAAAACATCATGCGGGCGGGTCAGGTCTTTCTCGACAATCCGCATGAGACACCCTTCATCCCGACATGGAACCGCGTGCATGCCGCAGATCCGACGTTTCTGGCGGACATGAATGCCGCGGCACGGGCGGACGAGGCGGACTATCAGTAGTCACCGGCCCCTGTTGGTAATCCAGCGGCATTGATAGGGTGCCAGCGTCACGTCCTCTTGATCCATGTCGACCGCATCGCCACTCAAGAGATCGAACCATGTTTCATCCTCGATCAAATTCATAGAGAGATGAGACAGGACAACAGGCTGATCACTGACGTTGTGAAGGGCAAATATGGATTGCCGCCGGTCAAGACTTTGACGCCACACGCCGAACACACGGTCCCCCAAGGGCATTGTGAACTGGGTTGCATTGGGATGGAAGGCCGGCTGCTTGGCCCTTATGCGCAACCTATCTGACAATGCTGTCAGGATTTGCGACTGGTCAGAGCCGGGATCATCCAGCAGCGCATTGAGTTGCGGATAATCCCAGCGATGCCGGTTGATAGCGCGATTCATACCGCGATGCGCAACCTGTGCATGATCATTGGGTGTTGCCAGCATCGAATGGATGTAGAATGCAGGTATCCCTTCCAGTGACATGACGATCGTCTGAGTGCAGATGAAGCGGTCAAAGTGGTAGTCATCCTTGCCTGCAAAGGTCTGCGACGTTGCCGCGAAATATGTCGTGTTGATCTCGTAGGGGTCTTCTCCACCATCAGGCAGGGCACGCATCGAAACAAGACCCCCGATTTCCCTGATCGTATCGATCATGCGGGCCTGTTCTTCTGCCGGCAATATCCCTTCAACCGGTCGCATTCCGATCCCGTCATGGCTGGCGGTGAAGTTCAGATAGGCACAGCCCAGCGGCGCCGGCGGCATCCCGCTTTGCCAATGGCGCAAGTAGTGGGCCGACCCCGACATCACGGCATGCAGGATCAGCGGAGGCAGTGGAAAATTATAGACAGCATGGGCTTCGTCGTGATTGCCGAAATAGCTGATGTTCTCGGCCTTGGGCACGTTGGTTTCTGTCAGCAAAATGATCGTTTCGGTCGCATAGTCACAAAGCAGCCGCATCAATTTTACAACCGCATGGGTCTGCGGCAGATGGATTGACGGTGTTCCCGGTTCTTTCCAAAGAAACGCAACAGCGTCGAGCCGGATGATCTGCACACCGTTGTCGACATGCAGCCGGATGATCCGCAGAAATTCCAGCAGGACTTCGGGATTGCGAAAATCCAGATCAATCTGGTCGTGACTGAATGTACACCAGACATGGCGCGTTCCGTTTGTCGTCTCCACCTCTTGCAACAGCGGCGTCGTGCGTGGGCGAACGACAGCACTCAGGTCGTCGGTGGGGGAAGCTTCGAAAAAGTACTTGTCATAGGGCGCTTGCCCCTGCCGGTAGCCATTAAACCAGGCGCCTTGGCTGGACACATGGTTCAGAACCAGATCGGACATCAGGTGGAAGTCTTCGCTGATCCGGTTGATGTCAGGCCAGTCACCCAATTGCGGATTGACCGCACGAAAGTCGGACACGGCAAATCCGTCGTCGGACGTATAGGGAAAAAACGGCAGGATGTGCACGCCATTGACCACCCCTTTCATGCGCCGCAACAGGAAGTCGTGCAGCAGATCAAGCGGCTTGTGTGCCCCGTCAACGATTGAATTGCCGTAAGTGATCAGCAACGCATCCTGCTCGGTCCATAACCTGTTGCTCGGCATGCGTCCGCGTTTGCGGCGGCGCATGTCATCCGGCCAGAATGCCGCGATCACACTCTTCGCCAAGGTATCCGTGTCCTGTTCAGGATAAAGCTGCCGGACAAGCGCGGTCAGGCGTTTGCGAAATGAGTGTGTTCTCGTCATCGTCATCCGGGATCGGCGCCTTGGTCATTCTTACTATGGTATGCTTGGCACACCTGTCGGCCAGACGTCACTGGAAACAGCAATATCCCTTGAAATTAATCACTTTTCCCATGGGTTGCACAGTCTTTGAACAATCAAGGTCTGTTTCTGCTGCATAACGCGCGGCAAGAATGGCCGCAAAAAACCGTCTCTTGCCACCATGACTGACACCTTTGCCCAGACGCGGGGCCGGACTCCATCACCATCAGAACCCGCAAGAACGCAACTCGACTAGCTTTGTGCCGAGTTGTAAAATTCGGGTCAGCGTAAGCCATAAGGGAGGAAAAACAGATGCGCACAATCCTACTGAGCCTTTGTATTGCGGCACTTGCGGCACCAGCGGCAGCAGACCCCGTTGGAATCACCAAAGACATGATGAGCGTCACTGTCCCGACAACTGATGGTGCCGTGGAAATCACGCGCAATCAGGATCCCGCCGCGCGTTTGGGCGAGCCATGGGTGCAGATCGCGCGACCCTGCCCCAGCTTTTGCATTCAACCGATGAGTCCCGCCCCCGGTGTCACGACGATCGGAGAGCTGGAAGTGCTGGATTTCCTGCAATCAGGTGATGCTGTGCTTGTCGATGGCCGCATTCGCCCACAATACGAGGAAGGCACAATCCCCGGCGCGATCTCGGTGCCCTATACCGAAGCGGCTGACCGGCTGGGTGACTTCGGCTGCGAGATCGACTTTGATGGCTGGATTTGCGAGGCTGATGTGCCGAACGTTGTCCTGTTCTGCAACGGCCCTTGGTGTGGGCAGTCACCTGCTGCTGCGCGACGCATGATCGAGGCGGGCTATCCGGCCGAAAAAATCTATTACTACCGTGGCGGTATGCAGAACTGGAACATGCTGGGGTTGACCGTCATTCCCGGCACGTCCTGAACACTGCGGACGGCCCGGTTTATGTCTGTTTCCACTCGCGCAGGCCGTCCAGCACCATGTTCAGACCGAAACCGAAATCCGTTTGTCCGTCATAGCGCCCTTCGGCGACTTCGACTGCACCTGCGTGCATGAATGGATACTGCTCTTGCGAGATCATGGGCAGAAATTGGCGCGCAGCATCTTGGTACTGGTCCGGATTCACGGGAAAATTCATCTCTTGCAGGACATACCCGTAAACAAAGCTATCCACAGCGTTTTTGGCCCAATCGGCCTCGGCGTAAGAAAAACCGCCTTTGATCAGACAGCCCGTTGTTGCGTTGATATCCGAAAGCATGGCTGCAGTCAGGCTGATCCGTGAAATCAGAAGGCCGAGCGCCCAAGGATGTGCCTTCAGCGCACGGCGCATCGAATGGGCGCGTCGGCTGATCATTTCGTCCCAAGGCCCCGCAAGATCGGGTTTGTCGAATACCTGAACCACACGGTCGAGCATCAGGTCAAGCAGGTCGTCTTTGTTCTTCACGTGATTGTACAGTGACATTGCCGTGACATCCAAAGCTGCGGCCAGCTTGCGCATCGAGAGCTTCTGAATGCCCGCTGCATCGGCCAGTGAGATAGCCTCCTGCACAATCACGTCAGGTGTCAGTGTCCGGTTTGCCAAGGCATCCCCCCTTTGCTGCAACTATAAGCGGATCAACAGATACACGGCCGTTGACATATATACATCGTATATGCGACCCCGCTTAAATATACAGTGTATATACAGATCGACATTTCAGGGAAGGACCTCCTCAAAATGCCCGGGCTTACGAAAAGGTCACACACCCCGCAGCGAACAACCCATGACACGATGCAGGCCTATGTCTACCGGCGCTATGGCCCGCCCGAGGTCATTGAGAAAGTTAACCTGCCCTGCCCGCAACCAAATGACACCGAGGTGCTCGTGCGTGTCTATGCAACGACGGTCAGCAGTGCCGACTGGCGTCTGCGCAGCCTGACAATGCCCAAGGGGCTTGGCTGGATCGGGCGGCCCGCCATTGGGCTTTTCGGCCCGCGCAAACCGATCTTGGGCACGGAATTTTCGGGTGTCATCGCAGCAACCGGCAAAAACGTAGGCCAGTTTCGGGTCGGTGATCCGGTCATCGGTTTCCCCGGAGAGGCATTGGGCGCACATGCCGAATACGTGGTCATGCCAGCGGATGGAAAGATCCTGCACAAACCCGAAAGTCTGTCATTCGCGCAAGCTGCTGCCCTGCCTTTTGGCGCGGCGACAGCCTATGACTATCTTGTCAACAAAGGGCGGGTCAAAGCCGGTGAACAGGTGCTGGTGAACGGCTCTACCGGTGCCGTCGGGTTGGCCTGCGTGCAGATCGCGTTGCACTTCGGCGCCTCTGTTACGGCCGTCTGCTCGGACAAACACCGGGCGTTTCTGCATCAACTTGGTGTGCAGGAAACCATTGACTATGCACAGACCGACTTTGCGAGCGGGCCTGAAACCTACGACGTGATCGTCGACACGGTCGGCACGGCCCCTTGGGCGCGCAGCAGGCGGGCCTTGCGCTCAGGCGGCCGGATGCTGCTGATTGCCGGAAAGGCCAGCGATATGATCTTGGGTCCGCTCAGGGCGCGTTTGTCCGGCGAGTCGCTGATTGCTGGTGTCGCGCGCGAGTCACCCGCCATTCTGGAGGCCGTAGTCACCCTCGCTGCGCGCGGTGACTTGGTTCCTGTGATCGACCGCGAATACCCGTTCGACCAGATGATTGCCGCACATCGCTATGTCGATACCGGCAGGAAGCGTGGCGCTGTCGTGGTTCATGTGACTGACGCAAGTGCTGATGATGGCCAACATCCATCACCAGAACTGTAGGGCGACACAGCTTTGAGCTTGATCAATGCGCAGATGCGGGATGGCACCTATCATGCGCACCATGCCTTGTATTTTGACAGCCCAGTCGCCGCCTGACATCATCCGTCCCCAACAGGCACCTCTTGTAATCAGGCCCGTGAAAGGACACGCCATGAAATCCACCAAGGCCTGCGGCCTCGACGACATGCGCGCCTGTGTATTGGCCGCCATACTGCTTGTTCCTGCTGGTGCTGCTGCACAAGCGCTCGACACGCAGCCTGTCACAGATGGCATCTGGGCCTTCGTCGGCGAAAAAGCGCAACGCAGCCCCGAAAACCTCGGCAACAATGCGACCTTCGGACTTGTCATCACTTCGGCTGGCGCGGTCCTGATCGACCCCGGTGGATCGTGGCAGGGTGCCGCAGCTCTGGATGAGGCAATCAAGCGTGTGACAGACCAACCTGTCACCTACGTCATCAACACCGGCGGGCAGGATCACCGCTGGCTCGGCAACAGCTATTGGCAGGCACAAGGGGCAACAGTGATCGCCTCCGAGGCCGCGATCGCTGACCAGAAGGCCCGAGGCTCAATGCAATTGTCGGTGCTATCGCAACTGATCGGCGATGCGCTCGCAGGAACAGAGCCCAGCTTTGCAGATATCACCTTTTCCGACACCTATGTGCTTAAGGTCGGCGGGATAAACTTCGAAATTGTACATCCCGGTCCAGCACACACCCCAGGTGACAGCTATGTCTGGGTGCCCGCACGCGACACGGTCTTCACCGGTGATATCGTCTATGTCGAACGCCTGCTCAACGTCGGTGAGCAAAGTTCGATCACCGATTGGCCTGCCGCATATCTGGCGATGGAAGAAACGGGTGCGGCCCATGTCGTTCCGGGCCACGGCAAGCCAACGACATTGGCACACGCCCGCGCTGACACCTACGACTATCTGATGAACCTGCGTCAAGAGATCGGCACACTGATCGACGAGGGCGGCGACATCATAGAAGCACCGCAGGTGGACCAGTCCGCGTTTTCCTATCTGGAGCAATTCACAGCACTTGCCGGTCGCAATGCGCAAACCGCGTTCCAGCAAATGGAGTGGGAATAGCGCCGGACCGCATAACACAGTCCGGCATGTCAGCCTAGTTTTGCGTCACGGCCCGCCAAGCGTCGTATTGGGACAGGAAAATCTGCCCGTTCAACTCATCAAGCAAGTGAGACTGCCTGAGGCGATCCATGACAGGGCCTTTTACCTCGGACAGATGCAATCCGATGCCCAGTTCTTTCAGGCGCTCATTGATCGCCTCAAGGCTTTCGAGCGCCGAAAAATCGACTTCGTTCACAGCCGAGAACATCAGGATCACGTCTTTGATCCCGCAGCCTTCCGCGACGCGTTCCTGCACCATTTCCTCCAGAAAACGGGCATTGATGAAATACAGGCTTTCATCAACCCGCAGCGTCAGGACCGTCGGGTCAGTTTCGACATTGTGCCGGTGAATATTGCGGAAGTGCTGGGAACCGGGCACCAGCCCGACTTCGGCGACATGCGGGCGCGATGTTTTGAACAAATGCAACAACACAGAGATGATCACACCGGATGCAACACCGATCTCAACACCCATACCGAGCGTCAACAGGATGGTCGCCGCAACGGCAGTGAAATCCGATTTGGAGTAGCGCCACGTTTTCTTGAGAATCGAGAAATCGACAAGGCTCAGCACGGCGACAATGATCGTCGCAGCAAGGGTCGCATTGGGCAGATAATAAACCAGCGGCGTCAGTGCCATCGCCGCAATTGCAAGGCCAACCGCCGTGTATGCACCCGCCGCAGGCGTTTCCGCACCCGCGTCGTAGTTCACAACAGACCGTGAAAATCCACCGGTGACAGGATAGCCACCCGTGAACGCGGCCCCGATATTGGCCGCGCCAAGACCGATCAGTTCCTGATCCGGATTGATCCGTTGGCGCTTCTTTGCAGCAAGGGTCTGTGCCACAGACACAGATTCCACAAATCCGATGATCGAAATCAGGATTGCAGGGATCAGCAACGCCTGAACGAGTTCGGCAGACAGACCGGGCATTGTCAGGGGCGGCAGGCTTTGAGGCACATCACCGACAATCTTGACCCCTGCACCATCCAGCCCGAACAGCCACACCGCGACAGTTGTCACAACAACGGCCGCGACAGGACCAGCTTTGGTGGTAACATCTGCCAGCAAAGCCGAAGCACCCAGTGATTTCATCAGCGGTTTCAAACCCTTACGGACCCAGAACAGGAAAGCCGTTGCTGACAGACCGATCACCAGTGTGATCGCGTTGATTTGGTCCAGATGTTCAAAGATAGACCCAAGCATCACCGGCAGCGTGTGACCATGTGCGCTTACGCCCAATATATGCTTGAGTTGGCTTGTCGCGATCAGAATACCAGACGCGGTGATAAAGCCGGAGATCACCGGATGGCTTAGGAAATTGGCCAGAAAGCCCAGCCGGAACACCCCCAAAAGCATCAGGAACCCGCCGGACAGGAAAGCAAGTGTCAACGCAGCAACGGCATAGCCCGCTGTGCCTTGCTCGGCCACTTGCCCGATTGCCGATGCAGTCAAAAGCGAAACAACGGCCACCGGCCCGACAGCCAACGCGCGGCTTGTGCCGAAAATGGCATAAAGGATAATCGGAGCAATCGACGCATAGATACCCGCCTCTGGCGGCAGACCCGCAAGCAAAGCATAGGCAAGCGATTGCGGGATCAGCATAATCGTGACGATCACCGCCGCGATAAGGTCATTGGAGAGCGCCGTCCGATCGTAGGTACGACCCCAGTCGAGAATTGGCAAATATCTGCTAAGCTTGGTCATGTCGGTCATTCAAAGAAGGGGGACGGCCAGCAGTCTTGAAAAAGCTGCCCGCCCGGTCTGCGGTTGGAATTTTGCGTACCAACCGAATTGGATCGCAATGGGCGTTTTCGCCCAAGGCTATGATTAAAAAGGCTATTCTGCTGCCACCTTTACAGGATCAGGCTTGGCCATCCATTCCTTGCCGCGCAGCATCGCCTTCCAATAGATCGGTGGCAGCATCTTTTCCTTGAGGAACCATGCCGCCCGCGTGGGCTTGGTGCCGTCAAGCAAAGCAGCGGGGAAGCTGGGCTGCAGCACACCGCCATAGCCAAACTCTGCCAGCACAATCTTGCCGCGCTCAACCGTCAGTGGGCACGAGCCATAGCCGTCATACTGTGCGACGGCAGAGCGCCCGGCAATGTCCGCCACTATGTTTTCGGCGACGGTTGGTGCCTGCTTGCGGGCAGCGGCGGCGGTTTTTGCATTCGGGGCATTCATGACATCCCCCAGAGACCAGATGTTGTCGAACGTCTTGTGGCGGAGTGTCGCCTGATCCACATCAACCCACCCGGCGGCATCCGCCAGCGGTGAGACGCGGATGAAATCAGGTGCAGTCTGCGGTGGGCAGACATGCATCATATCAAAGTCAACAGTCACCTCAGTCGGGTCTGTATCAGGCTTTGACACCTTGAACGTCGCCTTCTTGGCCGTCCCGTCAACTGCCACAAGATTGTGAAAGAAGTTCAGCGTCGCATCATATTTCTCGACGTATTGCATCAGGGCCGGAACATAGTCTTTGACACCGAACAGCACTCCGCCAGCATTCATGAATTGGATATCGATGTCCTTCAGCGCACCGTTGCGGAACCATGCATCGCCGGACAGATACATCGCCTTTTGCGGCGCACCTGCGCATTTGATCGGCATGGGCGGTTGCGTAAAGAGCGCGCGCCCCTCTTTCATCTCTTGTACAAGCTGCCATGTATACGGCGCCAGATCGTAGCGGTAGTTCGAGGTCACACCATTACGGCCAAGTGTTTCTTCCAGCCCTTCGACCTGCCCCCAATCAAGCTTGAGCCCCGGGCAAACGACCAAACGGTCATATTTCACAACACGGCAACCATCGAGGATCACGGCGTTGTTGTCCGGCTCGAACGCGGCAACGGCTGCCTTGATCCACTTGACACCCCGCGGGATAAGAGAACCCATTGTTTTTGCAGTATCTTGCGCCTCAAAGATGCCGCCACCGACCATCGTCCAACCGGGCTGGTAGTAGTGGATATCGGCAGGGTCGATTACCGCAATTGACAGGTCCGATTTACGTGATTGCAGACTGGCGGCCACCGAAATGCCCCCCGCACCTGCACCCACAATGACGACGTCGAATTTGGCATCTCCGGTATCTGTCGGGGTCTTGCCACCATTGGCAATGCGCCGCGCGACACCGTTCATGTCATAGCCGGCAGCCTTGGTTGCCGCCAGAATTTCCGGCATCGGACGCTTCTTGGATTCGTGAAACGACCAAAGCGTAGCAGAGCGTGTGCCCGTGCGGCAATAAGCCAGCACCGGACGCGGCAAGTCTTTCAACGCCGCACCAAAGGCTGCAACATCATCGTCGCTGACTTTGCCTGCGACGATCGGCACATATTTAATCTCCAATCCCGATGTCTTGGCCGCGGCCTCGATCTCGGCAAAGGTTGGCTGGTCGCCCGCTTCGCCGTCAGGGCGGTTACAAATAATCGCTTTGAAGCCCGCCGACTTGAGCGTCGCCACATCGTCAGCCGTGATCTGCGGGCTGACGGTGAACTTCTCGGATATTTTCTTGAGTTCCATTGTCTTTGTCTTTCTTTGCGATCACAGCCCGTTGACAGGTACTTTGAGCATCTGGTTGCCATCTGCGTCGGTCGGCACTTCGCCGGCGCGCATGTTCACCTGCAACGAGGGGATGATCAGTTTTGGCATGGCCAGTTGTGCGTCACGCTCGGTGCGGAACTTGACAAATTCCTCTTTGCTCTTGCCACCACCAACGTGGATATTGTGGGCTTTTTCTTCGCCAACACTGGTTTCCCAAGCGATATCTCGGCCATTGGGCCCATAGTCATGGCACATGAAAAGCCGCATCTCATCCGGCAGCGTCAGCACCTTCTGGATGCTGTCGTACAGCTCTCCAGCGTCGCCACCGGGAAAGTCCGCGCGCGCCGATCCACCATCGGGCATGAAGAGCGTGTCACCTGTAAACGCAGCATCGCCGATGACATGCACCATGCATGCGGGGGTATGACCGGGTGTGTACATGGCAAACGCCTGCATATTGCCGATCTGATAGGTGTCACCATCTTCGAACAGGGCGTCGAATTGGCTGCCGTCGCGCTGGAATTCTGTGCCCTCATTGAAGATCTTTCCGAAGGTTTCCTGCACCACCATAATCTTGGAACCGACGCCGATCTTCCCGCCCAGTTTTTCCTGAATATAGGGCGCGGCGCTCAGGTGGTCGGCGTGGACATGGGTCTCGATGATCCATTCCAGCTTGCAGCCCATTTCCTTGACGCGGGCGATCATGGCGTCCGCGTGATCATAGGTGATCCGTCCGGCGGCATAGTCGATGTCCATCACGCTGTCGATGATCGCACAGGCGTCTGACGAAGGGTCTTTGACGATATAGCTGATCGTATTTGTCGCCTCGTCAAAGAACGCCTCGACTTCGGGTGTGATGTCCATGTTAACGGGATAGTTCGTCATTTGAGTATTCTCCATTTTGGGTGGGCAAGAGGCAGTCAGTGACTGCCACCTCGCGCCATCATCATTTCATGTACGGCAGCCATGCCACGATCGGCCATGGCCGTGACCTCTGCTGCGTGTGTGTGCAAGGCAGCCACGACTAGGGGATCTTCCGAGGTCTGCAAGACGACCAATCCGTCGTCCGTCATCTCGACCTCGGAATAAATCGCTTCGCCCCGCACAAAGAAGATATCGAGTGTGGGGCTCTGGATACGGATCTTGGGATCATCCAGACGGCCCACACGATCAATCATACCGACCGCATGGTTGACCAAGGCATCCATCACAACGGCGTCCGACGAACGTGTCGTCGTTCTGATCCCGTTCGGCAGGTTTTCAACCTCGCGGGTGATTGTGTCGAACGCCCGGAAAAGCATTGCGATTTCAGCACTCTCTTCGGGGGATGCGTTCTCTCCAAGCAAACCGGGCATGTTGACTTCATCATGGACGGTATGGCCCCCACCGTGACCGTGACGATGCATGTTCTGGGCCATTGAGGCTCCGCCATAGACGGCGGCGCCGAATGCCACGACTAGCCCCACACGCCATACCGTCCGCGGAGTCGTCTTCATGGCTTCACCTGCGCAGGTCCGACCGAAACCAGAAGCCGCCGCAGGAAGAACCCGCCGACAACGGCAACAAGAAACAGCGCGACTTCCCATCGTCCTGTGCCAAGCGCCGGGATGGCCCCACCGGGACAGAACCCCGCGATACCCCAACCGACGCCAAAGAGTGCAGAACCCCCGACAAGCTTCATGTCGATATCAGTTCCCGTCGGCACCTGAAAGCGTCCGTCAAAGAGCGGTGCAGAACGCCGCCAGACCAGTCTGTAGCCAAAGAAGGTGACCAAGAGCGCACCGCCCATGACAAACACAAGGCTAGGATCCCACGTACCTGCAACATCAAAGAAGTTCAGGACTTTTGCCGGATTCATCATGCCGGAAACCGCCATACCGGTGCCAAAAACAAGACCGGTGATAAGTGCATAGATCAGTTTCATGGATCAGCCTCCGAATACGTGACGAATGACAAAGACGGTGATCGCAGCTGTCGCCATGAACGTCGGCACAGCCACAAGCGAACGGACCGAAAGACGCGACAGACCACAGACCCCGTGGCCGGACGTGCAGCCCGAACCAAGACTTGCGCCCAGCCCGACAATGACACCGCCAACCACGATCATCGCGGGGCTCACTGGCACTGTGACTGTCGGCATCGCGCCGGTGACAAGATAGACAAGGCCGGGAGCCAATATCATCCCGAGAACCAATGCAGCGCGCCAGGCGAACTCATCGCGGCTCTCAACGAATACAAGCCCCGACATGATCCCGGTTGCACCAAAGATGCGCCCGAGGCCCAGCATCAAAAGCACCGCGCCAAGGCCGATGCCCAATCCACCGCCAAAAGATGCGAAAGGTGTGAATACAGTTTCCATGGTTTATGTCCGACAGGTTTTGAAGCCGAAGATCGTATAGACGGGGCAAACCCGTGTTGCTGCGACAACCAGCATCACCGCTCCCACGGCAGCAGCCCCATATTTGACCAGCGGCGCAGCAAAGAACGGAAGCCCGCTCAGGAACGCCAGATAAAGTAAAACGACGCCAAGTGCGGCGCGTGCGATACGATCAATGTTGCCAACGTTCACAGTCATTGTGAAACCTCCTGAGAATCAAAGTTGGACAATAGGTATAAGTTTGAGCGGCCGCTTTCAGTGATATTGTCACCAAGCGGGCAAACTCTGTTAGCGGGGCAGCGCGCTAGGCGCTTTCCGCAATCGCGCGCACACCGTCACGATCGACCAGTGTGATATGACCGCGGGTCTGGCTGATCAGCCCGCGTTTCGAGAAATCCTGCAACACGCGCGAGATAACCTCACGCGCGGTTCCCAGCTCTCCGGCCAATTGCTGATGGGTCGCAGAAACGTCCTTGTTATCACCGGCCAGTGCGATCAGACGCTCGGCCAACCGCACATCGATACGGCCAAAGGCCACGTCGTCTACAACCCGCAACAGATCGATCAGGCGCCGCGAATACGCCGCAAAAACAAAAGACCGGAACGCAGGTTCTTCGGCCACCAGCCGGTCAAATGCAGCACGCGGCAATATAACCGAGACAACGTCCCTTTCCGCCACACCTTCGGCATTATAGGCTTCTTCTGCCATCATACATGCAGTCGTCAGGACACAGCTTTCGCCAGCCTCGACCCTGTAGAGGACAATATCACGCCCCGATTCAGACGTCTGCGACACACGGATCGTGCCTTCCACCAGAAACATCAGGCTATCCGGGATTTTATCCGGTCCAAACACCCGCGCGCCTGCCGGATAACGCGTCACCGTAGCGCTATCAAGCAGCCGGTCGCGCACCCTGCGCGGCAGTTTCGATGTACCGCCAAACCGGCTTGTCCAGTCACCGATATTCATCGGGCGCTCCCCATAGGCGGCTCGGCCCCCTGCTCAAGCGGTATGATCCGCGCCAAGAGTTCGCCACGGTTTGACGCGATATCCGCCAAGGTCAGGTCATCAAGGACAGCCATGAAAGCTCTGGTTGCCTTCTGAAGGGCGCGTGACAACTTGCAAACGCCGATCAAGGGACAAGTGTTGACCTCGGGATTGAAACACTCGACCAGTTCAAGCGGCCCCTCGGTCAGCCGCACCACGTCACCCACGATGATCTGATCGGGTGCCATGGCAAGTCGAAAACCGCCACCACGCCCCCTTTGTGTTTCAAGATAGCCGGCCCGACCAAGGTGATGGACGATCTTTACAATATGCGGGCGCGCCAGACCATGGACACGAACAACATCATCCACCCTTATCAAATCGGGCGCTTTGAGCGCGGCCAGTTGAAGCGACCGCAGCGCGTAATTCGAATAGGATGTGAGTTTCATTCGGTTCCCTTCTTAAAAGATATATATTCTTTACAACTTTTTTGCGGCCACGGTGATAATGTCACTGAACTCGGACAAACGTCGCACTAAAGCCTCGGTCAAAGCAAGAAAGGATACTGCTATGACACTGCTTCTGGGCGATACTGTTCCCGACTTCAAGGCCGACACGACACTTGGACCGATTTCGTTCCATGACTGGATTGGGGACGACTGGGCGTTCTTTTTCAGCCATCCCGCCGATTTCACGCCGGTCTGTACGACAGAAATGGGGCGCACATCGCAACTGAGCGCAGAATTCACTGCGCGTGGCGTCAAACCTATTGGCCTGAGTACCGATTCCGTCGAGGAACATCTCAAGTGGATTGAAGATGTGAATGACACGCAGAATACCACACTGCGGTTCCCCATCGTGGCCGACCCTGACTTCAGGATCGCAAAGCTTTACGAGATGCTTCACCCCGCCGAGTCCGAAACGGCCGCTATCCGCTCTGTATTCATTATCGACAGCGATAAGAAACTGCGCCTGACGATGACCTATCCTATGAGCGTCGGTCGCAACTTCGATGAAATCCTGCGCGTGATTGACGCATTGCAGACGGGCGACGCGAATGGTGTTGCACTGCCCGCCGACTGGCGGCCAGGCGACCTAGCCATCATCCCGCCATCGGTCACCGACGAAGAAGCGCAAGCAAAATATCCGCAGGGCTTTGAGACCATTCGCCCCTACCTGCGGACCGTCGATATCAACGCACACCAAGGATAACCCCCATGAAATTTACACTTGTAGCCACCCTGGCCTTTCTGCCTGTCGCCACTTTCGCTGCTGATGGCGCACCTGGTTCCCACTTCATCGAGAGCTGGGACCTGAACGGCGACGCCGTTGTCACTGCGAACGAACTGCAGGAACGGCGCGGCGACGTCTTTTACACCTTCGATTCAGATGAAGACGGCATTTTGACCGCCGAGGAATACACGTATTTCGACGACGCGCGCGCGCTGGATATGGAGGCGCAGGGCGGTCATGCCGGCGGTCGCATGATGCGTGTTGGAGAAGGCATGACACTTGCGTTCAACGATCTTGATGCAAACGGTGAAGTAAGCCGTGAAGAGTTTCTTGCCCAAGTTGACGCGTGGCTGGCCATGATTGACCAAAATGGAGATGGTCAGATCACTCAGGCAGACTTCGGCCCGAAAGGCTAGGTCCAGAAAACGCAGAGCAGGCAGGGACAAAAGGCTACGATCGGCGCCACCGTCGTCCCTGCCCGCAAGGTACATTGCGGCCGTGCCTTCCATCGCGAAAATCCTGTTTCAATAGTCATCCTCTTGGCCTACCATTCAATAATACGAATATGTCGGGAGGATACGATGAAACTGACACGCAGACGCATGATCCAAAGCGCCGCCGCTGCCGCAGTATCGACAGCATTGCCACAGCGCATGTGGGCGCAATCCACCGTGCAAGCGGGTGACGTCATGCTTGATACACTCAGTGACGGGAACCTTGTACTGCCCAAGAGCTTCGCTTTCGGTGACACACCACCGGAAGGCGTTGAAGATATCTTTGAACGGTACGGGATCACCGGCGATGCCATGATGCCCGATTGCAACGTCACCCTTCTGCGCAGCGGTGACCGCACGATCCTGTTCGACGTCGGTTCGGGTCAGGAATTCATGCCAAGTGCGGGCAAGCTTCTGGATGCTTTCGATGCCTTGGGCGTCGACATCTATGATGTGACAGATGTCGTATTTACCCATGCCCATCCGGATCACCTTTGGGGTGTTCGCGACGACTTTGGCGATCTGATGTTTCCTGATGCGAACTATCACATGGGCCGGGCCGAGTGGGACTACTGGACAGATGAAGATACCGTCAACACCATCGACGAAGGGCGTGTGACCTTTGCCGTCGGTGCCAAGAACCGGCTTGAGATGCTGGCCGAACAGATCAACCTGTTCGAGGATGATCAGGAAATCCTGCCGGGTGTCCTGTCGCGACTGACACCGGGGCATACGCCGGGCCACATGGCGTTCGAAGTGCAGATGGGAAGCGAAAACATCATGATTATTGGCGACAGTATTGTGAACCATCACATTGCCTTCGAAAAACCGTCATGGCCTGCCGGATCGGATCAGAACCCTGACTTGGGCATCGAGACGCGCCTTGGCCTGCTTGACCAACTGAGCGCTACACAAACGCGCCTGATCGGGTTCCATCTGCCTAGCGGCGGGTTGGGGCGCGCGGAGCGCCGCGGCGACGGCTTTGTTTTTGTCGGTGAGGATGCATGATCCGCTTTCTTACCCCGTTCCTTGTCGTTTGCACATCGGCGGCACAGGCGAATGAAAACATCGCGGACCAATATCCCGGCTCTGCGCTTTATAGTGCGCCAGTGGAATTCATCCCCGGCGTCTTTAGCGCGATTGGTGCGACAGCCCCTCCGACCTATGAAAACAGCGGCCACAACAATAATCTGAGCTTCATCATCACAGGCGAAGGTGTGGTCGTCGTCAACGGTGGCGGGGCCTATGTACTGGCCAAGGCGCTGCACGAAGAAATCAAGGCGCATACCGACGAACCAGTCGTTCTGGTTGTAAATGAGAACGGTCAGGGCCATGCCATGCTGGGCAATTCCTATTGGGCCGAACAGGGTGTGCCGATCGTCGCCCACGAGGACGCCGCCGCAGAGTTCGCAGACCGTGGCTTTGGTATTCTCGAAGCGATGCAGAACCTGAACCGTGACAAGGCCGCAGGCACGTTCTTGCAAGGACCGACCGAGACATTCGCGGATGAATACATTGTGGAACTTGGCGATTACCGCATCGAAGTGCGCTACCTTGGACCGGCGCATAGTGCGGGCGATGTCGTTGTCTGGCTTCCCCGTCAGGAACTTGTGATTTCGGGCGATATGGCCTTTCACGAACGCATGTTACCCATCTTCGAAGATACCTACACCCGCGACTGGCTGGAAACTTGGGACACCGCATTCGAGGCACTGAACGCGACCTATGTCATACCGGGACATGGCCACCCGACAAACATGGACCAGGTCCGGCGCTACACGAAAGGCTATCTGGAATACCTGCGTGGCAAGATCGGCGAACACCTCGACAACGGGGGCGGTCTTGCGGATGCCTATTATGTCGATCAGTCGCCCTATGCGCATCTGGACACATTCGAAGAACTCGCGACCAAGAACGCGGGCCGCGTCTATGAACAAATGGAATTCGAATAGGTCTCAGGCCACAGCCAGTGACGGGCGGTGCAGCAAACGGTGCGTCAGCATCGCGCCGACCCACATCGCCCCGACGGCCACCCAGGCCGTAGTGGCAAAGATCGCCCCGCCCGACATGCCCGCACCCACGGCGCAACCACCGGCCAGCATGCTGCCAAATCCCATCAGCGCTGCGCCGAGCAGGTAGATTTCCATCGGGGTGTCCGGCCCGAAACGCTGGATCTTGGCCTCTTTCGTGGCAAGTGCCATCGCCCCCGCACCAACAAACACGCCCGGCACAAGGCCCACGCCAAACCCCATCGGCAATTGGGTACTATTCACCAGCCCCATCAATGTATCTGTCGACGGACCCGTGAATGTCACGGAAGAAATCGCCACCACATCAAAGGAATTCATCGCAACCGTGTAGGTTCCCAGCCAGCCCAGAGCGACAGCAAGCCCAACGCCGAGCGCGGCAACAGCATGGCTGAATTGCACATGCTGGCGATAGCTGTGCCAGAATGCTCCGGCCAAAGCGACCGCTGCGATCAGGGCGGCGAGCCCCGAGCTTATGCCTGCCTGTTCTAGCAGACTGCGCGTTGCCCCGCCCGGCACCAGCCAGAGCGCCGCAAGCTGTTCGCGGGCCGGTGCCAGCACCCCGCGCAGCGCTGATTGCGCAACGAGTGTCAGGACCAGACCGGTCACAATCGCCCGCAGATTGCCGGTCGCCGACAAAATCAGCAGTCGGCTGGCGCAGCCACGTGCAAGGATCATCCCGACCCCGAACATCAGACCGCCAATGATGGCGCCCGACATACTGCCTGTCGTCGCAAGTTGCCGGCTTTCGGACACGTCGAGCCAACCGAGCACGATCATGATCTGGACAGCCAGCACCCCCGATGAGAAGGCAATCAGCCAGATCGACAAGCGCGGGCCCAAACGCCCTTCGGCGACTTCCACAGTCGCAGCCCGTAGACAAAAGCGTGAATGCTGCGCAGTCGCCCCAAAGAGCACACCCACCAAACCGCCCACCGCCATCAAGATGGCCCTGGCCCCGTAATATTCGATCAGATCTTCCAGCATAGCCTGGTCCCGTTAACTGACCTGAAAGCTAATGAAACAAGTCGTTTCGGACCTTGATTCAGGTCAACCCTATTGTGCGGCCATAGGCAAGCGGGCCAATTGGCATTGCGCCCAAAGCGTTTCAAGCGCGGCGACAAGATTGTCGATATCCTCAGCCGAATGGACGGGCGAAGGCGTAATCCGCAAACGCTCGGTCCCCTTGGGCACAGTGGGGTAATTGATTGGCTGGATGTAAATGCCGTAATCGCGCATCAGGATATCGGACAGATATTTGCACTTCACCGGATCACCGACCATCACCGGAATGATATGGCTTGGATTATCCAGATGCGGGATGCCGATTTCATCAAGCCGCGCGCGCACCTCGGCGACTTTGGCCTTTTGCGCGATACGCTCGGTCTCGCTGGTTTTCAAATGCCGGATCGAGGCCGCGGCACCGGCTGCCACGGCGGGTGGCAAAGCGGTGGTAAAGATGAACCCGCTGGCAAAAGACCGAACAAAATCGCACAGGTCGGCAGAAGCCGCGATATAGCCACCCATGACGCCAAAAGCCTTGCCAAGCGTGCCTTCGATGACGGTCACCCGGTCCATCAGGCCTTCGCGTTCGGCAATGCCGCCACCACGAGGCCCGTAAAGTCCGACGGCGTGGACCTCATCAAGATAGGTCATCGCATTGTATTTGTCGGCCAGGTCACAAATCTCGGAGATAGGCGCGATATCCCCATCCATGGAATAGACGCTTTCGAACGCGATCAGTTTTGGACGTTCCAGCGGCTGCGCGGCCAGCAGTTCTTCCAGATGCGCAAGGTCGTTGTGGCGCCAGATCTGCCGCTCGGCCTTTGCATGGCGGATGCCTTCGATCATGCTGGCATGATTGAGCGCATCCGACAGGACCAGACAATCGGGAATCTTTGTCGCAAGCGTGCTAAGTGCGGCCCAATTCGAGACATAGCCGCTGGTAAAGAGCAACGCGGCTTCCTTGCCGTGAAGCTCTGCCAGTTCTGCCTCGAGAAGGACATGATGATGCGTCGTACCGGAAATATTCCGCGTGCCGCCCGCACCTGCACCAACCTTGTCCAGCGCGTCATGCATGGCGGCAAGCACGTCAGGATGCTGGCCCATGCCCAGATAGTCATTCGAGCACCAGATCGTCACATCACGCGTTTGCGCACCATGGTTCGTTGCCTTGGGGAAACTGCCCCGATGCCGCTCCAAGTCCGCAAAAACGCGATAGTTTCCTTCATCCTGCAACTGCGAAAGCGCTGCCGCGAAAAATCCGTCGTAGTTCATCTTTGTCCTTATCCGTCGATTGCGTCTTGGACGATTTCATCAAGAAGCATCTGAACCTTTTGCATCTCGCCCTCCGGATAGGTCCGGTAACCGATCATCACGTCCCCTGCACGATCGGCCACAAAGATGCCGTAGGGGCAGTGTGCGATGTTCATGGGGTCTGCCTCCATGACTTCGCGCGAAAGCTGGGCCGAGCAGAATAGAAACACATCAGCCGCTTCAAACAGGACTGTGTCACTGCCGACATCGGCGGCAGTCCGCGCCAGCATCTCGCCGGTGTGGCTGACATAGTCGATAACCAGCCCTTTCCCGATGATCGCCGTCTCGACCGCAAAGGTCGCGTCATCAAAGCTGCCCTCGAACGGGAATGTCACAGCCTCTTGCGAGACAGCAGGCGTCGCGGCCAAGCCAATGAACGCACAGGTCAATATTTTTTTCATGTCATATCCTCCTTTGCAGTAGTCTAGCCGCTGCTGCATGGCGGACCCTGACATATATCAAGGTCCGCGCATTGTTTATCCGAACATGTCCGCGATGATCCCGTCGTACCAACCGACAGATTCCCGATATGTCGCAGCCCGCAGGTCATCACTTTCACCGGTCTCGCTGACGAACCCGTCAACCTTGGCGATCTTCTCTGCGGTTGCCTCATAGGTGGCACCGACTTTCACACCGTCGTCCGTATCGATCAAAGACCAGCACGTATTGGCGAAACGCGCCGGGAACACCGTAGAACCGGTCAGCGCGCCGCGGACGGCATTGGCGCACACCTTGGCCTGACTGTTGGCAGAGAACCCGGATTTCGGCATATCGCCCTGCGCTGCGGCATCACCCAAAACGTGGATATTCGCGTCTATTTTGGACGACATATCCGTGGCGTTCACAGGGGCCCAGTTGCCGTCTGTGACCCCTGCAATTTCCGCAATACGCCCTGCTTTCATGGCAGGGATCACGTTGCAGACGTCCACATCGTTCACGTCACCATCAATAGTCAAGGTCATCGCGACGGGATCAACCGCCACATTCGCGCCGCCAAAATCAGGACCGATACGCTCGATCATACCGGCGTATTTGTCGTTCCATCCTTCTTCGAAAAGGGGCTGCTTGGAGAAATTCTCTTTCGGGTCGGCGATCAGAATCTTGGCCGTCGGGTTAATTTCTCGGAGTGTATGCGCCACCATCGACACCCGCTCATAGGGGCCAGGCGGGCAGCGGTAAGGGTTTGGTGGCGCGACCATCGCATAGGTGCCGCCCTGCGGCATCGCCATGATCTGTGCCTTCAGCAACTCTGTCTGCGATCCACCCTTGTAGGCATGAGGCATGGCGTTCTGCGACGTCAGGTCCCAGCCTGCGACAGCGCCATCCACAAAGTCGACACCCGGCGACAGGATCAGGCGGTCATAGGGCAGGCTTGCACCACCTGCGAGTGTCACAGTCTTGGCATCGCGGTCCACACCTATGGCCCAGTCATGAACAACATTGATGCCGTATTCGGCGGCGAGCGTGCCATAGCTGTGGCCAAGCGACTGGATGTCGCGGAAACCGCCAAGATAGAGGTTCGAGAAGAAGCAGGTGTAGTAGGTGCGTGTCGGCTCCACCAGAGTGACGTCAATCGCACCCTGACTATCCTTCGCGATATACCGCGCGGCGGTTGCCCCGCCCGCGCCACCACCGATCACAACGACACGCGGTTTGCCTTGCGCCCGCACCATCGGTGCTGCCAACAGCCCGGCGGAGAGCGCCGCCGAACCAAGAAAAGTCCGTCTATTCAATGTCATTGTCTTCCTCCCAAAATACGCATCATTAATTGATGCTTTCAAAATACGCGGCCAGGGCAGCGATCTCCTCGTTTGACAGACGTCCAGCCATCATTTGCATGACAGGATGTGCCCGCACGCCTTCTTTGTAGGCATGCATCGCGACCACAAAATCATCCGCCGGCCAGTTCGTGATAGAAGGGATACCATCGGCGGCACCGCTTGCCTGATGGCAAGAGGTACATTCCCCTGACAGATATTCGCCATAGGCAGGGTCGCCAATGATCGCGAGAACCTCAGGCGCAACCTCGTGGTCAACGGCAACGGCAGTCGGCGCAGCCTCGGGGATATTGCCGGGACTGGCCGAAAACTGGCGCAGATAGGCCAGAACATCGTCGCGGTCCTGTTGTTCGGAAAACCCGCGGAAGCTCATGCGGGTGTTTGACACCAACCTGCGCGGGTTCTCGATAAAATCGTCAAGTGTTTCATAGTTCCAGACCAACCCGCCGCTTGCGGCACGTTGAAACCCGGATGAATAACGAAAACCTTCGACCGCCCCAGCAGGCCGGTCGAAGATATTGTTCAAGTGGGGGCCAATGCGATCGGTGGCATCTTGTCCGACTTCGTGACAGCCACTGCATTGCCTGAACAGCGTTTCACCGTTCTTGGCATCCCCTCCGACCTCAGCCTGACTTGCCCCAGCGGCTCCCAATAGAAAGACGATCAGAAGCCGCGCGCGCATCACTCTTCAAAGCTCTGCAGATAGGCAATCAGCGCTGCGATATCGGCTTCTTCGCGCACCCCGCGGAAGGACATCTTCGTGCCAGCCATCGCACCACGCGGATCTGCAAGGAACGCAGCAAGGTTTTCAGGTCCCCAGACTTCACCTGCGGCAGCAGCCTCTTGGAAGACATCCGAATAGCGGAACCCGTCAACCGTACCGATTGTGCGGCCGACCATCCCGTTGAGAACAGGGCCCGTGCGGTTGCTGGCACCTTCACCAACCTGATGGCAGGATTTGCACTGGCGGAACGCGGCCTCGCCTGCTGCAACAAGTGCCGGATCAATGCCGCCGGTGTCTTCTGCCGCTGCAGCCTCTTCCGATGCGTCAGCAGCAGCCGAGAAGACAGGGCCATCGCCCGTCGCGGCATCGTTCATGACTGATTCACCGCCACCTTCGGGGGTCACATCAAGGAACGTGGCCCGCATGGTGATTTCCACCGTGTCCTTGCAATTGGTCATGCATGGCTCTGTCTGCCATTCCGCATATTCCAACTCAGGACGGTCATCGACGACAAAGCCGTCAGTGTTGTACATTTCGACTTCAGTGAAATTTTCGTGGCTGAGCTCGAAATCGTCATCCACCAAGTCGTTGGAATACAAGATATAGGCGACGATCGCGTAAGTCTCATCCGCCGTCAGTGTTCCAGCCGCACCAAATGGCATCGACCGGTGTATATAGTCCCAAGCGGTTGAAAGATAAGGCCAGTATGACCCAACCGTCTTGACCGGATCCCTGTCTGCAAGCGTGTCAAACCCGCCTGCCAGAACCGGCCAGTTGTCCACACCTTCGGCAAAATCACCGTGACAAGAGGCGCATTGGTCGACAAAGACCTCTTCACCGGTGAACACATCGCCGCGTCCTTCCGGCAGGCCGCGTCCGTCGGGAAGCACATCCACATCCCACGCGGCAATTTCCTCTGCCAAGGCGGTGCGGCCCAAACCGTATTTGCCCTCGATCACGGGGGCTGGCGCTGTAAGATCTGCACCGCTCATTGCTGCTTCGGCAGCAAGTTGTTCAAGCTCGTCACGCTCCGCCTGAAGCCTTGCGGCCTCTTCTGCGGCGGCCTGCGCCTCTGCGATCGCGCGCGCAACGTTTTCTTCCGTCTGCTGCACGCGGGTTTCCAGCGTTTCGATTGTCTGAGCACCATAGTCGCGCGACGACACCCCATAAGCCACGCCGAGGGCCAGAGCTGTTACGCCGATTGCAGGTACAAATAGATTAAGAGACTTCGACATTCTCGGCGATCCCTTCTTCGTTCACAAACCAGGTTTGGATACAGTTGTTGTGGTAGACCGAGTTTTCGCCACGCTTTTCGCGGAGTTGGTCTTTGGTTGGCTGGACATAGCCGGTTTCGTCAATCGCGCGCGATTGCAGCAGCATCGGGCTGCCGTCCCAGTCGATATCCAGATAGAAACGCGTCAGTGCCTTGGTATCGCCTTGCTTGCCAAGCCGCGCAGTTTCCCAGTTAATGCCACCGTCACGGGACACGTCAACGCGGGTGATCTGACCATGGCCGGACCATGCCAGACCCGAGATCACAAGCGGACCCGGACCATGTGTGATCGGCATCTGCGGGCTGGGCGAAGTGATGACCGATTTGGCATCCATGACCCATGTCCATTTGCGGGCGATGCCGTTCTCGTAAACATCGGTGTATTTTGAGGTTTCCTCGCGGCTTTCTACGGCGGCATCGGTGACCTGCACGCGGCGCAGCCATTTCACCCACATGTTGCCTTCCCAACCTGGCACAACCAGACGGACCGGATAGCCGTGCTCCATCCGCAGCGCTTCACCGTTGGCTTTGAATGCAACCAACACGTCATCCAACGCCTTCTCCATCGGGATCGAACGGCCGTTGGACGAAGCGTCTGCACCTTCCACATAAACCCATTTGTCTGACAGATCACCAGCTGCCCCGAGACCTGCTTCCTGCAGAAGCGTCCGCAGTGGCACACCCGTATATTCCATATTGTGGATCATACCGTGGGTGAACTGCGCACCGTTCAACTGCGCACCCGCCCACTCCATGCCGGTATTGGCGGCACATTCGCAGAAATAGACATGGTTCTCGCGCGGCAGGCGTTCCAGATCGGCATAGGTAAAGACCAGCGGCTCATCCACGAGGCCGTTGATCATCAGACGGTAGTCTTCCTTGCTCAACTCGATTGCACCCGAGTGATGGCGCTCGAAGGCGCAACCCTGTGGCGTAATCGTGCCATCCAGCGCGTGGATCGGTGTAAAGTTGATTGACGAGATAGGCGAGGCCGTCAGCCACTCCACATTGCGGCGCACCACATCGCTTTCGAAACGGATGGGCAGACCGTAGGGCGTTTCATCAACGCCGACGCCGGTGTAGGACGCCCAGTCCTGCAATTCTGTTATTAGCGGATCGGCCTCTTGTGCCGCTGCCGCCCCTGCAACTGAACCGGCGGCAATCGCCGCGCTTCCGCGCAGGAATGAACGCCGGGATGGTTTGAAGAATTCATCCATAGCCTTTGATCTCCTTATGCGCCCGTCACTGTGACGCTTGTATTTGGCGCCACACTTACAGTGCCTTGTTTGCGAATATAGCTCTCGACAACATCCCAGATCGGCGGCCCCTCTGTACCTTCGTTCACCGAGGCCCACCCCGCGACAACATAGGTCTTGGCCGGGTCAATTGCCTCGCCGGTGCGCAGCAGGGTCATGTCCGAAATCCGCTCACCGATCGGTTTGTTGACATCAATGCGGTAGCCCATGCCGCCAACCCGCACCATATCGCCGCCTTGCTGGTAATACGGGTCGGTGTTGAAAAGGTTGTCCGCCACATCTTCCATGATGGTGTGAATGAATTCACCGGTCATTTCCGTCCGGTAGGCATTGGGGTACGTCATCGAGGTGACATTCCAAAGGTCCTCGCGGGTGATGTCCTGCCCGGGCATGATCGACGGACCCCAGCGCACACCGGGTGACATGGAAATGTCGGCGTCCCGCTCCTCGATCAGCGCCTCGCAGATCAGGTCATCCCAAGATCCATTGAAATTCCCGCGGCGGTAAAGCAGCGTGTCATCCGCTGTCTTACCAAGTACTTCTGTCAGATCGGACAGGAATGGCGCGCGCTCTGCGTCAATCGCCGCAGCGACCTCTGGATCAGGGGCGATCACATCCGAGAAAATCGGGATCAGCTTGTGGCGGAAGCCCATCATGCGTCCGTCGCGCACATCCAGATCAACACGGCTGACAAATTTGCCGTTGGACCCAGAAGCAATGACAATCGTGTCCCCGATCAGCACAGGTTCCGGCAGGGCGTCGTGCGTGTGACCGGCAAGGATAACATCAATGCCCGTCACCCGTTCGGCCATCTTCTTGTCGACGTCAAAGCCGTTGTGCGACAGGCAGACCACAAGTTCGGCACCCTGCCCGCGGACTTCGTCTACCATTTCCTGCATCCGCTGGTCGCGGATACCGAACGAATATTCAGGGAACATCCAGCCGGGGTTGGCGATAGGCATATAAGGGAAGGCCTGCCCGATCACGGCGATTTTGACGCCGCCACGCTCAAAGAACTGGTAAGGTGCGAAATCTTCGGCGGGTTCATCCCATTCGGCATCAAAAATGTTCTGACCCAGCGCGGCGAAAGGCAAATCGCCCACGATGTCCCGCACGCGATCAGAGCCCAGCGTAAATTCCCAATGGAATGTCATGGCATCAGGCTTGAGCAGGTTCATGATGTTGACCACATCCTGACCTTCGGTCTGGTAGCAGGTGTAAGAGCCATGCCACGTGTCGCCGCCATCCAGCAGCAGCGCGTCGGGACGATCCGCACGGATGCTGTTCACGACAGTGGCGACACGGTCCATACCGCCCATCTGACCATAGGTCTGACCAAGTGCTGCGAAATCATCGTAGGTCAGCGCATAATGCGACGCACTGCCATCAGCGATACCATAAAGCTTGCGGAAATCGGCGCCCGTAATATGCGGCACCTGCCCCTTGTTCGAGCCTACACCCAGATTGATCTCAGGCTCACGGAACCAGATTGGTTTAAGCTGCGCATGAATGTCGGTGATGTGGATCAGTGACACATTACCAAACGTATCGAACTGCAACAGATCGCTCTGGCTAAGCGCCTGCTGCGCGGCCAGTTTGCTCCAATTGCCAAAACCCGACGCCCCCACAATGGCAGAGGCCGCCATGCTTGCTTGCAAAAAGTCCCGCCGAGATATCATGTCATCTATCCTGCTATTTCAGCCATCATATTCGAAAAGCTGCATGTTTTAAGAAATGAAAAGGCCCGTCCCACACATGCGGGAACGGGCCTTTCAGGGAGTTTTAGTTGCGGACCGATGGGCCTTCGATAGACAGACCATTCCCGCGAGAAGCGACGTAAAGCTCGAGCGCAATGAACTCTTCACTTCCGACTGCGAAAGTCTCGGCACGTGTATCGCGGACGCATCCACGGAAACGTCCCTGAACACCATTTAGCTTCGCATTTTTCAAACGGTAAGTCGGGAAGCCGTTGATCTGCCCCTGGCTGAGGTGGTCTGCGCGAATGTTGTTGTCATAGTTGTCTTCATGACAATTCGCGCAAGACAGATCCAGTTGGCCGAAACGTGTGTAGTAGAGCTCACGGCCCTTTTCCCAAACAGACTGCGCCGGTCCGTCAATGGCCACATCTACAGTAATACCACGGGACACAGAGGCCAGCAGAGCTTCCATATTCAGCATATCACCGCCGTCATACTTCCACTCGTCGGCACCCATACGGGTGGTGCGGCAGTCATTGACCTGCATGGCAATGGTCCGGACCTCTTCAGCTTCGTCATTCCATTTCGGATAGACAGCACGGACACCCGCCAGTTCCTCGGGCGCGCCATGACATGACGCACAGGATTCGCCAGCACTGCCCTCAACAGTATTCCAAGCCTCGATCGCATCATCGACAAAGATCATACCGGGATTTTCGAAGTCATCCATCTGCAACGCTTGCGTCTCGCTTGAGCGGAAGACCCACCCCGAGTAGATGGTGCTCAAGTTTTCCAGATGCTCCGGCGCATCAGCGCGAACTGTGATCTCGATTTCGTCGTTGATGACAAGGTTTGCTTCTTGGTCTGCTTGCGCTGCACTCGCGGCAAAGAGCGCAACTGCAGCGATGCCACCTCTAAACACTGTTTTCATGGACGTTGGCCCTCCCTGGCGCATGTACCGTCTTTAGCTGACGGTAATCTCTTTGCTATCTGTGTAGACGTCGCCATCGTCGTCATACCACGTGAATTCGAATGTTCCCGATTCAGGCACGATGGCCTGGAATTCGAAATACGGGTTTGTCGAAATCGCAGGCTCCAGCGTGACATCGATCACAGTCTCACCGTTGAACGTGCAGGTGAAGCGGTTGATGATGGAACGCGGGATGACGTTGCCGTCGCCGTCTTTGCGCTGGCCTGACTCCATCGGGTGACTGATCAGCGTCTTGATTGTGATTTCTTCGCCGGCGGATGCATCACGGGGGACGCGGACGCGGGGTTTTACATTTTCTGCCATTTGTCTCTATTCCTCACTCAGCCGCCGCAGCCGCCGATGGTCACTTTTACTTCCTGACGGGCCTGTACAAAGCTGCCGTCAGCCATGCGTGCGATTGCGACAACATCTTGTGTTCCGGCAAGCCGGATACGTGTTGCTGCCGACTGGCTTGCTGCCAGCGGGCCAAAGTTGAATGTCGCAACGGAAGGCGTTGGATTGCCCGCAGCGAAAACGATGATCGCCTCGGCGCCAGGTGCGCTCACTTCAATCGGCACCGTATTCCCGTTTTCAGCGATTTCGGGCGCGATCAGCGTGATGCCGTCAGACCCCATATCCGCACCGCCAGTGAAGGCCTGAATTTCATCCTCAACAGCAGCAAACGCCCGGAAAGGCATCATTGCAGCCACTGCGGACCCGAACGCCATCATCAGCGTGTGTCTGCGTGTAAGTTTCATAATGTCTCCTGTGTGTCTGTTGATCACAGATCAGTCTTTGAGTGTAAGAAGATACGCCACAACATCCTCAATCTCTTGAGCTGTCAGAAGCGGCGCGAGTTCACCCTCGGCGGCCTTGCCGGTAAAGGCATTGCCCGGACGGTTGAAGCCGCTTGTGCGGTAGAACGCGGGCATGATCGTGCCCTCGTATGTCATTTTGGCGTTAGCGACGATGCCCCGCAATTCTGCGGCTGTGCGGTATTCGCCGATGCCGTCCAGCGATGGGCCAACTTCACCGTGGAAAGGATATTCTTCCAGCGCGGTCACCTGGTGACAGGCAATGCAGTTGCCCTTGCCGCGCGATACCATCACTTCCAGACCGGCAGCGGGATCACCCGGTTGGCCGGACAGGGAAGCTTCCACTTCGCCATATTCACTGTAGGTTACGTTGTCTGGCGATACGCCTTCCGCAAAGGCTACGGTCGCAGCGACAATCGCGACACTTGCGCTTAGTATTTGCTTCATGGTCCCTCCCTGGATCACAAATCCCTCCGGTATACCGTAGACTACCAAAGACGCGAATCGCAACATCAAAATCAACTATTTGAATGTTTGCAATCAAACGTCTGTTTTCACTCGCTTATTCCCTGCTCCTGAATAATGCGTGCGTGGTATTTCTGGAAAGGCTCATCACCCAGATAGAGTTCTTCATTAATCCAATTGAGCAAGTTCAGCGTCGTCCACCGACCGAAAGCGCCCGGCATTATCGCAACAGCCGCCTGGTTGGCAGTCTGGTCTTCCCCCACCTCTTGGGGAAAGAACATCATCGTCGGCGTGAACAGGGCGTTCCAGCGCCGCACCATATCTTTCTCGGGCAAGGTGGTGCCGTCGAAATCCGTGACTTCGACATCGCCGAACATGTTGATCTGCACGACAAAGAAGTTGTCGTTCAGGGCCGCTGTGATCTCGGGGTTGGGGAACACTTCTTCGTGCATTTTGGTGCAATAAATGCAGCCACGCTGTTCGATGATCACCATCAGGCGCTTGCCTTCGGCATTCGCCTCCTCAAGGTCTTCGCGAAGGTCCTTGAACGTGTCGCGCATCCAATCGGTCTTGTGCAGCCCGTCATCGCCCAACGTAGCGGCAAGCGCGGGCAGCGCGACAACAAAGGCAGCAGCAGTCAAAATCGAGCGAAAAAACATTTGGTCGTTCTCCTATCCTAGATTTCCAAAGGCGGGCATGACTTCGATCATCCACTGCGCGATATAGTTGACCGAATTGGTCGCAATCAGCAGGGCAAACACGATCAGCATCAGTCCCATCGCGCGTTCAACGTACCCGAGGTACCGTCGGTTGCGCTGGAGCCAGCCCAGAAACGGGCGCGCGAACAGCGCGGCAACAATGAACGGCGTCGTCATGGCCAGTCCGTAGACCAGCAAAAGCAGGCCACCGCGCCAGACCTCGCCCATGCCGCTTGCAACCATCAGAATCGCGGCCAGTGCAGGGCCGACACAAGGTGTCCAGCCAAAGCCGAAAGCAAGACCCATCAGATACGCGCCGAGAATGGTTGTCGGGGCGGCTGTGCTTTCAATCTTCGCCTCGCGGTATAGCAGCGGCACCCGGACAACACCCAGAAAATGCAGCCCGAACAGCAAGAGAATACCAGCTGCCACATAACGCAGCGTATCGCGCCACATGCCAAAGGCCTGACCGATGGCCGTTGCCCCCATTCCCAGCAGGACAAAGATTGTTGTCACGCCCAAAGCAAAGAAAACCGCCGATATAATCAAGCGCCGTTGCACCGTCGAGCTGATCTGAGAATCGGCGCGTAGCTCGTTCATCGACAGTCCGGCCATATAGCAAAGATAGAACGGTACCATCGGCAAGACGCATGGCGTAAAAAATGAGAGCAAGCCCGCGAGCGCTGCCCCAAAGTAGCTGACGTCCAGCATGAATCGAAACCCTTGATAAAAACGCGTATTCACATTAAGATTATTGAATGTTTGAGCGCTTGACTACTCCTTTTCTTGCCCGGGTTCTTGCTGCGATCGCGGCAATGGCACTTACTGTGTCTTTTGCTTGGGCAGAAACACGTCTTCTGATGGCCGAAGAGCCGGGGTGCATGTGGTGCGCGCGGTGGCACGACGAAATCGGGCCAATCTACGCCAAGACCGGCGAAGGCGCGGCAGCCCCGTTGCAGCGGATCAACCTGCACGATCCGTTGCCATCGGATATTGCACTCGAACGTCGGATTTCCTTCACGCCAACCTTTGTCCTTCTGGTCGACGGCACCGAAAAGGCCCGAATCGAAGGATACCCCGGTGAAGACTTCTTCTGGGGACTCTTGGGACATATCCTTGACCAGGAAGGGATCAGCTTTGCCCTAAAAAGCAACACTGATCAACAAATGTGACCGGCGCGACCATTTACACAGGGAGCAGGGGTGGTCACAGCGCCCGTTTGTGCCACATACCCCTACGCAACCAGGATTTCGCCAATTCGTAGATAATAAGGCAATTGATTTAGATGACACTTCCGGTTTTGGACGACAGCATCGACGATGACCGCTTGGACGAGTTGATGGATAATGCCACGATTGCGACGAACTATCTCAAGGCAATCAGTCACGAAGGGCGCCTGATGATCCTTTGCCATCTGGCCACGGGTGAGAAATCGGTCACTGAACTGGAGACGCTTTTGTCTGCACGCCAGGCCGCAGTCTCGCAACAACTGGGCAGATTGCGCCTCGAGGGCCTGGTGCGGCCCAGACGTGAAGGCAAAACGATCTACTACAGCTTGACGGATGAAAGATCTCGAAGGATCATCGGTCTGGTCTACGAATTGTTCTGTAAGACGGATTGAGGATAGCCGCCTCCCCGTTCAATTTGTTTGACGATACAAGGGAGGGAACCGCAATGCTCGACGCATTGGGAGATGCGAACGTCGCCGCAGCCATAGGGTTGTTCGGCGGTGTGTTATTGGGGCTTGCGGCGCGACTGGGGCGTTTTTGCACGCTCGGGGCAATAGAAGACTATCTTTACGGCCACAACAGCAAGCGTCTGATGATGTGGGTCTTGGCGATTGGCTGCGCCGTTGTCGGCAGCTTTGGCCTGATGGCGACAGGTCTATTCGACCCCAGAAAGTCATTTTACATATCACAGGAATGGTCTCCCCTTGCCAGCATCATCGGCGGTGGGATGTTCGGCTATGGCATGGCCATGGCCGGCAACTGTGGGTTCGGTGCGCTGGCCCGACTTGGTGGCGGGGATCTGAGGTCTTTCGTCATTGTGCTTGTCATGGGTATCAGCGCCTATGTGACGTTGTCGGGGCCCTTGGCATGGATTCGCGTCGCGGCTTTCCCCACGCCAGAGCCTGCGGCCATGCCAAATGGCATTGCGCACAGCCTAGGCGCGCTCAGCGGCCTGCCCATTGCGGTGATCGGACTGCTGATCGGGTGTATGCTGATCGGCCTTGCGCTCAAGGTCCCAAGCCTGCGCCGCGACAGGTCAGCAATGTTCTGGGCCGTCGTGGTTGCGATCGCCGTCACAACCGCATGGGCGGGCATGTCCTATGTCAACGCAAACGGCTTTGAGGACCTGCCTGTGGTTTCGCACACATTCTCGGTGCCCGTCGGTGAAACCATTCTCTATGGCATGACAGCCTCAGGGCAGACCCTGTCTTTTGGCATCGGCTCGGTTGCGGGTGTCTGGATCGGCGCATTCCTCGGCAGTCTGATCAAGGGGCATTTCCGATGGGAAGCCTGTGAGGACCCGCGCGAGTTGCGCCGCCAGATCATCGGAGCCGGGATCATGGGCGTCGGGTCGGTCATCGCAATCGGGTGCAGCATCGGACAAGGGCTCTCGGCTTTCTCGCTGCTGGCCTTTAGCGCACCAGTGACATTCGCGGCAATTTTTGCCGGCGCTGCCTTCGGCTTGCGCCAATTGATTGTCGGTTTCGCCCCGGCTGAATGATCCACACAACAGGCAGTGGGCCGCTGGTGTTGCGGCCCACGCAAACGCGTGGCTAGTCCTTTGCGTAGTCGGCCATCGGTGGGCAGGTACAGGTCAGGTTCCTGTCACCCCATACATTGTCCACACGATTGACCGGCGGCCAGTATTTGTCGACGCGGAATGCCCCTGTCGGGAAACACCCTGTCTCGCGGCTGTAAGGGCGATCCCAGTCTTTGACGAGGTCTTCCATCGTATGTGGTGCATTCTTGAGCGGATTGTTGTCAGGGTCCATCCTGCCTTCTTCGATCGCGCGGATTTCCTCGCGGATACCCAGCATCGCGTCGCAAAAACGGTCCAGCTCGGCCTTTGTCTCGGACTCGGTGGGCTCGATCATCAGTGTGCCTGCAACCGGCCATGACATTGTCGGGGCATGGAAACCGCAATCCGACAGACGCTTGGCGATATCGTCCACAGTAATATGGGCACTTTCGGCAAAAGGACGTGTATCGATGATGCATTCATGCGCGACACGGCCAGTCGGCCCCTTGTAAAGGACATCAAAGGCCCCTTCGAGACGCTTGGCGATATAGTTTGCATTCAGAATGGCCACGCGGGTGGCCTGCGTCAGCCCCTCGCCGCCCATCATCAGACAATAAGCCCATGAAATCGGCAGCAACGAGGGCGAGCCGTAGGGTGCCGCACTGACGGCCCCTTCCCCGCCGTTGGGGTCCCCGGGCAGATAGGCGATCAGATGGTCCTTCACACCGATCGGTCCCATGCCCGGTCCGCCCCCGCCATGCGGAATGCAGAAAGTCTTGTGCAGGTTCAGATGGCTGACATCACCGCCCAAATCTCCGGGGCGGCTGAGGCCGACCATGGCGTTCATGTTCGCGCCGTCGATATAGACCTGACCACCGGCGGCATGGACCATTTCGCAGACCTCGATCACCGTTTCCTCGAAGACACCGTGGGTCGACGGGTAGGTGATCATGCAGGCGGCAAGGTTGTCCTTGTGCTGTTCCAGCTTGGCCTGGAAATCGGCAAGGTCGATATCGCCATTGGAAGCCGATTTTACAGGGACAACCTCCCAGCCGACCATATGGGCCGAGGCGGGGTTGGTGCCATGTGCGCTCATCGGAATGAGACAGATGTTCCGGTGGCCCTGCCCTTGTGCGCGGTGATAGCCCGCGATTGTCAAAAGACCCGCATATTCCCCCTGTGCACCCGAATTGGGCTGCATCGAAATCGCGTCATAGCCTGTCACATCGCAGAGTTTGGCCGACAGGTCGTCGATCATCTCGGTGTATCCCGCGGCCTGATCCTTGGGGCAATAGGGATGCAGCAGGGAAAACTCGCGCCAACTGACCGGCATCATTTCCGCTGCCGAATTCAGCTTCATGGTGCAGGAGCCCAACGGGATCATCGCGCGGTCCAGTGCAAGGTCCCGATCTGCCAGCCGGCGCATATAGCGCATCATCTCGGTTTCGGCGCGGTTCATATGGAAAACGGGATGGGTCAGGAAATCCGATGTGCGGATCAGTTTGTCCGGCATGTTGTAGTGCGGCGTATAGTCCTTGTCCTGCCGTTCGATCCCGAATGCCCGCCAGACCTTTTCAATTGTGCTGGGGCGTGTGCGCTCATCCAGAGTGATGCCGACCTGCGTATCGCCGACAACACGCAGATTGACCCCTTCATCAAGCGCCGACTTGATCACAGCAGCTTGCAGCGGCCCGACATCGACCGTGATGGTGTCAAAGAACGTGGCAGGCCGGACGTCAAAACCCGCCTGCTTCAGCCCTTCCGCCAGCCGCGCTGTCTTGCGGTGGACACGTTGTGCAATCGCCTTGAGCCCTTCGGGGCCATGAAAAACCGCATAGAACCCGGCCATGACAGCAAGCAACGCCTGCGCCGTACACACATTGGACGTCGCTTTCTCGCGGCGGATATGCTGTTCGCGGGTTTGCAGCGACAACCGATAGGCGCGGTTTCCGTGACTGTCGATCGATACCCCGACAATGCGCCCCGGCATATTGCGCGCATAGGCCGCCTTGGTGGCCATATAGGCGGCATGAGGCCCGCCATAGCCGACGGGTACGCCAAAACGCTGGGTTGTGCCAACGGCAATATCGGCGCCCATCGCCCCCGGTTCTTTCAGCAAGGTCAGTGACAGGGGGTCGGCAGACATGACGCCAATCGCCTTGTGCTCGTGCAGTTGCGCAATTTGATCGGTGAAGTCGCGCAAGTGGCCGTAGGTGCCAGGGTACTGAAAGATCGCACCGAAGACAGCACTTGGGTCGAGCGCGTCAGGGTTGCCGACGATGATCTTGATCCCCAATGGCGCGGCCCGTGTCTTCATTACGGCAATGTTCTGCGGATGGCAGTTCTCGTCCACAAAGAAACCGGCCGCCTTGGATTTGCTGACCCGCTGGGCCATGGTCATTGCCTCGGCGCAGGCCGTTGCCTCATCCAGTAATGATGCGTTCGCGATTTCAAGCCCTGTCAGATCGGACACCATGGTCTGGAAGTTCAGCAACGCTTCAAGACGCCCCTGACTGATCTCGGGCTGGTAGGGGGTATAGGCAGTGTACCACGCAGGATTTTCAAGAATATTGCGCTGGATCGCAGGCGGCGTGACCGTGCCATGATAGCCCTGCCCGATCAGCGAGGTCAGCACCTTGTTCTTTGAGGCTGTCTTGCGCATGTGGTGCAACAACTCGCGTTCCGACTTGGCCTTGCCAAAATCAAGCGGTTCCTTCTGGCGGATTTTCGCGGGCAGCGTATCGTCGATCAAGGCATCGAGATCCTGCGCGCCCACCACCTTCAGCATCTCTGCCATCTCGGCTGGCGATGGGCCGATGTGACGGCGGTTGGCAAAGTCATAAGGCAGATAGTCGGTGGGCGTGAAGGTCATCGATACGGTTCCCTAGCCAATCATTGCTGTGTAGGCGGCTTCATCCATCAGGTCATCCAGTTGCGCGGGGTCTGACGGTCTGATCTTGAAGAACCACCCCGCGCCCAGCGCGTCGCTGTTGGCGAGGCTCGGATCATCCGCAAGTGCCGTGTTCACCTCTGTGATCTCGCCATCGACGGGTGCCATGATGTCGGATGCTGCCTTGACGCTCTCGATCACGACGATCTCGTCATCCTTGCTGACAGTTGCGCCGACCTCGGGCAGTTCGACGAAGACCAGATCGCCCAGTTGGGTGGTCGCGTGCTCGGTGATGCCCACTACATAGACATCGCCTTCAGCGCGCAGCCATTCGTGTTCTTCTGTGTATTTCATTGGTGTGTCTCCCTGTTACCTTTTGAAATTGGCAGGCGTGAAAGGCAGGGCTGCAACCGTCAAAGGTTGCCGCTTGCCCCGCAGGTCGCCGTATATCTTCGTGCCGACAGCGGCATGGGCCGTAGCCACGTATCCCATTGCAACCGGCTTGCCGACGGTTGGCCCAAACCCTCCCGAGGTGATCGCGCCGATCGGGTCCGTTGCATCTTGGTCTGCATATAGCACCACACCGTCGCGCATCGGGGCACGTCCGTCCGGCAGCAACCCGACACGCTTGCGTGCGGGGCCGTTTTCCATCTGGGCCGCTATCTGTGCGGCACCCGGATAGCCGCCCGCGCGCGCACCACCGGGCCGGCGGACCTTTTGCATGGCCCAGCCCAGCGCGCCTTCAACCGGCGATGTCGTCGCATCGATATCGTGACCGTAAAGACAAAGGCCTGCTTCCAGCCGCAGACTATCGCGTGCACCCAAACCCACAGGCGCGACAGACGGGTGTTCAAGCAAGAGTTGCGCGATGCGCGGGGCGGTATTCGCCGGAATGGAGATTTCATACCCGTCTTCACCGGTATACCCCGACCGCGAGACCCACGCCGTGACACCGTTCAGGTCCAAAGTGGCCACGTCCATGAACCGCATATCGCCCGCCCGCGCATCCAAACTGGACAGCACCAATTCTGCCTCTGGCCCCTGAAGCGCAAGCAATGCACGGTCGGTGATTTCGGTCACGGTCAAATCCGGTGCGAGCGACCCTTTGAGGTACGCAATGTCAGCGGCCTTGCACGCTGCATTGACAACGATAAACACATCCTCGCCGCGGTTGGCCAGCATCAGGTCATCCTCGATCCCGCCATCTGCATTTGTGAAAAAACCATAGCGCTGCCGACCTTCGGCAAGATCGAGCACATCAACAGGGACAAGAAGCTCAAGTCCCGAAGCAACCGCGCTGTAAGTTGGGCCCGAGACGATGACTTGCCCCATATGACTGACGTCAAAGAGCCCTGCATGCGCACGTGTATGCAGATGTTCCTGCAGCACGCCCATCGGATATTGTACCGGCATGTCATAACCCGCAAACGGCACCATTTTCGCACCAAGCGCAAGATGCAGCGCGTGCAGCGGCGTTTGTTTCAGTTCAGCCATGTCTCATTCGCCTTTCCGGGCCGACGAGACTTTCATCAAAGCAAGCGGCACCCATAACTCGCACAGGACAGTTCCTGTGCAACGGTGCCTCCTCTGTCCTTGACGCCTGAGATCGCTATCCCTTCGGCGGGTGCGCAAAGCACCACTCTCCAGAGTATCTGTATTCCGCCGTTGGTCCTTTAGCCTGAGAGTTTCCGAGGCAGTTGCTCCTTCGGCACCAGTAATCTGGTTCTCCCAACGTCAGATCATAGGTGTTTCGTATCGGAAACACCTACACCCTGACAAGTCAGAATCGGCGGGTTGGTCGCGAAAATCGCGGCGTGGCCGACAGCCGGATTACCTTGGGCAATCGCAGTGCCAATAGGGCCTTGTCCGCACCCTAAACGGCAGCACCCCGTGCGGGCGTTTGATGTTCCAGACTGTCTGCAAGCTTTTCCAGCATGTCGAGGCATTTCATCAATTGGTCGCACGACAGATATTCGTCCGCCTTATGCGCCTGAGAGATTGACCCCGGTCCGCAGATCACGACATCCATACCGAGTTTCTGGAAAATGCCGGCTTCGGTGCCGAAAGGCACCAGATCAGCACCGTTCGCGCCGGTCAGTTCGGCCACAATCTGCCGGGCTGCATTGTTGTCAACGGGAACAAGCCCGTCCACTTCGCCCATGGTTTGGGTCTCAATGGCGGCCTCTGGAAAGACACGGCGCATCTCGGGCAAAAGCACATCATCGCAATAGCGGCGCAGGCTTTGCTTGACGAAGTCAGCATCACCGTCCTGAACGGGGCGCATTTCCCAATCAATCTGTGCTTTGGGCGCAATCACATTGTGCACCTGCCCGCCATTAAGCGCCCCGACGTTGATCGTGGTCCACGGCGGCTCAAAGCGACCGTTCACAGGTGCCCTGCCGCGTAATTCGTTCTTCAACTCCAGAAGCCGCATGACATAGCGCACCGCATATTCGACAGCATTTACCCCTTGATCGGGGTCAGATCCATGCCCCTCAAGCCCATGAAAATGGGTCGTGTACTCGTAGCACCCCTTGTGCCCTTCAACGATCCGCATCTCTGTCGGTTCACCGATGATGGCAACGTTCGGCCTGATGCCACGCTCGATCAGGGTTTCGGCCAGATGACCTGCACCGATGCAGCCTGTTTCCTCGTCATAGGTAAAGGCAAAATGCAACGGCCTTTCCCGCACCTTTCGGGCAAAGACTGGGGCCATGGCAAGTGTGGCTGCGATGAACCCTTTCATGTCACACGTCCCGCGCCCGTAAAGCCGGTCGTCACGCATGACAAGTGCGAACGGATCCGTCGACCAAGGCTGGTCGGTGACAGGTACCACATCACAATGACCCGAAAGCAGTATGCCACCGTCAACCTCGGGACCCAGCGTGCCGAAAAGATTGGCTTTCTGACCTGTCTCGTCCAGAAACACATCGACCTTGGCACCCGCCGCTTCCAACTGGTTCGCGAGGTAGGCAATCATCTCAAGGTTGCTGTCGGCCGACACTGTCGGGAAAGCAATCAGATCGTCCAGAATCTCGATGGCGCGGTCAAGCACGGGTTCAATCCTTTACAAAAAGTTTGCGCGCGATGTCGCAAAGCGTCTCGGCAGGACCGTCCTCTTTGATCAGAATCGTCTCGGTGGTCTCAAGCCCCCAACTGTCCATCCAAAGTGCCGGCATGAAATGAAACGTCATTCCGGGTTCAAGCACAGTTGTGTCCTCCGCGCGGATCGAAGCCGTCCGTTCGCCCCAGTCAGGCGGATAGCTCAGCCCGATCGGATAGCCCATGCGCCCCTCGCGCGTAATACCGTGCTTGGCCATCACCTGCATAAAGGCATTGGCAATATCGCAGGTCCGGTTGCCAGCGCGGGCGGCGTCCAGTCCGGCGGCGATCCCTTCCATCTGCGCGTCCGCGACACGGATCATGTCATCGGATGGTTTCCCCAGATAGATCGTGCGGCAAAGCGGGGCGTGATAACGACGGTAACAGCCCGAAAGCTCAAAGAAGGTCGCTTCACCAGCTTTCATCGGGTCACCGTTCCATGTCAGATGCGCCGCCGTTGCATCAAGGCCCGAGGGGGTCAGCGGCAGGATCGCGGGATAATCCCCCCAGTCATCACCAACCCCTGTAATGCCTGCATGCAGGATATCCGCCACCAGATCGTTCTTGCGCACACCTGGCGCTGCGCGTTCCAGTGCGGTCTGCATCACTTTGTTGGAAATACCTGCCGCTTTGCGGATAAAGCCGATCTCCTCGTCTGATTTCACCAGACGCTGCCAGTTCACCAGTGCGGTCGCGTCGGTCAGTGTAGCGTCAGGCAGGTTGTCACCAAGAACTTGGTGGGCTTTGGCGGAGTAATAGTAATTCTCCATTTCCACCCCGATGCGTGCGCGGTCCAGCCCCATCCCTTTGAGATTTTCGGCCAAATCCTGCATCGGGTGCACTTCGGTCGACTGCACGTAGTGATCACCGTAGCCACGGATATTGTCCGGATGCATCCAGCAGGTGCGCCGCCCGCCCAGCATGTCCATGTTCCGGCCCCACCAGACGGGTTCGCCTTCAAGCGTCAGGATCACGCCCTGATGCACATAAAAAGACCAGCCGTCATAGCCGGTCAGCCATGCCTGATTGGACGGATCCGTGACAAAGACCGCGTCCAGGCCCGCAGCAGACAATGCAGCCCGCGTTCTTGCCAGACGACGGTCATATTCAGCCTTAGTGAAAGGGGCATTCTGTTGTGACAATTTTCTGTTCCTTCTGATGCGGGGATCAGCCCCTTACCTTAGCCCAAGACGGCTTTCACCGCACGTGCCGTGGCCGCCACGACGACATCGGCCTCTTGCCTGCTCAGACAGAACGGCGGCGCGAACCCGATGATATCCCCCTGCGGCATAGCCCGCGCGATCACGCTGTCCTGCGCAAGCATCTTTGCGGCAACCTGCGGCCCGATCTTGTCTGACGCGTCAAAGAACGTGCGTTTATCCTTGTTCTTCACAAGTTCAACTGCGCACAAAAGTCCTTCTCCGCGCACATCGCCGACATTGGGGTGGTCCGCCAAAGCGTCGCGCATCGCGCCATTCAGATAGGCACCCATTTCGCCGGCATTCTGCACCAGTTCCAGCGTGTCAATCAGGTTGAGGTTGGCCACACCCGCTGCCGCCCCGATGGGATGTGCGGAATAGGTCCAGCCGTGCCCGATAGGGCCGTTTTCATCCGTGCCGCGCTCGAGCACCGCCCAGACCTTGTCTGACACGATGGATCCTGACAGCGGCGCATAGGCAGATGTCAGACCTTTGGCGATGGTGATGATATCGGGGCGCATGCCGTAATGTTCGGACCCGAACATCGTTCCCAACCTACCAAAACCTGTCACCACCTCGTCAGCGATCAACATGATATCGTGCTTGTCCAACACCGCCTGAATGGCGGGCCAGTATCCGGCTGGCGGCGGCACGATCCCGCCGGTGCCAAGCGCCGGTTCACCGATAAAGGCCGCGATCGTTTCGGCCCCCTCGCGGGCGATCAGCGCTTCGAGTTCGGCAACACAATGCGCCACAAACTGCGCTTCGGTCTGGTCAAGATCGGCACGGCGGAAGAAATATGGCGCTTCGGTATGAATGACCTGCGCCAAGGGCAGATCGAATTTGGCGTGAAACAGCCCCAGTCCTGTCAAAGACCCCGTCATCAGGCCAGAGCCGTGATACCCCCGCCAGCGCGAGATGATCTTCTTCTTTTCGGGCCGCCCCAGAATATTGTTGTAGTACCAGACCAGCTTGATGTTGGTCTCGTTCGCGTCCGACCCCGAAAGGCCGAAATAGACCTTCGACATATTGTCCGGCGCGCGGTCCAGCACCATCTTGGCCAGCGTGATCGATGCCTCGGTGCCGTGCCCCACATATGAGTGATAATAGGCCAGTTCCTTGGCCTGATCCGCGATTGCCTCGGCGATCTCGGTACGACCATACCCCACATTTACGCAATAAAGCCCCGCAAAGGCATCCAGCATACGGTTGCCGTCACGGTCTTCGATATGGCAGCCCGACGCGCCTTTGATGACCCGTTGTGGCAGGTCACCGCGGGCAAAATCTGCCAGATGGGTCGATGGGTGGAAAAAATTGTCGCGATCCCACTGTTCCAGTTGATCGTTGTGCAGCATTGCAAACCTCATGGCTCTGACGGCGCGCCGTCTGTTTCGAAATGAATGGAGCCGTTTGCGCGATTTGGCCGGATTGTTGCCAGCACCCTGCGGGAAAGCTCCGCTCACCCCGGCAGCAGCGCGCAATGCCTTTATTGCCAAGGATGGGTGCCATAGGAGCCACCAAAACGGCGCGCGCGCAACAATAATTTGCGCCGATCGGCAGTTTATGTGGATGTTTCCGAGATAATGACGAGCGGGCGATAGCTGGCGCTTGCCAACACGGCATCGTTTTCATGCCGGATAGCACCATACCCGGCGGCACCCGACGGCGTTGTCGCAATGCCTTGTGCGGTGACCTCTGCGGCGGCCTGCGCGCCTTCTTCCTCGGACAGCATCGCGTAGCGGACATTGCAGCGCTCCAACACAGACCACGCAACGATCGACGGGTCCTTGCAATCCAGCCGGCCCATATTGGATTCCGGGCCGGTGGCTTGGGTTGGCCGCCCTGCCCTGTGGCTGTCCTGCAGGCAGGTCGCCGCCTGGGGTTCAACCACGACCAGTTCGGGTTGTTCGGCCCAGTTCAGACGGATCATATGCGCCATGGCCGCGGCAAGACCACCTACGCCGGCCTGAAGATAAACATGCGTCGGCCAACGACCGGATCTTTCGAACTCTTCACGCAATTCCTCTGCGATGACACAGTAGCCCTCCATCACCCATTTGGGGATTTCGGTGTACCCGGGCCATGTCCCGTCAGCGAGCAGGATATCCCCTGATGTCTCGGCGTCTCTGGTCGCCGCGGCAACGCTGTCTTCATAGACCGCACCTGAGCGGACAACTGTTGCGCCAATGTCGCGCAGCCGCTGTGCGAAACTTTCAGGCACAGTATCGGCAAGGTGGATGCGCGCCTTTGCGCCGGCATCGCGGGCCCCTGCCGCCACCCCGACCCCATGGTTGCCCGCGCTTGCGCAAACAAATGTCTGCGCAGCGACAAAGGCCTGTGCCGCAGGAGAATTCAGCGTGTCCTCGCCGGATTTCGCGCGCCATTTGTGATCAAGTATCCGGGCCACAGCATAGGGCGCACCAAGAGCCTTGAAAGCGCCCAGACCCATGCGGGCAGTCTCGTCCTTGGCCATGACAGCGCATCCAGCGGGGCCATTGATCTGCACAAGTGGGGTCGGCTGGTAAGCGGCATGACCCCGAAAATAGGCATGGGCTGTCAAGAAATCAGGCGTAAAATCAAGCGTGTCTGACTGTTCCATTGTGCGGTCGCGTCCCCCGGGCTTGATGATATTTGTTTTGCAGCGCCGCCGGAATTAACGATAATCCCCTACAGGAATTCAATCACAAATCAGCGAAGGTGCGAAATGAGCGGATGGAACAACGCACCTGACCGCGGCTTTTCAGAAAGCGAATTTGCGGCCCGCACGTCAAAAGCACAAGCAGCGATGGCAGCAGCGGGTTTCGCGGGCATGCTATTGATGACCGAGCCGGAAGTCCGTTATTTCAGCGGATTTCAAACGCTGTTCTGGCAAAGCCCGACCCGCCCGTGGTTCCTGTTCCTGCCAGCCTTGGGCAAACCGGTTGCGATCATCCCTGAAATCGGGGGCGACCTGATGCGCAGGACTTGGCTGGACGACATTCGCACATGGAGCGCGCCTGCCCCCGACGATGACGGAATCGGGCTCTTGACCGAACTCCTTTTGCCTTTTGCGCGTTCGGGCGATGTCGTTGGACTTTTAAAGGGGCACGAAACGCAGTTGCGGATGCCGCTTGGCGATTTCGAGCGCCTGTCTGCGGGGCTTGCGGGGCTGCGGTGGGGCGATGCAACCGACATCGTCCGCAATCTACGTATGATCAAATCCGAGGCCGAGATAGAAAAGCTCAGGCATATCTGCGGCATCGGATCGCGCAGTTTTGCAACTGCGCCAGAGGCCATAAAGGAAGGGATGCCGCTGGAAGAGGTGTTTCGCGCGTTTCGCCGCGAAGCGCTTGCGCAAGGTGCCGATGACGTTCCTTACCTTGTCGGGGGCGCTGATCAGGGCGGCTATCACGATGTGATTTCACCACCCACACAACGGCGGCTGCAAAATGGTGATGTACTGATGCTGGACACCGGCGCGACATGGGATGGCTACTTTTGCGACTTCGACCGCAATTGGGCGATTGGCACCGCAGATGATGCATCCCGCCGCGCCTACGACGTGCTTTGGCAGGCAACCGAGGCCGGCATTGCCGCAGCACGCCCCGGCGCGACCTGCCGCGACCTTTTTTCGGCGATGCAGGCGGTGATATCCAAGTTTGATCCGACCGGTGGCGATGTGGGCCGACTGGGTCACGGGCTTGGCATGCAGTTGACGGAATGGCCGTCGCACGCGGCGTGGGACAACACTGTTCTTGCGGAAAACATGGTGCTCACGATTGAACCTTCACTGTCTTATGGCGATGGTCGGATCATGGTACATGAAGAAAACATAGTGCTGCGCAAGGACGGAGCAGAGCTTTTGACAGAACGTGCCGCGCAGGATCTGCCGGTGATCTGAGGGATGGCGCATGAAGCTTGATTTCAAGACAGATGACGGGATCGGCACACGCGCCAATATTGGCGTGATTGTCCTTGAAGCAGACGAAACGCTCGAGGATGAGTTCAGACGCATCATTCCCGGAGATGGTGTCGCGCTCTATGTCAGCCGCATCCCGATGGCGCCGGACGTCAGGACAGACACGCTCGCACAGATGGAGGCGGAATTGCCCGGGTCTGCCAGACTTTTGCCGGCGATCGCCTTTGATGCAATCGGCTTCGGATGCACTTCTGCGGCAAATGTCATCGGCCCGACGCGGGTCGCCGAGGCCGTGACATCGGTGCGCCCGGGTGCGCAGGTTTCAAACCCGATGAGTGCGATCATCGCGGCGGCAAGCGCGCTGGGTGCGCGGCAGATTGGTTTTGTGACACCCTATGTCGCCGATGTCTCGGCCCAAATGCGCCAGACTCTGCAGCAAGCAGGCTTCGAGATTTCCAGTTTCGGCTCTTTTGAGGAAGGCGATGACCGAGTCGTTGCGCGGATTTCCCCCGATTCTATCCTTTCCGGGATCAGAAAAGTGGCGGCGCAGGCCCATTGTGATGCTGTGGTCGTATCGTGCACGAATTTGCGCTGCCTTGGCATCATTGCACAGGCAGAAGAACAAATAGGATTGCCGATTATCTCAAGCAATCAAGCACTTGCGTGGGATCTACTCCGTCTTGCGGGCATCCGGACAAAGCGCCCGGAATTTGGGCAACTGTTCGCAATTTGAGCCGTTGGCACGCTGGCAAACGGCTTTCGGGTTGCATCTCATAGTTCGCACCGTTTTAGTCGGGGCAGAAAACGAGAGTGGTCACAAAGACGCCACCGGGGAGATGACATTTTGGCCAACGCCAGTAACAACGGTGCATTCGTTGAATTTGAACGTGTGCAAAAAAGCTATGACGGCGAAACGCTTGTTGTAAAAGATCTCAACCTGTCGATGCCGAAAGGCGAGTTTCTTACGATGCTCGGGCCATCGGGATCGGGCAAGACGACTTGCCTCATGATGCTGGCAGGTTTCGAGACCGCCACACACGGTGACATCCGTCTGGATGGAAAACCGATCAACAACATACCGCCACACAAGCGCGGCATTGGCATGGTATTCCAGAACTACGCACTGTTTCCGCATATGACGGTTGCCGAGAACCTGTCGTTTCCGCTGGAAGTCCGCAAAATGGGAAAATCCGATCGGGACGCAAAAGTTAAGCGCGCCCTCGACATGGTGCAGATGGGCCAGTTCGGCGGTCGCAGACCTGCGCAACTGTCCGGTGGTCAGCAACAGCGGATTGCGCTTGCCCGCGCTTTGGTGTTCGAACCCGAACTGGTCTTGATGGACGAACCTCTGGGTGCTTTGGACAAACAGCTGCGCGAGACACTCCAGTTCGAGATTACCCGCCTTGCCCATGATCTTGGCATCACGGTTGTCTATGTGACGCACGACCAGACCGAAGCCCTGACCATGAGCGACCGTGTCGCAGTATTCGAGGCCGGTCGTATCCAGCAGTTGGCCCCGCCAGACGAGCTGTATGAGGCACCTACAAACAGCTTTGTCGCACAGTTCATTGGCGAGAATAACACGCTTGAAGGCGTCGTAACCGCAGTGAACGGCGATATTTGCACTGTCAAGCTGGACAGCGGTGACATCATCGACGCGAAACCGGTGAATGTTTCGGGCGTCGGTGAACGGACCAAGGTTTCGATCCGGCCGGAACGCGTAGAGTTCAACCGAGAGCGGCTGCACGCTGACGCACACACGCTCAAAGCCGAAGTGCTTGAGTTCATATACATGGGCGATATCTTCCGCACGCGCCTGCGCGTCGCAGGTACCGATGATTTCGTCGTGAAAACGCGCAATGCCCCCGATCAGCGCCGCCTGAACCCAGGCGAGCAGATCGAAATCGGGTGGCTGCCAGAAGATTGCCGCGCCCTAGATGCATAAGGCGTGACAGCATTGGGTGGCACGTTGCGTCTGACGGTCACCTTTCAAATCGAAAAACGGACGCATCTTACGGGAGAAAAAGATGAAAAGATCATTAGTTCTAGGCACTTCAGCGATTGTCGCAATCGCGGGCTTTGCCTACGCCGAAGGCCATATGGCAAGTGACATGACACTTGTCAGCTGGGGTGGCGCCTATCAGGTCAGCCAGCAAAAAGCCTATGTCGAACCATACCTTGCCGCCAATGATGGCGTGACGGCTGTCTGGGACGAAAGCTCGTCCGAAGCGGTTGCCAAACTGCGCGCCATGAACGAAGCAGGCAACGTGACCTGGGACGTCGTGGACGTTGTTGCCGCTGACGCCATCCGCCTGTGCGATGAGGGCCTCGCGCTTGAAATCGACCACGATGAAGTGCTGGCACCCGGTGATGACGGGTCATCTGCCAGCGACGATTTTGGCGATCTGATCGTATCCGACTGCTTTATCCCGCAGATCGTGTATTCGACGACCTTCGGCTACCGTGACGATCTGGTTGGCGATACACCGCCGACAAGCGTTTGCGACGTCTACGATCTGGAAGCATATCCAGGCATGCGTTCACTTGAGCGCAACCCGATTGCCAACCTTGAGTGGGCTCTGATCTGTGATGGCGTCGACATCGCCGATGTCTATGACGTGCTTGAGACCGAAGAGGGCCAGGACCGCGCGTTCGCCAAGCTCGACACCATCAAAGACAATGTGATCTGGTGGTCTGCCGGTGCGGATACTCCGCAATTGCTGGCCGACGGTGAGATCGTGATGGGGTCAACATACAACGGGCGCCTCTTCAGCCTGATCGAAGAACAGGGCCAGCCTGTGTCGATGCTGTGGGACTGGCAGATGTTTGACCTTGACGGTTGGATCATCCCAGCCGGTCTGAGCCCAGAGCGCGAAGCACGTGCCCTCGACTTTGTCCGTTTCGCGACTGATACACAGCGTCTGGCAGATCAGGCGAAATACATCAGCTACGGCCCTGCGCGCGCCTCATCAGCGCCGCTGGTCAGCACACATGCCGAATTGGGGATCGAAATGGCGCCACATATGCCGACAGACCCTGCAAACTCGGAGAACACATTCCTGTTCAATTACGAGTGGTGGGCTGACTACCGCGACGATCTGGATGCGAAATTCCAGGCGTGGCTGGCACAATAAAGCAATGACCGGGGGCGGGCCGATGTCCGCCCCCATCACATGAGGATACGGTTACTATCATGACAGACGCCAATGGCACGATCGTCGCAGCAGATGGCCGCCCCCTGAAGGCCAGCCTCAACCGCGCACTGCGCCGCGAAAAGATGCGCGCGTTCTTGTTGATCCTGCCACTTCTGGCATTCATTGTGGTGTCCTTCATTGCACCGATCTTCGATATGTTGTTCCGCTCTGTGCAGGATGACATCACCTCTCGGACATTGCCGCAGACAGTTGTCGCTTTGAACGACTGGGATTACGAAAGCGGGGAACTCCCGTCCGAGGCGACCTACGAAGCGTTTTATTTCGATATGTTTTTTGCCGCAGAGGCCAAGAAACATACCGCTCTGGGTAGCCGCCTGAATTATGAAACCACCGGTATTTCATCGCTCTTCCGGCAAACTGGTCGATCTCTCGACGACATGGGCGAAGACGTGATCGAGGCGATGGAAGACGCCAGTGAAGCACTGGATGACAGTGCTTTCTGGGCCAGCGTGTTTCTGACAGAAGACAGTAACGCAGGCAGCAATGCCGCAAGCGCGCGGGCGTGGGCCACGTCGATTGCCGATGTCGATATGCGCCTGCCTGCCGGAACCTATCTGTCTGACGCAGCAGCCGCAGCCCTGCCCCATGCTGCCCAGCAATATGCAGCCTTTGCAATGTTCACGCACATTGTCGACGAAGATGTTCCCGCGGAAGAAGACCCTTGGGAATCCGTCTGGCTGGCCTTGGCCAAAGACCTGACCGCAGGCGATCTGCGCTATGATGGCGTGGGGGCCGATGAGCTTCGCGCGGTCCAGGCAGAGGTCGCCGCGCCAATGGCTGACTTCAGCTATACCGCAGCCTTCTTGGATCAGGATGAAGATTGGGCCGACCCCGAAGTCTGGGGCACGATCAAGACATTCTCTTCGCCCTATACGGCCGGTTATTTTCTGACCGCGATTGACCTTGAACTGACACCGGCCGGTGCGCAGGCGGTTGATGATGATGTGGCAATCTATATTACGCTTTTCTGGCGCACTCTCTGGATGTCCATGACAATCACGTTTTCCTGCATCCTGCTGGGCTATCCGATCGCATGGCTGATGGCAAACCTGCCGGATCGCACCGCCAACCTGATCATGATCCTTGTCTTGTTGCCGTTCTGGACATCCCTGCTGGTGCGGACATCGGCATGGAAAGTCTTGTTGCAGCAACAAGGTGTCATCAATGACACCCTGGTCTGGATCGGGCTTGTCGGCGATGGATCGCGGCTCGCGTTGATCAACAATGCGACCGGAACGATCATTGCCATGACGCATATTCTGCTGCCCTTTATGATCCTGCCGCTTTATTCGGTAATGAAGGGCATCCCGCCCAGTTACCTGCGCGCTGCCAAGTCGTTGGGTGCGACGGATTGGACAGCCTTCTGGCGGGTCTACTTCCCGCAATCGGTGCCGGGTATCGGCGCAGGCTGTATCCTCGTGTTTATCCTGTCGATCGGCTATTACATTACCCCGGAAATCGTTGGTGGTACCAAGGGCGTGTTTATCTCGAACCGGATTGCCTATCACATTTCATCCTCGTTGAATTGGGGCTTGGCCGCGGCCTTGGGCTCGATCCTGCTGGTGGTCGTACTGGGGCTTTATTGGGCCTACGACCGGATCGTCGGCATCGACAACGTGAAACTGGGAGGCTAGCGCCATGGCATTGCCACCATATGCATCAACCGGCCAGCGTGTCTGGTACTATTCCTTCCGAGTGATTTGCGGTCTGATCCTGTTCTTCCTGATTGCGCCGATTATCACGATCATTCCGCTCAGCTTTAACGCACAGGATTTCTTTACCTTCACGCCAGAAATGCTGCGATTGGATCCTGCGGGGTATTCGCTCAAGCATTATCGTGCTTTCTTTGGCAGCGAAGGGTCGCCCGGGTTCGGGTTGCTGGTTGGTTCGGCAATCGGCGCCGCGGTTTCCGTCGCGCTTTATTTCTGGAAGGGCGCCATCAATGTCCTGCCGATCATTGTTGGTGCGGCATTGGGCCTGATCATCGGCAAGATGTGGGGGGTTGAAGGCACCGAATGGATGACGCCTTTGAAGAACTCGCTCAAGATTGCGCCTGTGGCGACGATGATCTCGGTTTCATTGGGTACTCTAGCGGCCATCGGACTGAGCCAAAGTCATGTACCGGGACGCCGTGCAATCATGGCTATTTTGATCTCGCCCATGATTGTACCACTGATTATTTCGGCCGCGGGCATGTATTTCTTTTATTCCCGGATCGGGTTGCAAGGCACATACTGGGGGGTGGTCCTGTCGCACGCCGCTTTGGGCGTACCCTTTGTGATCATCACCGTGACCGCAACGCTGGTGGGCTTTGACAAGTCACTGACGCGCGCGGCCGCCAACCTGGGCGCCAACCCCGTGACAACATTCTTCCGGGTGCAGATGCCGTTGATCCTGCCTGGCGTGATTTCGGGTGGTCTTTTTGCCTTCATCACGTCGTTTGACGAAGTTGTCGTGGTGCTGTTCGTCGGGTCTGTCGGACAACAGACATTGCCTTGGCAGATGTTTACCGGCTTGCGTGAACAGATCAGCCCGACAATTCTGGCAGCAGCCACGGTGCTGATCTCGATTTCTGTAGTCTTGCTGGTCACACTGGAATTGCTGCGCCGCAGATCGGAACGCCTGCGCGGCATGAGCCCAAGCTAGGCACCGTCACCATTTTTCTTGAATTTGATGCCCGTTCTTCTAGAACGGGCATCAAGGGCGGGCGATGGCGTCGCCAGCATATGACATGCGGCCCCTGAACCATTCTTCCTGAACGCCGGGACTTTTCTTTGCCGCTTGAGCGGTGATGAGGGGCCTGCTTCCTCAGAACCGTGGCGGCCTGTGACCAAAGGAGCCATGCAATGGATCGTCCAGAATTCTATCGCTTTCATCAGGGCGAGAAGACCCTTCCCTTCGCAGAATCTGAATATGAGAACCGTCTTTTGAAGCTACGTGCCCATATGGCGGCAGAAGCCGTTGACGCCTGCGTCTTCACGTCAATGCACTGTATCGCCTATTACAGCGGGTTTCTGTATTGCGCGTTCGGCAGACCCTACGCGCTGGCTGTCACCGCATCTGACTGCGTGACCTTCAGTGCGGGGATCGATGCCGCCCAGCCTTGGCGCCGCGGCTATGGCGACAACATTACCTACACGGATTGGCAGCGGAACAACTATTGGCGTGCCATCCGTTCGGTGACGGGGACCGGCAAGGTGATCGGCTACGAGGCGGACCACCTGACACTGGCGCAAAAGTCGCTGCTGGATGCGTTTCTGGCGCCAAGCTCTACTGTTGATGTCGCAGCTGCCGCGATGCGTCAGCGGATGCATAAATCCGATGCCGAAGTGGCATTGATCAAATCGGGTGCGCAGGTTGCCGATGTGGGCGGCTATGCGATCAGGGACGCTATCAAAGTAGGTGCGCGCGAAATTGATATTGCTATGGCCGGACGCGACGCGATGGAACTGGAAATCGCAAAACGGTTCCCGGACGCGGAATACCGTGACACATGGGTCTGGTTCCAGTCCGGTCTCAACACTGACGGGGCCCACAACCCCGTGACAGCGCGCAGACTGGAAGCGGGTGACATTCTCAGTCTGAATACTTTCCCCATGATCAGCGGCTACTATACCGCTCTGGAGCGGACACTGTTTGCCGAAACCGTGGACCCTGACAGCCTCAAGATCTGGAATGCAAATGTCGCGGCCCATGAATACGGCATGAGCCTGCTCAAACCCGGCGCAAGCTGCGCCGAGGTGACCGAAAAGATCAACATTTTCTTTGCCGAGCGCGACCTGCTGCAATACCGGACCTTCGGGTACGGTCACTCGTTCGGTGTTCTGTCACACTATTACGGGCGCGAAGCGGGTCTGGAACTGCGCGAGGATATCGATACGGTGCTTGAACCCGGTATGGTCATTTCAATGGAACCGATGCTGACCATCCCTCAGGGACAGCCGGGCGCGGGTGGCTACCGCGAGCACGACATTCTGGTGATCACCGAAGACGGCAACGAAAACATCACAGGCTACCCCTACGGACCTGACTTCAACGTCGTCTAGCACAGCAAACACAGGTGTGCGGCCTAAACAGCCGCGCACGCACTGGGGAGCCGCGCAGGATGCAAACTGTCCAGAAAGGCCTAGTCCGAGAGGTACTGCGCGATCGCCTTTGATGTGCCTTCTGTCCAGATCAAGCCGAGCCAATGCGAGAACAGCTCGACGAACTGCGCGCTATCAGCGATCTGCCCGTAGAATTGCCGCTGGCCGAGCCACGCAGCCGGATCAGTCTTGGCTGCAATCGCATTACGCTGGAGATCATCCCAGAACGGGTCATTCGGCTGAATGATGCTACCGTCTTCACGCTGCCCCGCGCACATCCGCGCCCAAAGCGCCTCGACCAGAGCCAGACCGGCAATCGGTGTTCCCTTCGCCAGACCGTCCTTGATCGACGGAATAAGGAAACCGGGGTGTCTGGAGGCCCCGTCAAACGCGACCCGCCGGGTTGTGTCCACAATGCGCGGATTTGCGAACCGCCGAGAGATCAACGTAACATAGTCGCTCGGTTCCATGCCGGGGACAGCTTTGACGTGGGGCAGAATTTCGTTCCGCGCAATCTTGTCAAACAGCCCGCGGATCTGCGGGTTGGCCATGCAGCCGGCAATGGTTTCAATCGACAGGATTTCACCGGCATTCGCAATAATCTGATGCCCGCCGTTCAGAACCCTGATCTTCATTGCCTCAAAGTCGTGGACATCGTCGGTAAACGTCGCACCAACCTTGTCCCAGTCGGGGCGGCCGGCGCAGAAATCGTCCTCGATCACCCATTGGCGAAAAGTCTCGTGCGTGACGGGCGAGGCATCGTCGATACCCAGACTACGTACAAGTTCCAGCTCTTTGGGGCCTGTCGCCGGTACGATGCAATCTACCATAGAGTTCGGGAAACTACAGGTCCGGTCAATCCAGTCCGCCAGATCCGGATCGGACAGCCGCGCCAGCGAAACGACAGTCTGCCGCAGGATCGCGCCATTGCCTTGCAGGTTGTCGCAGCACATGCAGGTGAATGGACCCGTCCCTGACGCCCGCCGCTGTTTCAAAGCCGCGATCATGGCGCCGAAAGCCGTCACCGGCGCGTCAGGCGTCGCCGCGTCATGTACGATATCTGGGTGCCTTGCATCAAAGCCCTTGGTTGCCGGATCAATGTAATAGCCGCCTTCCGTCACGGTCAGCGATACGATCCGGATCGCAGGGTCGGCCATTTGCGCGACCAGAGCCGCATTGTCGGGCTGTACCGGCAGGAAGTCGATCATGGAACCAATCACCTCGGCGGTGGTTTTTTCCGGATCCAGTGCAATCAACGTTGTCAGATAATCTTGCTGTGCAAGTCTCTGGCGTTGGGCTTCATCACCGGGGCGGACACCCGCCCCCACGATTGCCCAGTCATGCGCCAGTCCCTGTTGCATCAAGCGATGCAAATACCAGGCCTGATGCCCGCGATGAAAGTTTCCAAGGCCGATATGCACGATCCCGGGCGTCAAAGCTGTCCGGTCATAGGTCGGGCGCGCGATCGTTGTGGGCAACTCCGAAAGCGTTCCGTCGGACAGCTTGATTGCACCTGATTTCTGGTTCCGGGTATTCATCAGCTCATCCAATTTCCGCCGTCGACGTTGTAGGTCTGCGCAACGATATAGCCCGCGTCGTCGCTTGCCAGAAACACCGCCATGCCCGTCAGGTCCTCGGCGGTTCCCATGCGACCGAAGGGTACGGCCTCTGCGACTTCTTTCTTCTTCTGGCCGGGCGCCTTGCCTTCGTATTTGGCAAAGAATGCATCCACCCCGTCCCAATGCTCGCCATCCACCACACCCGGCGCGATGGCGTTCACATTGATCCCGTGCTTGATCAGGTTAAGCCCGGCGGATTGCGTCAGGCTGATGACCGCGGCTTTGCTGGCGCAGTAGACCGCGACAAGGCTTTCGCCGCGCCTGCCTGCCTGCGAGGCCATGTTGATGATCCGGCCCTTGATGCCGCGGTCGATCATATGACGGGCGACGGCCTGCATGGTAAACAGTGTGCCTGCCACGTTGATATCAAAGACGCGGGCATAATCGGCGCGGTCTATTTCAACGATGGGCGCGGCCGTAAAGACCGCAGCGTTATTGATCAGGATATCGATCTGGCCCAGCGCCGCGATCACGGTCGCAACGCCCTGATCGATGCTTTCCTGATCGGCAACGTTCATATGAACCGCCACAGCCGCATCGCCAAACTCGGCGGCAGCTGCCTGCGCCTTAGCAAGATCGATATCCGCAATCGCTACCCGCGCACCCTCCGCCACATAGGCTCTGGCAAAGGCCAGCCCGATCCCGCGGGCCGCGCCAGTAATCAGCGCTGATTTGCCGGACAGTCGCATCAGTCGATCCGCAGGCCTTGGGCGTCGAACCGATGCAACTCGTCAATACGCGGGTTCAGATGGATCGTGTCGCCATGTTTCAGGCTCACGTCGCCGATAGCACGCACGGTAAGCATCTCGGCAACGCCGGTATTATGGATATGGAAGAACGTGTCAGAGCCAAGATGTTCGGCCACGCCAACGGTCCCGGTCCAGGCGCCGCCACTTTCGACTACATCAATGTGCTCGGGGCGAATGCCGATGGTCGTTGCGCCGTGTTTCGCTGCCTCCTCGCCGGTGATCAGATTCATCTTCGGAGAGCCGATGAAACCCGCGACAAATGTGTTGCGCGGCCTGCGATACAGTTCCAGCGGGGAGCCGACCTGCTCGATCACACCGGCTTGCAGCACGACAATCTTGTCGGCCATCGTCATCGCTTCGACCTGATCATGCGTCACGTAGATCATTGTCGTCGCAAGCTTCTTGTGCAGTTCCGAGATTTCCATACGCATGCCGACCCGCAAGGCAGCATCTAGGTTGGACAGCGGCTCATCAAACAGGAACGCCGAAGGCTCGCGCACAATGGCGCGGCCAATGGCAACACGCTGGCGCTGGCCACCCGAAAGCTGGCCGGGGCGGCGGTCAATATAGTCGGATAGGTTCAGAACCTCGGCAGCAGCATTCACACGGCGGTCAATCTCGGCCTGATCCATCTTGGCCATCCGCAACGGGAACGCGATATTCTTGCGGACCGACATATGCGGATAAAGCGCGTAGGATTGAAACACCATCGCCAGACCGCGCTTGGCGGGCACAAGATCTGTGGCGTCTTTCCCGTCAATCTCGATCGACCCGCTGGTGATATCTTCAAGTCCAGCAATCAGACGCAGCAGGGTGGATTTACCGCAACCCGAAGGGCCGACGAAGACAGTAAACTCGCCATCTTCAATGGTCAGATCAAGCGGAGGGATAACCTGCACATCGCCAAAAGACTTGGTTACCTGTTTAAGTTGGATTTGTCCCATGTGTCAGGTTCCTTATTTCACCGCGCCAAAAGTCAGGCCGCGTACAAGTTGTTTCTGGCTGAACCAGCCAAGGATCAGGATCGGTGCAATCGCCATGGTGGAGGCCGCACTGAGCTTGGCAAAGAACAGGCCTTCGGGGCTGGAATAACTGGCGATAAAGGCCGTCAATGGTGCCGCATTCACAGCCGTCAGGTTGAGCGTCCAGAATGCTTCGTTCCATGCAAGGATGAAGTTGAGCAAAAGCGTTGACGCAATACCGGGAACGGCCATTGGCGTCAGGACGTAAATCAGTTCCTGCCGCAGTGTCGCGCCATCCATACGCGCCGCTTCGAGGATTTCGCCGGGAATTTCCTTGAAATAAGTGTAGAGCATCCAGACGATGATCGGCAGGTTGATCAACATCAGCACAACAACCAGTCCGGCGCGGCTATCCAACAGACCAAATTGAATGAATAACAGGTAGATCGGATAAAGCACACCGACTGCGGGCAGCATCTTGGTTGACAGCATCCAAAGCAGAATATCTTTGGTCCGTCTGGATGGTACAAAAGCCATGGACCATGCGGCGGGCACTGCAACTATACAACCCAGAACCGTCGACACGCCCGCAAGGATGATCGAGTTCCACAGGAAACGGCCATAATCGGACCGCTCCATCACGATACTGTAGTTTTCAAGCGTCCAGTCGAAGCCAAGGAAAATCGGAGGGGCGGCGATCGCCTGTGCCTCGGTCTTGAAGCTGGTCAGGATCGTCCAGAGGATCGGGAAGAAGATCAGGAGTCCGATCGCCCATGCGACAGTTGTGTTCAGAAGCTTCCGGCGGGGGGTTACAGAACGCGCCATAATATTAATCCAGGTTCTTGCCAACGATCCGCATCAGGAAGATCGCGACGATGTTTGCAAGGATGATGGCGTAGACACCACCGGCGGAACCAAGGCCAACGTTCTGGCTTTCCAGCACACGTTGGAAGATCAGGTAGGACAGCGTCCGCGTTCCGAACGCACCACCTGTGGTCACGAAAATCTCGGCGAAGATCGCAAGCAGAAAGATGGTCTGGATCAGGATCACGATGGTGATCGCGCGGCTCAGGTGCGGCAGGACAATGAACCAGAAACGTTTCAGCCAAGGTGCACCGTCCATTTCGGCGGCTTCCAGTTGCTCGCTGTCAAGCGACTGTACAGCTGTCAGAAGGATCAGTGTCGCAAAGGGCAGCCATTGCCAGCTGACGATCATGATGATTGACGGGAGCGATGCATCCGAAAGCCAACTGACCGGTTCGGCACCGAAGAACCGCCAGAGGTGGGCGAAAAGCCCGTTCACGGGATCCATGAACATGTTCTTCCAGACCAGCGCGGAAACCGTCGGCATGACGAAGAACGGCGCAATCACAAGGATGCGGACCACGCCCTGCCCCCAGATCGGCTGGTCCAGCAAGAGCGCGATCAGGATACCGAAGATTACGGTGATGGCGAGGACGCCAAGAACAATAACAAGCGTGGTTTGCACCGAAGGCCAGAACGCGCTGGAGGTGACAAAGCGGGTGTAGTTGCTAAATCCGGCCCAACCCTGGTCGCCGCCACGCAGTGGCAGATAGACGCGAAACGAGAACCACAAGGTCATGATAAGAGGAACCAACATCCAGCCCAAGAGCAGGATCACAGCGGGTGCCATCATTAGTCTGGCGGCGGATCGGGAAGCTTTGGTAGCCATTTGGATGTACCTCCTCTGGGAACAGCCGACACGTTCCGGCGTGCTGTTTCTAGCGACAGTATATGTGGGAAAGGTAGCAAACCAAGGGGCGACTATGCGCGCCGCCCCTTGGACTGGGAGAAGGGCTTAGCGGTAGCCGGCAGCTTCCATGGTCTCGTTTGTGATCGCCTGCGCTTTGGCAAGGGCTTCTTCCACTGTCTGCTGACCTGCGTAAGCGGCAGAGAATTCCTGGCTGACTTCTGTTGCCATGCCAGCAAATTCAGGGATCGCCACGAACTGGATGCCCACGTATGGCACTGGGTCAACCGTTGGGTTGGTTGGGTCAGCGGCGTTGATGCTGTCCAGTGTCATCTTTGCGAAAGGCACTTCCTGATACTCGGGTGTTTCGTACAGTGATGTCCGTGCGCCCGGAGGTACATTTGCCCAGCCTTCGTTGGCTGCGACCAGCTCGATGTACTCTTTGCCTGTTGCCCATTCGATGAACTGTTTGGCTTCAGCTTCCTGCTGTGTGCCGGCAGGAATGGCCAGAGCCCAAGCCCAGAGCCAATTTGCGCGCTTCTCAACACCTTCGGCATTTGGTGCCAGTGCGAAACCAACGCTGTCAGCAACGGTCGAGTCTGCGCCAGTCACGAAGGAAGCCGCAACAGTCGCGTCAATCCACATGCCACACTTGCCCTGATTGAACAGTGACAGGTTTTCGTTGAACCCGTTTGTTGCATAGCCCTCGGGGCCATAGTCGTTCATCAGGTTGACGTAGAAGTTCAGCGCTTCGTTCCACTCGGGCTGATCGAACTGGGCGTTCCAGTCCTCATCGAACCAGCGTGCGCCGAAAGAATTGCCTGTGACTGTGATGAAAGCACCGCCCTCACCCCAACCGGCCTTACCACGCAAGCAGATGCCATTGATGTCGTTTGCCGGATCATCCATCGCAGCCGCTGCTTCGCGGATGAACTGCCATGTCGGGGCAGTTGGCATTTCCAGACCTGCTTTTTCCATCAGGTCGGTGCGATACATCACCATCGAGCTTTCGCCATAAAATGGTGCCGCATAAAGTGTGCCGTCGTATGACAGACCGCCGCGCATCGCTGGCAAAATATCGTCGACGTCGTATTCGGCAGAAAGGTCATCCAGCGCAACCAGCCAGCCGTTGGCACCCCAGATCGGCGTTTCGTACATGCC
>CAZTKF010000001.1:0-151162 GCA_964614205.1 uncultured Loktanella sp. | reverse complement strand
ATCAACACGCTGCCCACCGACTGGGGCAACTACTACGACCAGATCAAGGCGGCCTATGCAGGCGGGACGCCGCCGGATGTGCACGTCATGCACCGTCACCGCATCCCTGAATTTGCCGGTCTCGGTGCGCTCGCCGAAATCTCCGGTGAATTGGAGGCCGCTGGCATTGATGCATCTGACTGGTCCCCGGCGGCCCTTGATGCTGTCAGCTACAATGGCGGGATCTACGGTGTTCCAATGGATTTCCACGCCAACCTCTGGCACGTGAATATGGACATCATGGAGGCCGCGGGGCTGGTCGAAAACGGTGCGCCCGTCTTGCCGACATCTCCGGCCGAGATGATGGAACATGCGGCGATGGTCAAAGAAGCCACTGGTCAGGACTATCTGGCAGCGGACTTTGCCCAGTTCCCCATCGGTGTGCGTCTGGTGCTTGCCCTGATGTGGCAGCAGGATGCCAATATCTTTACCGATGACGGCACTGCGACGATCAACACCAAAGCAGGCAAGAACGCGGTCGAGGCGATCACACAGCTCTTCGGCGCGGGCTATGCCAACCCTCAGCTGAACTATGCGGATAGCCAGCAGGCCTTCCTGAACGGTGAGGCGGCGGTTCTTGTGAACGGTACATGGGTTGTCGATTTCTACACCGCAGAAGCGGCCAAAGAGGAGGTGGCGCTGGACAACTACTATGTCGCTGACTTCCCTACATTGTTCGACACAGGCGCAACCTGGGCGGACAGCCACATGTGGGCGATCCCCGCATCGCTGGAAGGGGAAGAACGTGCTGCCGCGCTCAAGGTTCTGGCCTTTATCAACGATCACAACATCGATTGGGCCCGCACCGGCCATATGGCTGTGCGTCAGTCGGTGGTCGAGAGCGATGCCTACCAGTCGCTGCCACACCGGGATGAGTACACAGGGACCGCGGCAATCGCCAAAGACACACCACCGTCAGAACGGTACGGGGCGATTCAGGATGTCTTGAACCGCGAATTGCAGGCGATCTGGTTGACCGACAAGCCGGTTGAGGCCGCATTGCAGGACGCACAGTTCGAAGTGCAGGACCTGCTTGATCGCTAAGCGATATCTTCTGCGTCGCCCCGGCCTTCGGGTTCGGGGCGACATCATCGACTTTCTAGACTGACGGACAGGCCCATGGACCGCTGGACAACCAAAGACGCCAACGCATGGTGGGACGCGCAACCTTGGGTATGTGGGTTCAATTACTTGCCATCCACGGCGGTGAACTTCCTTGAGATGTGGCATGCGGATAGCTTTGATCTGCCGACCATCACCCGCGAATTGCAATGGGCTGCTGACATCGGTTTCAATGCAATACGTGTCAACTTGCATCCGCTTTTGTGGGAACACGACCGGACAGGTTTTCTGGAGCGCATCAACATGCTGCTCGAGGTTGCCGACAAATGCCGGATCAAGACAGCCCTTTGCCTTTTCGACGATTGCGGATTTGGCGGAGCCGAGCCCATCTACGGCCCACAACCTGATCCGGTTGCAGGGGTCCATAACAGCCGCGCCATAGCAAGCCCTGGACGGGATGTGGTGATGCAGGCGGACCAGTGCGACATGCTGCGCTCCTATGTGATCGGCATCGTCCGCGCGTTTCGCAATGACCGTCGCATCCTGTTTTGGGACATCTACAATGAACCCGGCAACAGGATGCAATTCGGCAAAGACGGCTTTTCGCGCTATCCGCGTGACCTTGAAAGCCACTCGCTTGCCTTGATGGAAAACGCTTTTGGCTGGGCGCGCTCGCAGTATCCGGTGCAGCCTTTGACTGTTGCCGCCTGGACAACACCATTGCCGGGCGAGGCGGCACATCCCTATCAGACAGAAATTGACCGCAGCGCTTTGCTGCACTCTGACATTATCACATTCCACGCCTATTGGCGCACCGATCAGGTAGAACGTTTCATAGACTACCTGTCCGTTCTTGATCGCCCCATGCTGTGCACCGAATGGATGGCACGCGCCGTTGACAGTACAATTCCTGACCAGTTGCCGATGTACCGTGACCGCAAGGTCGGCTGCTTTCAATGGGGCTTGGTGCAGGGCCGCTCGCAAACGCATCTGGCTTGGCCCCGAGACCTCGTTCTTGCCCATGGCGGGAAGGCGACGGATGATCTTTGGTTCCATGACCTGCTCTATCCAGATGGCACACCCTACGATCCCCGCGAAACCGAAGTGATCCGCGCCTTGACCAAGGGTCGCCAGAACCAATCAGTACAAGGAGCCTGATATGTCCGGTGTCACAATGAACAGCGTGATCAAGAAGTACGGCGACGTGCAGGTTATTCACGGCATCGACCTTGAGATTGATGATGGCGAGTTCTGCGTCTTTGTCGGCCCCTCCGGATGCGGCAAATCAACTTTGTTGCGGATGGTTGCGGGGTTGGAAGAAACGACTCAGGGACAGATGCACATTGGCAACCGTGACGTAACAAGGCTTGACCCTTCAGAGCGCGGGGTCGCGATGGTGTTCCAGACATACGCGCTCTATCCACATATGACCGTGAAGGAAAACATGGGCTTCGGGTTGCGTATGAACAAGCACCCCAAAGACGTGATCGACGCAAAGGTCGCCGAGGCCTCGCGCATCTTGAAACTGGATGAATACCTTGATCGCAAGCCTGCCGCACTTTCCGGCGGACAGCGGCAGCGTGTATCGATCGGACGTGCAATTGTGCGTGGGCCGGAGGTTTTTCTATTTGACGAACCGCTTTCAAACCTCGACGCGGAACTACGTGTCGAGATGCGCGTCGAGATCGCCCGCCTGCACAAGGAAATCGGCGCGACGATGATCTACGTCACCCATGATCAGGTCGAAGCGATGACGCTGGCGGACAAGATCGTCGTGCTGCGTCTGGGGCGCATCGAACAGGTCGGCGCACCGATGGACCTTTATCAGGACCCTGACAACAAATTCGTGGCGGGTTTCATAGGCAGTCCGGCAATGAATTTTCTGGATGGAAAAGTCACCGAAGCGGGCGTTGAAATAAGTGGCCTCAAACAGACTGTACCGACCAGTCTCGCGGGTGGCTACATGGGGCAGGGTGTCACTGTGGGTCTGCGCCCCGAGCATCTGGCAGTTGATCCCGATGGTGCGGCTCTGACGGTCGATATTGTCGAGAGTCTGGGTGGTGTCTCTTACGCCTATCTGGCTACCGATGGGGGCGAACGCATCATTGTGGAAGAGCGGGGCGATGAGCGCGTCAGGGACGGTCAGCGTGTGGGTCTGTCGTTTGAACCACAACGCCTATTTCTTTTTGATCAAGAGACCGAGCAACGGATACGCCGTTGAAGGGGCACCTACCGGTGCATTTGGCCTTGGTTCATGCTGGTTTCCCCTGAAGGCGAAATCAAAGGTCGGTCAGTGTGCCCAAGGCGCGTTCCGCTGCGAATGCAACTGTCTCAGAAACTGTAGGATGCGCGTGAATCGACAGCGCGAGATCTTCCAGCGTCGCTCCCATTTCAATGGCCAGATTGCACTCCGCCAAGAGTTCACCTGCATTTGCTCCGATCAATGTAGCCCCCAGAACGCGGTGCGTATCGGGGCAATAGACCAGCTTGGTCAGGCCGTCGCCGCCGCCAGAGGCAAGGTTGCGTCCGCTTGCGGCCCAGGGAAAGCTTGTCGTCTTATGTTCCACGCCATCGGCTTTGGCCTGCGCCTGCGTCAGCCCGACCCATGCCAGTTCAGGGTTGGTATAGGCGACCGAAGGGATGAGCGAGGTATCAAGCCCCGCGGCGTGGCCACTGGCGACTTCGGCTGCAATGTGTCCCTGATGGGTGGCGCGGTGCGCCAACATGGGGTTGCCGGTGACATCGCCGATGGCAAAGATACCTTCCACATTGGTCTGGCAAGACGCGTCAACAGGAATGATCCCACGTTCATCGACTGCAATTCCGGCGCTTTCGGGCATGACCCTTGGCCCGTTTGAGCGCCGACCAACAGATTGAATCACTGCATTGCCCGACAGATCACCGTTGAATGCGCCCTCACAGGTCAGTGTGATTGCTTTCTTGCTGGCCTTCACTGCGCTGACCTTGGTTTGCGTGTGAATGGTCACACCCTGCGCCTCAAGCGCAGCATGCAGGATTCTGACAGCTTCGGCATCGGCACCCGGCGCGATTTGATCGGCCAGTTCCACGACGGTCACCTTTGCGCCCAAGGCGCTATAGACGGTCGCCATCTCCAGCCCGATAATGCCACCCCCAACGATGACAAGGTCTTTTGGCACATCACGCAGTTCAAGTGCTGCCGTGCTGTCCCATATCCGGTCATCTTCGGGCCATCCGGGCAGTTGGACAGGCGCAGAACCCACGGCAATAACAACCTGATCGAAGGTCCAGTCCTGACCATCGATATCGATGGTCTTGGCGTCCTTGAACGTTGCGGTCCCGGTGACAGTTTTGACCTTGCGCCGCTTGGCAAGCCCTGCAAGCCCGCCCGTCAACGTACCGACGACGCTGTCTTTCCTTGCGCGCAGCTTAGCAAGGTCGATCTTGGGCTTGGAGAATGTGATCCCCCAGTCATCCGTCATCTCGCGCGCGTCGCGGATCACCTCTGCGGCATGCAGCAGGGCCTTGGACGGGATGCAGCCTTCATTCAGGCAGACCCCACCCAATGTGGCACGCGGGTCCACCATGACGACTTCGCGCCCAAGGTCGGCGGCGCGAAAGGCGCAGGCATAGCCACCGGGACCGGCCCCGATGACCATCAGTTCGGCATGATTGCTCATGGTGATGCCCCCCTAAATCATGATCCGGCGCGGATCGCCCAGCAAACCGGCAAGATAGGTGACAAAGCGCGCTGCTTCCGCGCCGTTGATAACGCGGTGGTCGTAGCTAAGGTCCAGCGGCACCATTGGCACCGGCTGGAAAACCTCGCCGTCCCAGACCGGCATGATCTCGGTGCGGGTCAGACCAAGAATGGCCACCTCTGGCGGGTTCACAATGGGGGTGAAAGAGGTGCCGCCGATGCCGCCCAGATTGCTGATCGACATTGATGCGCCACCCATTTCTTCGGGCCCAATCTTGCGGGCCTGCGCACGACCGGCCAGATCGGTGATTTCAGTGGCAATCTGCCAAAGCCCCTTGCGGTCAGCGTCTCGGATCACCGGCACCATCAGGCCGTGGGCGGTATCGACTGCAATACCGATGTGGACATAGTCCTTAAGCACCAGCGTCTGGCCGTCCGGTGTCAGCGATGCATTAAACCGCGGGAATTCACGCAGCGCACGCGCCAGCGCCTTGACCTGAAACGCCAGCGCCGTGAGCTTTGCACCGCGTGCTTGCGCTTCGGGTTTCAGTTCCTTGCGCAGTGCCTCGATCGCGGACACGTCCGCACGGTCATGATGTGTCACCTGCGGGATCAACGTATTGGCAGCGCCCAGATTTCCGGCAGCGACCCGGGCGAACCGGCTGAGCGGTTCTTCGGTGACCGGGCCATACTGGCTGTGGTCCACGTCCCAATAGCGGCTTTGGTCGCTTTGTGCTGCAACTGGCCTTGCATCGCCCGTGATGTCTTCGCGGGCGATTGTGGTCCGGCCCAGATCACGGGCCAGCTTTTCCAGATCGACGCCGTTCTCACGGGCCAGCGCGCGCACGGATGGGGGGGCTATCACTTCGGTCATCGCGCTCACCAGCTGGCCGAGATATATTGTGTCTCCATGAATTCGAGCATGCCCTCATGCCCGCCTTCACGGCCCAGCCCCGATTGCTTGACGCCGCCAAAGGGGGCCGCCGGATCAGACACAAGGCCACGGTTCAGACCGACCATGCCATACTCCAGCCGTTCGCAGACCTGCAGGGCGCGCTTCATATCCTCGGAAAAGACATAGGCAACCAGCCCGTATTCGGTATCATTGGCGCGGCGGATTACGTCTTCCTGATCGGTAAAGGTCTGGATCGCGGCGACGGGGCCGAAGATTTCATCGTGGACACAGTCCGCATCGCTTGGGACATTTGACATGACGGTTGGTGGATAGAAAAATCCTGTGCCGTTGGGCGTCATCCCGCCGCATTCGATCTTGGCGCCTTTGGCAACCGCATCCGCCACAAAAGCGGCAACTTTGTCGCGCGTGTCGGCATTCACCAGCGGGCCGACATCCACCGAAGGGTCGGTGCCGTCGCCGACCTTGAGCGCACTCATGGCGGCGGTGAATTTCGCGGTAAAGGCCTCGGCCACGTCTTCGTGGACATAGATGCGGTTGGCGGCCGTGCAGGCCTCGCCCAGATTACGCATCTTGGCCAGCATCGCGCCTTCGACCGCAACGTCGATATCAGCGTCTTCAAAGACGATCAGCGGCGCGTTGCCACCAAGCTCCATCGCCGGTTTCAGCACCTGATCGGCGGCGGAATGCAGCAGCTTGCGGCCCACTCCGGTGGATCCGGTAAAGGACACAACGCGGACGCGCGGGTCATGCAGCATGTGATCGACCAGCGCGCCGGTCCGTTTTGAGGGCAGCACATTGACTAGACCCTTGGGGACACCTGCTTCTTCCAGCAAGGGCATCAGGGCCAGCATGGTCAGCGGTGTTTCCGACGCAGGTTTGATGATCACGGCACAGCCCGCCGCCAGCGCAGGCGCGATCTTGCGCGTGCCCATCGCAGCTGGGTAGTTCCAGGGTGTTACCAGCACTGCCAGACCGGCAGGTTTGTGCTGTACCATGATCCGCGCACCTGATGCGGGGGCATGTGTCAGCATCCCGTCGGCGCGGACCGCTTCTTCGGCGAACCAGCGGAAGAATTCGGCGGCATAGGTGGCTTCGCCCTTGGCGTCGGTGCCGGCCTTGCCGTTCTCCAGCGTGATGAGATGCGCAAATTCATCAAGCCGCGCTGTCATGAGCTCCCAGGCCTTGCGCAGCACTTCCGAGCGGTGGCGCGGCGTCTGCGCGGCCCATTCCTGCATCGCAGTTTCCGCAGCATCCATGGCCGCATCGGCATCCGCGATTTCGGCAGAGGCGACCGAGGCGATGACCTGTTCGGTGGCGGGGTTCAGCACGTCGAAACGTTCGCCAGCCGCGCCATTGCGCCAAGTGCCGTCGATATAGAGATCGGTATAGTCCATTTGTCGGTCTCCGATTGGTCAGAGCAGGTGACGGAGCGGTTGCTCCATCCGGCCTGCGAAGTTGGAAAGAAGGGTGATCGCTTCGGTTGCGCCCAGTTGATCGGGTGCAAACTCAAGCGTGATGGAAAGGCCCGCCCCCTGCCGTGTGAGGGTCAGGGTGGGGATGTCTTCACCACCGATCTGCACAGACGTGATTGGCGTAAACCGTAGGTCGCGCAGGCGCAACTCGGGCGCGCTGTCCGTCGGTGCCGTCGTGCCCAGTTGCGCCGAAGCGGCATAGGTGGTGCTTTGGCCAAAGCTGTCCACGGCGACAGATGCATTCCGAGCAAGGCTTGCCGCACAAAATCCGGCAAGCAGCGCCGATGGGTCTTTCAGGTCCACCTCTTTGGCGGCCCAATCCGCAAAGGCGGTAAACCCTTCGCTGTCAATCTGCGCCATCAAGCGGCTCGCGGCCTGTGCCGTTCCCGCGCTTGTGGCGTAATCCGCAGGCAGGGCCTTGAGCGTTTCAAGGTCCCTGACGTGGTAGGGTTGGGCATAGCCCGCCTTCGCCAGTCGCGACAGGTCCAGCCCCTGTTCACGTGCCAGACGGCGGGCCTTGGGAGAGGCAAGGATCGGACCATCCAGCGCAAGCTGTCCAGACGCGGCTGTGGCCGGTGGGGGCGGGGCCTTTTTGGCTGACGCCTCTGGCGCTGCGACCAAAGCAGGTCCCTCTTGTTTGGCCTTCTTGGCTGGCGCTGCGGCGCTGGCCTTGCGGCTGATCGGATTGTCTGGCGCGTCTGCGCTGATGATGGCAATGGTCTGACCGGTGGGGACGTCTTCGCCTGCCTCGGCAAGGATGGCGGCAAGAAAGCCGTCAAAGCCCGCTGAAACCTCGTTGACGCTCTTGTCGGTTTCGACCTCGAACAGAATATCGTCAGCGTTGACCTGGTCACCCGGCTGCTTGTGCCAAGCAACCAGCAAGCCGGAGTCCTGCGCCATTCCCAAGGTCGGCATGATCACCTCTTTGCCAGCGGGCAGCTCGTCCACAAGGGCAGGCGATGTACCTGCTTTTGCCGTTTCCGTCTGGTCCGTGCTTTCGGCGGTTTCGGAAATGCGCGCGATAACATCGCCCACAGGCACGTCTGTGCCTTCACCGGCTGTGACATCCGTCAGGAAACCGTCGCCAGCCGACTCGACTTCCATTGTGGCTTTGTCCGTTTCAACCTCGAACAGAATGTCGCCCTTGGCGACCGCATCGCCGGGCTGTTTGTGCCAAGCGACGATAAGCCCAGTTTCCTGCGCCATGCCGAGCGCCGGCATGATGACGTCAAGCGGCATTGATCATCTCCCCTCCGACAAGCATGCGCGCTTTTTCGGCGACGCCTTCCGGTGTCGGTACGGTGATGTCTTCAAGCGCTGGGCTGAAGGGGATTGGCACATCCATTGCGCCCATGCGCAAGACGGGTGCATCAAGATGATAGAAGGCGTTTTCGTTGATGCGGCTGGCGATTTCGGCAGTCACGCCAAAGCTCTGGTGGCCCTCATCCACGACGATCACGCGACTTGTCTTGCGCGCCGAGTCCAACAATGTCTTTTCATCCAGAGGCACAATGGTGCGCGGGTCGATAACTTCGGCGCTGATGCCTTCGGCTGCCAGAATTTCAGCCGCTTTTTCACAGACCTGCACCATCGACGATGTGCCGATCAGCGTGATATCTGAGCCTTCGCGTTTGATGTTCGCTTCGCCGAACGGGATCAGGAACTCTTCTTCCGGTACTGGTGCCTTGTCCTGATACATCAGCTTGTCTTCGAAGATCACAACCGGATTGTCATCGCGGATCGCGGTTTTCAGCAGACCCTTGGCTTCGTAGGCCGAAGAAGGCAGGGCAACTTTCAGCCCCGGAATATGCGCTACCAAAGCATGCAAGGACTGGCTGTGCTGCGCGGCTGAACGGCGGGTCGCGCCCATGTTTGTGCGCAAGACCAGAGGCACGTTCAGTTTGCCACCTGACATATAGTGTGTTTTGGCCGCCTGATTGCAAAGCTGGTCCATGATCAGGAAGATGAAGTCGCCAAACATCAGATCGACAACGGGGCGCGTACCTGTCATCGCGGCACCGACACCGATGCCCATGAAGCCGGGCTCGGCAATGGGTGTATCGACGACGCGGCTGGTCCCGAATTCCTCGACCAGACCGGACAGGATCTTGAACGGAGTGCCCGCCTCTGCCACGTCTTCACCGATGATGAAAACAGTGTCGTCGCGGCGCATCTCTTCGGCCAAGGCTTCGTTCACGGCTTGGGATAGGGTGATCTCTCTCATCGCATTTTCTCCTTATGCCAGCACGTGTTTGACGTCGGTAAAGACATGCATGTCGACTTCGGACGCGTCAGGATATTTGGCATCAAGTGCGTATTTTACGGCGTCTTCGGCATCCTTGGCGATTTCGGCATTCAGGGCCTCGATCTCGGCCTCGGTGGCAATGCCTTCCTTGACCAGATGTGCGCGGAACCGGATGATCGGGTCGCGGTTTTCCTTCCAGTCCTTTTCTTCTTCCTTGGAGCGATAATACTCGCGGTTGATGTCGCCCACATGGTGACCGTGGTAACGGTAGGTCATCAGTTCCAGAAAGAACGGGCCTTCGCCCTTGCGTGCGCGGGCCACCAGATCGGTCGTCAGTTTGTTGACCGCAAGCACGTCTTGCCCATCAACCTGATGTGCCTCAATTCCGAATGCTTCAGCACGGGCAAGGATCGAACCCGCAGCGATTTCTTCGGTCTTGGTGTATTCGGAATAGCCATTGTTTTCACAGGCATAGATCACGGGCAGCCTCCAGAGCGCCGCCATATTCATGACCTCGTACATCAGGCCCTGTGCAGTGGCGCCGTCGCCAAAGAAACACACCGTGACGTCATCCTTGCCCAGCATCTTGGCGCTAAAGGCCGACCCTGTAGCGATCCCCATCGAGCCGCCCACAATCGCGTTTGCCCCGAGGTTGCCATTGGACTGATCTGCAATGTGCATCGACCCGCCCTTGCCGCGGCAATAGCCTTCTTCCTTGCCCAGAAGTTCGCAGAACATTTCCTTGAAATCGGCACCCTTGGCCACACAGTGGCCGTGGCCGCGGTGTGTCGAGGTGATCTTGTCAGTAGTCTTCAACGCTTCGCAGATGCCGACTGCGACGGCCTCTTCGCCGGAATACATGTGTGTCAGGCCAGGCATCTTGGCCGACAGATAAAGCTGGTTGGCGTTGTCCTCGAAATTACGGATGCGTACCATCTGGGTGTACATCCGCAGATAGTCTTCGCTGTTGCTCTTTTTTTTGGCAGGGCTCATGGGGTTTATCCTTGGGCAGTCTGCCCGGACCGATGACCGGTCCGGGCGCGTGTGTTTAATAGCGGTTGGCGATTGGCAGTTCTTCGGCAGGGAAGAGGCTGATCACCTCGCACCCGGTCTCTGTGACGACGACCTCTTCTTCGATCCGGGCCGCAGAGTAGCCGTCGGTCGCCGGACAATAGGTTTCCAGCGCAAACACCATCCCTGTCTGGATCTCCATGGGGTGATCCATGCTGACAGCGCGGCTGATGATTGGACGCTCGTGCAGCGCCAGACCCAGCCCGTGACCGAATTGCAGACCAAAGGCGGCGTCCTCGTTCGGGAAGCCCAGACTCTCTGCTGTGGGCCAGACTTCGGCCACTTTGTCGGTCGACACGCCGGGCTTGATCATTGCAATCGAGGCGTCGATCCACTCGCGCGCCTTGACGTAGGCATCGTTCTGCGACGGTGTCGCACGGCCCACGTTGAAAGTGCGGTAGTAGCAGGTGCGATAGCCCTGATAGCTTTGCAGGATATCAAAGAAGGCCTGATCGCCCGGACGGATCAGGCGGTCGGTAAAGTTGTGCGGATGCGGGTTGCAGCGCTCGCCGGAGATCGCATTGATTGCCTCGACGTCGTCGCTGCCCATTTCATAAAGCATCTTGTTGGACAGGGCGACGATATCGTTCTCACGCACACCCGGTTTCAACTCTTCATAGATCATGTGATAGACACCATCGACCATGGATGCGGCCTGCGTCAGAAGCTGGATTTCATCCCAGTTCTTGATTTCGCGGGCAGAGAGCATGATTTGCTGGCCATCAACGATATTGAGGCCCTCTTCCTTCAGCGCATGGAACATTGCAGTTTCTGCATAGTCGACGCCGACAGGCATATCGGCCATGCCTGCATCCCGGATCAGACCGGCAATCTGCTTGGCATATTTCTGCATCAGGCCGAATTCCGGGGGGATCGTCCCGCGCATCCCGACAACACCGGCCAGACAATGATCGGGCTCAAGCCAGTCGGAGTGGCGCTTATGGTGCATCGCTGCCGAACCGAAGTCCCAGACATAAGGGCTATCGTCGCCCGTCAGCAGGCAGAAGCGGCACATCTTGTCCCGTTCCCATTCACCAATCTTGGTCGCGCTGACATAGCGGATGTTGTTCACGTCGAACAAAAGCAGTGTCCCTGCGTTCGACGCCTGCAAAGCCTGCCGCGTGCGCGCAAGACGATAGCGGCGCAAGCGGTCATGGTCGATCCGACGTTCGAAATCTACCGAATTGTGACCCCAGGCAGGAAGACGTTCCCGCCATTCCCAGTTGGGCTCCAGATCCTGCGGGGTGAGCAAGTTAGGCATAAGAGCGCGTGACATAAGATACTCCTTAGGGCCGCGAGACCGACCCTTTGTTTGAGATGAGAAGGGAAATCAGCGGTGTTACTGGATGCACCAGCCGCCATCGATGTGGATCATCTGACCCGTCATGTAGTCGCTGTCATCGCTTGCAAGGAACGACGCGGTGCCGACGATGTCATTGGGGTAGGACACACGCTTGATCTGAAGGGCATCGCGTACGATGTCGTCATAGGCCTGACCTTCGCGTTCCTTGAACCCGATATCGACCAGATCCTTGTCAAGTTGTTCCCAAAGCGGGGTTACAACGACGCCAGGGGCGTAGCCGTTGACGGTGATGTTATGTTCGGCCAGCCCGATGGCGCCACAATGTGTGAGCGCAAGACAGCCGTATTTTGATGTGCAATACACCGTCACGTCCACCAGCGGTTTGCGCGATGCAATCGAACCCACGTTGATCAGCTTGTAGGGGTGGTCTTCCATCGGACCCTGGGCGATCATCTGGCGCGCGGTTTCCTGCATACCCAGCCACATGGCCTTGGTGTTGACGTTCATGATCATGTCCCAGTTGTCTTCATCGATATCCATGAAGAAACGGGGCTTGTTCAGACCGGCATTGAAAAGACCCACGTTGATAGACCCGAACGCGTCAACCGTCGCAGCGACGGCAGCGGCGTTGTCTTCGCGCTTTGTCACATCCATCCTGACGGCAATCGCTTTGCCATTGCCTTCTGCATTGATGGTATCGGCTACCTTTTGCGCTTCGTCACCGTCCAGATCGCCGATGCAGACATTGGCACCTTGGGCTGCAAAGCTCTTGGCGTTGGCCTCGCCCATGCCGCGAGCGGCGCCGGTGATGAGAATGTTCTTACCTTTAAGGCGGTTGGGGTCCATGGTTTCTCCTCCTGTTGTCACGTAAACCCGTGTTTTTCGATGATCGCGTCGGCTCTCCCTTGCGCGCGACGCAGCGCCTCGGGTGGCGAAATCAGCCCCCGCAGCATGTCGTGGAATTCTTCTCCGCAGATCTGGATGATCGCGCTGATTTCCGGCACTGGCGGACGCGGCCAGAATTGCAGTTCATCGCGCCATGACATGGCGTCCACAGCCTCGAAGATCGGGGACAGCCTGCGCACATCAGGATCGGCACCGACCGAATAGCGCGGATTGGTACGGCTGCCGTTTTGAACATAAAGCTTCTGTGCTTCGGGCGAGGTGAAGACACGCAAGGCCTCGACCGCACCGGAAATGCGCTCGGGCGGCAGGTTTGCCGGAATACCCATGATGTAGCCGCCGACCGGTGCGATCTGCCCCGCTCCGGGGCCAGCGGGGTGTGGCAAATAGCCTGTCTGGCCTTTCGCCGGTGAATCATCGTCCAGCTCGAAATAGGGGGCCAGCAGGGTGTAACCATAGGCCATCGCGATCCGCCCGGCGGCATAGGGACGTACGCGCTCGTACCAGGACATCGACAGGATGTCGGGGGGCGAATACTCAAGCAACTCCAGCAGGAATTCGGCCGCCCGCAGGCCTGCAGGGGTGTCAATCGTGGCGCGGTAGCGCCGGTCAGCCAAATGGCGGGTATCAAAACCGCCGGCGATTGGAGGCAAGTCCAGAACCGGCTGTCCGAAATCGGCAAGCGTCATCAAGACCGTATGCCCAAGTGCGGTGCCGCGCGCGGCATTCCATGCGATGCCGTGCTGCCCATGCTGCGGATCGTGCAACACCTTGGCGGCGGCAAGAAGTGCGTCGGTCGTCTTGGGCGGTTCCAGCCCCGCTTCGGCAAACATGTCCTTGCGATAGAATAGCAGTTCGGGCGTTGTCTGCGCGGGCAGGCCGAATGGTTTGCCACCCCAATGGGCAGCGTTCCATCCAGCAGTATGGAAATCCGCAGGATCGACGCTGGCGATATCCATGGCTTCGTCCAGCGGCATCAGAATGCCCCTTTCGGCGAAGTCGCCCACCCACGGCAGATCGACCGCGATGATATCATAGCGGCTGGCCTTGCGTTCCGCGTTGCGCACGGCTTCTTCGTGCAAACGGTCAATCGAAAAGGCGCGCTGATGGATCTGGGTGCCGATCGTTTGTTCAAACTGGCGTTTGAGATTGTCCATGACCATGAACGTGGGATCGCCATGTACCAAGACACGCAGACCGCCAGCCAGCTTCAAGGGTTGTGCCAGCACCTGAAGGGGCGGGATCGACTTGGCATTCATGTAAGAGCCGCCGAAATAGTAATCCTCGGCTTCGCCCAGCGTTTCGTCGCCGCCAAACCGCGCCGCAGCCAGCCGCCCCACGCGACCGGAAAGCTGCGCCCACTGGTCCAGCAGCGTTTCGCTGGGATGCATGGAAAAGCTCTTGCCGGTCTTGGTGCGCGGGCGCTGTTCGATCAGCCCCTCTTCCAGCATTTCCTTCAACCGCCGATTGGCCGTTGCATAAGGCACGCGACTGGCGCCGATAAGCGCCGTTGCGGTGATCACGCGCCCTTCGAGGTGGCCCCGCATCAACAGCAGCGTCATCCGCAGGTTAGGATTCGGTGCCGACAGGTTGATCATATCCTCCAGTTCATCGCACAGCTCCTCAAAGAAGGTGATGATCTGAAGCATCTCGGTCTTGGCCTTGGGAGGGGCCAAGCGGGCTAGTTTACTTCCGCTCATCGCGTTCATCGGACCGTAGTGCTTCTTTCCGGACGGTTTCTTAGGCTGCGCTGCATGACTGGCCTTCAAATTATTCAATTTGGACGAATCTGATTTGCCCATCGGTGCGTGCTCCCGTAAATTGCTGAAGTGGATGGTTGAAACGTATCGCAAAAATATCCATTCCGGATATCATAATGTTCGAAATGGATATTTTTTCTGACGCCGCGGTTAGGGCAAGTCCGCATGGTAATGCCAGTCCGACGGACCATGATTCCCCAAATGGAGGCGGGAATTGTTTGAACTGAAATCTGAAAAAGATTCCTTTGGGAGGAAACCAAAATGAAACTTCGTACACTTCTCGCGGCGACAACTGCGACTGCTGCGATGACCGTCGCCGGCGCTGCTGCCGCTGAAACAATGCGGATCGGCATCACGCAGAACAACGTGGGCGTTGACAGCTATCAGACAACATACGAGCAGGCGTTCATCGCCGCTGCCGAAGCCAACCCGGATGTCGAGGTTGTTGTTCTTGATGCCGGCGGTGACGTGGCGCGCCAGATCGCGCAGATGGAAGACCTGATCCAGCAGGAAATGGACGCCATCATCATCTGGCCAACCAATGGTGAAGCTGTCATTCCTGCGGTACGCAAAGCTGCACAGGCCGACATCCCTGTTGTTGTGACCAACTCAAATATCGCCGAAGCCGGTTTCGACTTCGTTGCTTCGTTCTCTGGTCCGGACAACATCACACAGGGTGCGCGTTCCGCCGAAATCATGTGTGACCGCTTCAAAGACCTTGGCATTGAGAACGAAGCCCGTGTTGTCCAGATCTCTGGTCAACCTGGTTACACGACTGCAATCGAGCGTGCAAAGGGCTTTGAAGACCGTCTGCCAGAGGTCTGCCCGAACGTCACACTGGTCGAAACCCAGCCAGGTGACTGGAACCGTGAGAAATCGCAACAGGTCATGGAGGCGTTCCTTGTCAAATATGATGACATCGACGGTGTATATGCCGGTGACGACAACATGGGTGTTGGCGCACTGAACGCAGCGAATGCAGCTGGCCGTACCGAAGGGATCACTTTCGTCGGCGCGACGAACTTTGCTGTCGGCTACGAAGCCATGGAGCGCGGCGAGTATTGGGGCTCGATTTACCAATCACCCGTCGACGATGCGGAAGCTGCTCTCAAGACAGCGATCGATCTGCTCAACGGTGAAGAGCTGCCGTTCCTGAACTACTTCGACACACCGAAGATCACCCAGGACAACATGAGCGAGTTCACGAAGCCAGTCTTCTAGAGACCCTCCCTAGGGGATGGGGGGCTTTGGTCCCCCGTCCCGACCCTCCGGGTATTCCAAAAACATCTCATCAAGGGAGAGCGTCAATGGGTCGTGTCTCTGGACGTTCGTGCATCGTAACGGGTGCCGCACAAGGTATTGGTCGCGCCATCGGCGAGGCGCTTTTGGAAGAAGGTGCTGATGTCTGTTTTGCGGATATCAACGGTGATAAGGTGGCTGCGGTCGCCGAAATGAACCAACAAAAATACGGCGACAGCAAAGTGACTCACGCGCAGGTGGACGTGACCGACCGGATGGCCGTCCGCGCCATGATCGATCACGCTGTCGCAACGTTCGGAAAACTGGATGTGAAGTTCAATAACGCCGGCGTCAACAAGCCGATGAACTTTATGGATGTCACCGAAGACAACTGGAATTTTATCATGGGTGTCAATGGGCTGGGCTGCATGATTGGCATGCAGGAAGCGGCCCGGCAGATGATTGCCCAAGGCGGCGGTGGCAAAATCATCAACACCGCCTCGATTGCCAGCCGTCAGGGTTTTGATAACGTGGCGCCTTACTGTGCCAGCAAGTTTGCCGTCGTGTCCCTGACCCAATCTGGTGCCCGTGATCTGGCCAAGCATGACATAACCGTTACAGGCTTTGCCCCCGGCGTGGTAGCGACCGAGATGTGGGAACAAGTCGATCAGGACCTGATGGAGATCGGTGCCGCTGAACGCCCCGGACAGGCGATGGAAGAATTTTCGTCCGAGATCCTGCGAGGTCGCGTGGCCCAACCGCAGGACATCATCGGAACAACGACCTTTCTGGCCGCGCCGGAAAGCGACTACATGACTGGCCAGATTGTCATGATCGACGGAGGCATGACACTGGTTTGACCCGTTGCACCGAAGGGGGGTGTCGGCGCATCAGGTATTAACAATTGGAGCCGCGCCGCGGTTCAAGGGAGGGAACAATGGCTGGGATTTCAAAACAAGAAATCGGACGCATACTGGCGCGGCAGGGCATTCTGATTGCCTTCGCCTTTTTTATCATTGGCTTCACGCTCGCGAATGACCGTTTCCTCAGCCCTGACAACGTGATGGGGGTTGTCCGGTCCTCTGCCATCCTGGGCGTTATGGCCTTGGGGGTCACCTTCGTTGTGATCAGTGGCAACCTTGATCTGTCGGTAGGGTCGATGATGTCGTTTTCGACGATCGTTGTGCTTGATCTGCATGACAAGATCGGGCCTGCGCTGGCCATTCCCGCCATGTTTGCCATGACCTTGTGTCTCGGTGCCTTCATCGGGTTTCTGGTAGGGTATCTCAAACTCAATTCCCTGATCGTCACCTTGGGGATGCTCTCGGCTATCCATGGCCTGACGCTGACCTATTCGGGCGGCAAGAACATGGATATCGCAGATAAGGATGGCACGTGGTTTGGCATCTTCGGGCAAGGCACCGCGTTGGGTATTCCCGTCCCGATCCTGATATTTATCGCTCTTGCGGCCCTGCTTGGCATCATTCTGGCCAAGACACCGTTCGGTCGCAAAGTCTATGCGGTTGGTGGGAACGGAACGGCGGCCACATTCTCGGGCATCAAACGCGCGCGCACTGTGTTTTTCTGTTACCTGATGTCGGCAGGCTGTGTCGCGGTCGCGGGGCTTATTCAAGCCAGCCGGTCTCTTGGATCGCAGAACACAGTCGGGCAGGGCATGGAGCTTGAGGTTCTGGCGGCTGTCATTCTGGGGGGCGCTTCGCTTTTGGGCGGGTCCGGTACGATCTTCAAGACGGTGATCGGCGTTCTCATTCTTGGATTTATCCAAAACGGACTGCTTTTGGTGGGGCTGCAATTCTATGTCCAGTTCGTTGTGACCTGGATCATCATAATCCTTGCTGTCTGGCTCGATATCGCGGCCAAGCGCGGCAAACTGTGGTCGAATTTCGCGTAAGGGGGCGGGACGATGCAAGCTGGAAAACTGTCAGGCTTTCTCAAGAGCGGCGCGATCTGGGCCTTTGTGGTTCTGGAGCTGATCTTCTTCAGCATCGCAGGTGAATTCCTGTCCTTATCCGACAAAGCTTTCATGGATGTGGACAACATGTTGCTTTTGCTCAAGCAGTCGGCACCCATCGGCATTATCGCAATGGGCATGACCATTATCATGATCAACGGCAATATTGACCTGAGCGTGGGTGCGATCTTTGCGCTTTCTGCCGTGATCCTGCTGGACAGCATGACTTGGCCGATTTTCGCGGGGCTGGGCGACTGGGTCATTCCGGTAGCGTGGCTGCTGGCGCTGCTGACGGGGATTGTGCTGGGCGCGATCAACGGGTTGATCGTCTGGAAGACAGGTGTTGATGCCTTCATCGTGACCCTTGGCTCGATGCTGGGCTATCGCGGGCTGGTGTTTATGTACAACGGTGAAAACCCAACATCGCACCTGAACTGGACGCTTGTTGATTTTGCCGAGGCACAGTTTCTCGGCCTGCATACCGCGACATGGTTCCTTGCGGTCACGACGCTTGTGATCTGGTATATCATGACGCGGACGGTCCATGGCCGGAATGCCTATGCGATCGGTGACAACCGCGAGGCGGCGGTGAACGCGGGCATCCGTGTCGGTCCGCATATGCTGATCAACTTTATGATCATCGGCTTTCTGGCAGCACTTTCCGCGGTGGTGTTCTATTCCGAGTCCGGTTCGGTCAACCCCAACGATGGTCAGCTCTACGAACTTTGGGTGATCACCGCTGTGGTACTTGGCGGTACCAAGCTGACCGGCGGGGCAGGGTCTATCCTGTCGACCCTGGGCGGGGTGCTGGCGATCCAGCTCTTGCGCAAGGGTCTGGGCCATATCGGGGCGGATACAGAGACTGTCAACCTTGTGATCGGCCTGATCCTGATTGCCGTTCTGTTCCTTGACCGCCAGCTGAACATCAAGGGCAAAGAGGAGTTGAAGACATGAGCGATCAAACCCCCGCATTGCGTCTGGAAGGCATCGTCAAGACCTTCCCCGGTGTCCGTGCGCTTGACGGCGTTTCATTCGCGGTCTTGCCCGGAGAAGTCCATGCCCTGATGGGCGAAAATGGCGCAGGCAAATCGACCTTGATGAAGGTTCTGGGCGGGATCTATCAACCCGACGAAGGCCAGATTATCGTGAACGAGGTCCCGACCGTGATGACATCCCCTTTGCAGGCGAAGTCAAAGGGCATTGTCTTTATCCATCAGGAACTGAGTCTCGCCGAAGAATTGTCGGTGGCCGAAAACATCTATCTGGGCGAACTGCCCCGTCGGTCATTCGGGCGTGTTGACTGGGCGAAACTCTATGAGCAGACAGATGCCATTCTGGCGAAACTCAAGGTCGGGTTCAACGCGCGGACCCGTGTGGGCAGCCTTTCGATTGCGAACCAGCAAATGGTCGAGATCGCCCGCGCCCTGACTGTCGATGCCAAGGCGGTGATCTTTGATGAGCCGACCGCATCGCTCACAGATGCCGAAAAGGTTGTGCTCTTCGATGTGATCGCGGACCTCAAGGCGCAAGGTGTCGGCATCATCTACATCTCGCACCGCATGGAAGAGATCTTTAAGATTACAGACCGCATCAGTGTTTTGCGCGACGGCCAGTATCGCGGCACCTTGGTGACGTCGGATACGGACGAGGAAAACGTGACCCAACTGATGATTGGCCGCAAACTGGATCTCAGCCGTGCCGCGACCACCCATGAACTGGGCGATATCGCACTAGAGGTCCGGGGCCTGTCCTGCGGCGATCTGTTCCAGAATGTCAATTTCGAGGTCCGCCGCGGAGAGGTGCTCGGGTTCTACGGGCTGGTGGGTGCAGGGCGCACTGAAATTGCGGAAACGCTGTTTGGTTTGCGTGACCCCAGTGCCGGCGTGATCCTTCTGGATGGCGAAGAAATCCGCATTCATTCGCCTGCGGATGCTATCAACTATGGCATTTCGCTGGTGCCCGAAGACCGCAAGGGGCAGGGGCTTGTGCTGGGTATGAACTGCCGTGACAACATGACCTTGCCGCAGGTCAGTGATCTGACTGCGGGGCCCTTTGTGGCGGAAGGCGCCGAAGTGGCGATCTTTGACCAGTACCGTGACAAGCTTGATATCCGCACGCCCGGTTGGAAACAGACGGTAGGCAACCTTTCTGGCGGCAACCAGCAAAAGATCGTCATCGGCAAATGGCTGTCGATGCACCCCAACGTGCTGATTGTTGACGAACCGACGCGTGGGATCGATGTGGGCTCGAAGTCGGAAATTCACAATCTGATCCGTGAGTTGGCGGCCCAAGGCTATGCGGTGATCGTGATCAGTTCGGAAATGCCAGAAGTCCTGCATGTCAGCGACCGGATTGTCGCCATGTTCAGTGGTCGGGTTATCCGCACGTTTACGTCAGAGGAAGTGACCGAGGACAACCTGATTCAGGCGATCTCCGGTATCGGAGAAACCGAAAAGGTGGCCTGACATGCGCGTGGGTTTTGCCGGTCTAGGGCGGATGGGCGCTTTGATGGCGCGCAACCTGATCGATGCGGGTCACGATGTCACGGTCTGGAACCGTACCATGCCGACGGCAACAGAGTTTGGCGAAAAGACAGGCTGTGTCGCTGTCGCGACGCCCGCTGAATTGATGCCGTTGTCCGATGTTGTCCTGACCATGCTGTCAGACGATGCCGCATCCGAAACCGTCCACAACGGGCCGGATGGCCTTTTTGCGGCAAGCGGGGCAACCATACTGGTCGAGATGGGCACGATGAGCCCCGATCATATCCGCATCCTTGCTGCCCGTGCGCCGAACGGTGTGCACGTCATTGACGCACCCGTCTCGGGCGCCACGCAAGCCGCTGCAAAGGCCGCGTTGCTGATCATGGCCGGATGTGACGAAAAGACAGGTGCGGACCTGGCTCCGATTTTCAGCGCGCTAGGCCGCCAGACGATCCATCTGGGTGAAGCTGGCGCGGGTGCCGTCATGAAGCTTGCGGTCAATGCGCTGATCCACGGGATCAACCAGAATCTGGCCGAGGCCATGACGCTGGCCGAAGCAGCAGGCATCCCCGCCGACCGCGCCTTTGATGTAATCGAGGCAAGTGCGGCCTGTGCGCCGATGCTGAAATACCGCCGCCCGCTGTATCTGGACGAGGCCGCCCACGATGTGACCTTTACCGTCGCACTGGCGCGCAAAGACATGGAAGTGACCGCGGCTTTGGCAGAGGCCTACGGCATCGCCATCCCGCAGGGCAGCACGACGCTGGCAAAGCTGCGCGAGGCCGAAGCCGCGGGCTATGGGGCGCGTGATATGGCGGCAATGCTTGATTTTATGCGGAAGGGAAACCGATGAAGGCAGCTCTTTTTGTTGGCGGCTGGGAAGGCCACACACCCACAGATTTCAGTGACTGGTATGCGGCGCTGCTCAGGGAAAACGGGTTTCAGGTGGATGTCTATGACACGCTTGAACCACTGGAACGCCCCGAGGACATGGCAGACGTGGACTTGATCACACCAATCTGGTCATCCGCGCGGTCCGGCCACCAAGAAGAATTCGGCAATATGACAAAGCCGCAGGAGGACGGGTTGCTGAAACTGGTCGCAAACGGGTGCGGGATAGCGGGATGGCACGGCCATATGGGCGATGCGTTCCGCGATCGGCCGACCTATCACTTTCTGATCGGCGGCCAGTTCGTGGCCCATCCCCCCGGCTGGCCTGACAACCTGCAGCCGCGCGAGGACTACATCGACTATGACGTAACCATCTGCAAGCCCGACGACCCCATCGTGCAGGGCATCCGCAGCTTCCGCCTGACAAGTGAACAGTATTACATGCTGGTGGATCCGTCGAACGAGGTTCTGGCCACGACGACCTTTTCGGGTGATCATCTTTGGTGGATCGAAGGCACCGTGATCCCCGTGGTCTGGAAACGCCGCTGGGACAAAGGGCGGGTCTTCTATTGCTCAATCGGCCATGAGTTGAGTGATCTGCAAACACCTCAGGTGACGGAAATCATCAGGCGCGGCGCTATTTGGGCAGCCAAAGGTTCCTAGTTGCCAAACTTTCTGGACTGCTGGTCCGGATTCCCGTTTCTTGACACCATTACGACCGCGTTGCGATGTGCCGGCGACCCTGAGTCAACCGGCCGTTTTTGCCTGCCAGACGTCAGAAACGCCCCAGACCGGCGCAAGATTATTGCATTTCGCCCTTTTCAAGTCTGTCTGCATTGTTCACACATTCATAAGCCAAAATATCGGGAGTTGCTGTGTCTCTCTTCTTCATTGTTGCCTTGCCGTTCTTTGGGGCGTTGCTGCCCGGTTTGATGAATCCTGCAGGCCGGTCCGCCTGCGCCGGTGTCACATTTACCGTCACATTGGCCGCCTTTATCGGTTTGCTGACCAATTTGCCATCTGTCCTTGCAGGTGAGGTCGTGACTGCCGGCATCGACTGGATGCCGGCGCTTGGGCTGAACTTTACGCTGATGCTAGATGGTCTTGGCTTTTTCTTCGCGCTCTTGATCCTTGGGATCGGCCTCTTGATCATTGCCTATGCCCGGCAATACCTCAGCCGCAACGACAACATGGGCGAGTTCTTTACCTATCTGCTCCTGTTTCAGGGGGCGATGGTCGGTATCGTTCTGAGCGATAACATACTGCTCTTGCTGATTTTCTGGGAACTGACCTCGCTGTCGTCGTTCCTTTTGATCGGATACTGGAAACATCTGCCCGAAGGCCGTCAGGGCGCGCGCATGGCGCTTACTGTCACCGGCATGGGCGGGCTGGCGATGATCGGCGGAATGCTGATGCTTGGCCAGATCGTGGGTAGCTATGATCTCAGCGTCATCTTGCAGAACCGTTATCTTGTTCAGGCCGATCCGCTGTATTTGCCCGCGCTGATCCTCATCTTGCTGGGCTGTTTTGCGAAATCCGCACAATTCCCGTTCCATTTCTGGCTACCGCACGCGATGGCCGCGCCGACGCCGGTATCGGCCTATCTGCACTCGGCAACCATGGTGAAAGCCGGTATTTTCCTGATGGCACGGATGTGGCCGGTTCTGTCCGGTACGACCGAATGGTTTGTGATCGTCACGACTGCCGGGTTGGTGACCATGGTGCTGGGCGCAGTGATCGCACTGTTCAAGCACGACCTCAAAGCCCTGCTTGCCTTTTCAACCGTCAGCCATCTTGGCCTGATTACGATGCTCTTGGGGACTGGCACGGCCTTTGGCGCTATGGCAGCGGTTTTCCACATTTTGAACCATGCCACGTTCAAGGCGGCGTTGTTCATGTCCGCAGGTATTATTGATCACGAGGCCCACACCCGTGACATCAGGCGCTTGGGGGGGCTGCGGCGTTTGATGCCCGTCACCTTTGTGATCATGCTGCTGGCCGCGCTGTCGATGGCGGGTATCCCTTTGCTGAATGGCTTCTTGTCCAAGGAAATGATGCTGGAGGAGGCCAACCACACAGTGCTTTTCAACAGCCCCTGGCTGGTGCCGGTGCTGGCGACGATAGGGTCGCTCTTTTCTGCCGCCTACTGCTTCCGCTTGATCAGCCATGTATTCTTCGGCCCTGTGCGTGATGACTATCCGACCAAACCGCATGATCCGCCTGCCGGAATGTGGTTGCCTCCTGCGTTCCTGATCATTCCGGTGGTGCTGATTGGTGTGGCCCCTTTCCTGGCCGAGCCATTTGTGAAACTGGTAACAACCGCTGTTCTTGGCCAAGCCGCCGAACTGCCTTCAGCGCATCTGAAAATCTGGCACGGTCTGGTGCCCGCGCTTTACATGTCAATCATTGCCGTTGGCGGCGGTCTGGTCATGCTGGCCGTGTTCAAACCCGCCCTGCGGGTTTGGGATGCCCTGCCACGCCCCGAAGCCAAAACGATTTTCGAAGCGCTTATTGCGTTCGTGGTCAGGTTTGCGCAGCTGCTGATCCTGCCGCTGCACAATGGTGCTTTCACCCGCTATGCCGCAATCGGGACGATCGCGATTGTCGTGGCGGGATACTATGCATGGACCACTGGCACGGTCGGTGCACCAGTCTATGAAATGCAGTCGGCAGACCCTGTCCTGATCTCTGGCTGGGGCATGCTTGTTGCGGCAACGATCGGCATGGTCTTCCTGCACCGTAACCGGTTCCTGTCGTTGATCCTGATCGGGATTGTCGGGCTGATGGTCTCTATCGGCTTTGTGTTCCTGAGTGCGCCCGACCTTGCCATGACCCAGTTCACGGTCGAGGTGGTCACGATCATCCTGATGCTGCTGGCGCTGAACTTTCTGCCTAACCACACGCCTATCGAAAGCACGGTCTTGCGCCGGATGCGCGATGTGGCTGTCGCCATTGCCGGTGGTCTGGCAAGCTTTGCACTGGCCTATTACTACATCTTGCGCGATCCGGTGAGCACGTCGATCTCTGAATTCCATCTGGCCAATTCATACAAAGGTGGTGGCGGTACAAATGTGGTGAACGTCATTCTGGTCGACTTCCGTGGCTTCGATACCTTCGGCGAGATCATCGTTCTCAGCATTGCTGCCTTGCTGATCTACGCCTTGACCGAAGCCTTGCTGGGCGGGCCGGTGCGTGCGCGCCTGTTGAACCGCAAACCCGATCAGCCGCAGGCTGGCGGTGTGCACCCGATGATGATGGTTGTGCTGACCCGCGGAATGATGCCCGTGGTCATGATGGTGGGCTTCTATATTTTCCTCAGCGGTCACAACGAACCGGGTGGAGGCTTTATTGCAGGGTTGATCGTGTCGATTGGTGTTGTGATGCAGTATATGGCAAGCGGCTTTGCCTGGACTTCTGCACGCTTGAAATACCCTTATCACGGGGTGATCGGGGCAGGGGTTCTGGTTGCGGGCCTGACCGGTATCGGTTCCTGGTTTGTCGATAAGCCCTTCCTGACGTCGGATTTCACCTACGTGCGCATCCCGCCTTTCGAAAAGTTCGAGCTTGCAACGGCAGCGCTCTTTGACGTTGGTGTGTTCCTGTCGGTCGTGGGTGCGGTCATGCTGTCGCTTGAAAGCTTCTCGCGATTGGCGCGGCGCTCTGAAACGGTCGAGAGCGAACACCCGATGGATATTGACCCGTCGAGAGATGATCCGCCTTCCCAGGCAGTGCAGGAGGGCGTGTAGAATGGAATTTCTGATTGCATCCGCCATTGGTGTCATGACTGCTGCAGGTATCTATCTTGTGCTGCGGTTGCGGACCTTCCCTGTAATCCTGGGGATATCGCTGCTGACATATGCTGTGAACGTGTTCCTGTTCACCTCGGGCCGCGTCATCGTGGGCGCGCCGCCTGTGTTGCGCGACAATGTTTCGACCTACACCGACCCGCTGCCGCAAGCACTTGTGCTGACGGCGATTGTGATCTCGTTTGGTATGACGGCTGTCGTTGTCATGATTGGTCTGGGCGCTTTTCTTGGGTCTGATGACGACCATGTGGATGATCAACCCGATGCACCCCAAGACACGTCGGAGGGCTCGGCATGACACATTGGCTAATTGCTCCGGTCGTTTTGCCCGCGATGATGGCGCCCTTCATCGTCTTGGCCGCACGTTATCACATCGGCATTCAACGGGTTTTCTCGATCGCTGCTGTTCTGACCCTTGTCACGATCTCGGGGGCTTTGGCCTGGGCCACGTCCGACGGCACGATCATGCTTTATCAGTTGGGTGATTGGGCGGCTCCGTTCGGGATCGTCTTGGTCGGAGACAGGCTCTCGACCTTGATGATCCTGCTCACCTCGGTGCTGGCGCTGTTCGTGCTGATATATGCGATCAGTTCGGGATGGGATGATCGCGGGCGGCATTTTCATGCGCTGTTCCAGTTCCAGCTGATGGGCATTCTGGGGGCATTCCTGACAGGTGACCTCTTTAACCTTTTCGTGTTCTTCGAAGTACTGCTGATCGCCTCTTACGGTTTGATGATCCATGCGGGCGGGACCGTACGCTTGCGCGCAGGTGTCCAATATGTGCTGTACAATCTCATCGGATCGACACTGTTTCTGTTTGCGCTGGGCGCCATCTATGCGGAAACCGGTACGCTCAATATGGCTGATCTGGCAAACCGTGTTCTGCTGATCAGCCCTGACGAAACCGTGGGTATCCGTGTTGCCTCTGTTCTCTTGCTGCTGGTCTTTGCGATCAAGGCAGCCCTTGTGCCGTTGCATTTCTGGCTGCCCTCAAGCTACGCCGAAGCGCCTGCGCCGGTTGCCGCACTCTTTGCGATCATGACCAAGGTCGGGGCCTATGCAATCATTCGGGTCTATACGCTGATCTTCCCGCCAGATCTGGCAGTTACAGCCGGTCTGCATGACACATGGCTGCTTCCTGCGGCGCTGGTTTCGCTTGTGATTGGTATGGTGGGTGTTCTTGCGGCAAGAAAGTTCGACCGGCTTGTGGCGTTCTCGATCATCGGATCAATGGGCATGGTCATGATTTCAATCGCGCTCTTTTCGGCCGAAGGGATTGCGGCCGCACTTTATTACATCATCCATTCGACATTCGCGGGCGCGGCACTCTTTCTGATTGTCGATCTGGTGCGATCCAGCCGCGCAAACCTTGAACTCACCCCGCAGGCGCCCGTCGCCGGAGCAACGCTGACAGCCAGCTTGTTTTTTGTCGCCGCGATCGCGATGGCAGGATTGCCGCCGCTCTCGGGGTTTCTGGGCAAGTTGCTGGTGCTTAATGCCGCATTCGGCACCGAGCTGATGGTCTGGATCTGGGCCGTTGTGCTGGGGTCCAGCCTGATCAGCATCGTGGGGTTTGCACGGGCCGGTAGCATGTTGTTCTGGAAAGCCCAAAGCGTGCCCTCTTCGGACGATGCAACCCATGCGGCGCAACCGGCAACGATGTGTTATGTCGCAATCGGCGGGCTTGTCACGCTGCTGGTTCTGCACACAGTCTTTGCAGGTCAGGTGCATCGCTATACGGCATCCATTGCGGCGCAACTGTTCAGCCCAGAGCCTTACATTTCGACGGTTGTGGATACGCCGGGAAAACTGAGCACACCAACGGAGGATCACTGATATGGCACGTGCTTTCCATTGGCTGATCCCGCACCCGCTTTTGACGTTGATCCTGACGATCGTCTGGATGTTCCTGCAAAACGAGATTTCGGCAGGGATGATTGTCTTCGGGTTCATCTTGGGCATCATCATCCCGTGGGGGACATCCGTCTGGTGGCCTGACACTCCGCAAAGCTTTCGTGTGGGCAAGATGGCCCGCTACAGTGTTATCGTCATCTGGGACATTATTGTTGCCAATATCGAAGTCGCGTGGATCGTGCTGACGGTCCCGACATCCAAGCTCAAGCCGGCATGGATCGTTGTCCCTCTGCGACTGCGCCAGCCCGAAGCCATCACCATGCTTGCCGGTACTATCACGCTCACACCCGGAACCGTATCGGCGGATTTGTCGAACAATGGGCACAGCCTGCTGGTTCACGTCCTGCACACAGATGATCCCGACGCAGTGCGCGACGATATCATCACCCGCTATGAAGCTCGGTTATTGGAGATATTTGCATGATACTCGCAACGCAGTTTCTGAATGTCGCATTGGCAATCACCTTTCTGGCACTTGCGCTGGGGCAGATTATGTCGATGGTCCGTCTGGTTCTTGGGCCAACGTCGGGCGATCGCGTGCTTGCGCTTGATACGATGGTCATCAACGCGCTGGGACTGGTGATTGTGCTGGGAATCTACAAGGGCGTACAGATCTACTTTGAGGTGGCCTTGTTGATCGCGATGCTGGGCTTTGTATCGACCGTTGCCCTAGCGCGCTTCATTCTGCGGGGAGACATTATCGAATGACTGCACAGATCATTGGAACCTACTTCGTCTGTCTGTCACTGATCATTGGATCGGGCTTTGTTCTGGTAGGGGCAATCGGATTGCTGAAATTCAACGATCCCATGACACGTCTGCACGCGCCGACAAAGGTCGGCACTGTCGGTATCGGGATGTTGCTGCTTGCCTCGATCATCCATTCGTTCGACATCGGGCAGCCCTCGACGCATGAACTGCTGATCATGGCGTTCCTTTTTGTGACGGCACCGATTTCAGCGAACTTCATCGGGAAAGTGAATATTCATCGCAAGGCCTGTGATACACCCCCGCCACCAGAGAATGACGACACATGGTCAACGCTTGACACCCCGGAGCCCGAGGGCGACCGCTGATTGACATTGCTCTGTCCCGGCTGTCGAGGCGTGCTATTCCAGTTCATGGCGGTCCATGATGATCCCGCCAGAGGCAAGTTGATCGTTGGGATGGACCACGACGGTCATACCTTCAGAGAGGCCATCAAGAACTTCGGCAAACTGCGCACCCTGTCGCCCGATGCTGATAGGTTGCTCGCTTGCTATCCCGTCGTAGGCCGTAAAAACGGCCCAGTTACCGTCGCGTTTGAATAGCGCACTGAGCGGAACCTTTAGGGCATCTTCGTTCCGCCATTCGGTGATCCGCACGAAAACGGCGAACCCGTCACCAAGCCCTTGGCGCTGGTCTTGCGGAGTCGTGATGTCAAAGATCGCGTCAAGACGTTGTTCCTCGATCCCCAGCGCAGATACCTTTGTTTCCGCCGCAGGGGCAATGCTCTTGAGTCTTGCTTCCAGCGGGTTTGGCCCACCCCATCTTTCTACCACAGCACTTGCCCCCGGTTGCAGGCGCACGGCGTCACTGGACAACAGGTCCGCCACGATTTCCAGTTCAGCCGGATCACCCAGACGCAAAAGCGGCGCGCCCGTGACAACGGGGCGTTCACTGGTCTCGGCGATGCTGAGCACGACACCGTCCGTAGGAGATTTGATCTCAAGGCAACAACTGGCATCGACCTCGGCCTGCGACTGCGGTGTTTGCAGCATCGTTTCAGCACGGTTCAATGTGCTTTGGGCCATGTCGATCCGTGCCTCTGCCGCCTCAACCGCGCTTTGCGTGATCACAAGACGTTGCAACGCATCTTCCAACTGGGTCAGCGACACCACATCGCGTTCCAGTAACGTCTGGGTGCGTTCATAGTGGGACTGCGCCAGATCGCGCTCTTCGGCGGCCTGCGCCAGATTGGTCTCGGCAACATGCAGGGCTGCTTGGGCCTCGGCAACGGTCGCTTGGGCTTGTTGCAGGCTGCGGCTGTCCAGAAGGGCAGGTGTGGCGGGGCGAACGATGGCGACAACTGTTTGTCCTGCAACGACGGGGTCGCCCACCTTGACGGGCGACCGCATGGCGGTACCGGTGATCGGACTGGCGATATCATAGATATCCTTGATCCGTGTGACACCATCTGCATTGATGGTGACTTCCAGCGGACCGCGCGCGATGGTGTGCAGGTCGACAGGGATCGGATCCTGTCTGAAGGCGACATAGCCCAGCCCCAGCATCAGTGCGGCGCCGAGCCCGATAAATCCGAGTGTGCGTGGCTTCAGCGACATCAATTACTCCCTCACCTTCATGACAGTGACAAGGTTTTGTTTATCCAGCCTGCGCCGCACCAGCATAACCGAGGCAAAGCTTGCAAGCAGCACGAAAAAACTTGCCCGGGCAAAAATGGCCGGATGCAACACGATTGGGGTACTATAAAGATCGCTGGAAAAACTGTTTGCCATCGCTGTGGCGATCTGTGCGCCGATCCACCACCCCAAGGGTTGCGCCAACAAGGACAGCAACAGGGTTTCCCCGATCAGAATGTAGGATACCTCGGCCCGCGTGAACCCGAGAATACGCAGGCTTGCCAGTTCGCGCGCCCGCTCTGAAAGCTGGATACGCGCGCCATTATACGTAACACCCACCGTGATCAGCAGCGCGATAATGATGTAGACAAGGTTCATGACACCGATGCTCTGTTCAATGGTATCGGAAAAAGACCGTCGTGTGTCGGTCATCATTACGATGCCGACCAGATTGGGAATATCCTTGAGCCTTGCATGCAGGTCCATGACCTCGGCATCGTCAAGCGAGACATTGACCAGCGAAATCCGCGACGACTGGCGCAGCAGGCTGTTGACGTAGTCAAGGTCCATATAGGCACCAAGCCCGAAGTATTGCGCAATCGTGCCGGTGACAGTCAGCCCGTAAGATTCCTTGCGACCGCCAAGGAACTCCGCTTCGACGCGATCTCCGATGCCGACATCCAGATGCATGGCCAGCCTGTCGGATAGCACCACGCCGCCCGGCGGGACATCCAGCGCCGCACCGCTGCTGTCGATCACGCGTGACAGGTCCGTTCCCGGCTGACTGGCCTGGATCGAAGTGCGTTTTTCGTGGAAGCCACTGCGTAAGATGACAGGGTGGAACTGCTGGCCTTCGGTTTGCAGCACCGCAGGCAATGCGGCGGCGGTCGACAGGACGCTTTCGGGCATATCATGCGAAAACACCAGCATCGCGTCCTGACGGTTGCTGTCGTAAAATGCGCTGTCCACGATCTTGTCCAGTGCATAGTTGAAGAACGAGGGTGCGACGATTGTGGAAACGGCCAGCGCCAACCCAAGCATTGTCAGGGCACTGCGCACCGGCCAGCGGAACAGGCTGCGCAGGATCATCACCGTTGGCTGGCTTAGTCGCATGGCAGTCATGGCGCGGTCCACCAGTGACCTTTTGAACCGTGGCGGCGCAGGGGGCTGCATGGCAATGGCGGGGGCCAGACGTGCGGCCTTGACCGCCGCATGAGTTGCCCCCAGCGTTGTGGTCAGCAGAGCTGCAATACCCGATGCTGCATAGACCCATGCCGAAGTGCGAAAGATCAGAAACGGAAAGTCAAAATACAGGGCATATTGCTCGGCCAAGAGCCGCGCGAGCCAGCTTCCCACACCCCAGCCGAGGCCAACACCCACAATAGCGATCAGCCCCGCCAGCATCAGATAGTGCATGCAGATTTCAAGATTGGAATAGCCAACCGCCTTGAGCAGTCCGATCTGGCTGCGCTCCAGCATGATGATACGCCCCATAACCATGCTGACCAGAAATGCCGAAATGCCGAAAAAGATGGGCGGCAGGATCGAGGCCATATTGCGCAGTTGCTCAATCTCGGCCGAGATAAAGCTGTCAGATGGATGCAGGTCGCGCCCATAGGCACCCAGACTGCCGTAAGGATCAAGCAGGCGATCAACATCCGCGATGACTGCTTCACGCGATACACCCGCTGTCAGTTTCAGCGACACATCATTGAATGCGCCTGTCATGTCAAAAGCCGCTGCAACAGCGGGCTGGGGCATCCAGATGATGCCGAAGGTCGCGTTGTCAGGCATCAGCGCCCCCGGACCGATGGTATAGATGAATTCGGGCGATTGCGCGGTGCCGGTGATGGTCAACTGCCGTTTCTGGCCATTGAGGTTGGCAAAAAAAATGTCACCAAGTGCAAGGTCATTGGCGATGGCGAAATTGGCGTTCACCATGACCTCGGTGGTCGATGTGGGGGCGGGGAGCCTGCCTGTGGTCAGGACAGGTACGTTCAGGCGCGGGGCACCGTCGATGGGCAACGACAGGATACGCCCTGTGACGCTGCGCGGATTCCCCGGAACGTCAAGGACGGTATTGCCTGCGGTACGGGCCTCGACGGCCCAAACACCGTCAATCGCTGCCAGTTCAGCCGCAAGACGCTCTGGCGCACGATTCACGGTAACAAAGACATCGGCAAAGCGGTTGCGCTCGTAATATGTCTCGCGCGTCTCGGACAGGGCCGTATACATGCCCAGACCGGTCAACAGGATGGCGACACCGCAGGCCAGCACCATCGCGATGGCCATAGCCTGTTTCCACAGGCGCGCAAAGTCGCGCAAGAGTTTTCGGTCAAGGGCGTGCATCACCAAGCGATCTCGGATGGCGCAAGACGTACATCGTTGATCGTGACATTGCTGATCTTGCCATCCTGAAACTGGATCACCCGATGCGCCATCCGCTGGATATCGGCGTTGTGGGTGATGATTACGGTGGTGGTGCCGAAACGCGCGTTGATGTCATTGAGTACCTCCAGCACTTGCACGCCTGTGCTGCTGTCCAGCGCGCCTGTCGGTTCGTCACACAGCAGAATCTCGGGCCGTTTGGCGATGGCGCGGGCAATGGCAACGCGCTGTTGTTCGCCCCCCGACATCTCGGACGGGAAATGATCCATCCGCTCGGTCAGTCCGACCTGCGCCAAGGCTTCCTCTGCTGGCATCGGGTTGGGGGAAACGTCTGTCACAAGTTGGACGTTTTCGCGGGCCGTCAGGCTGGGCACCAGATTGTAGAACTGAAACACAAAGCCGACGTGGTCGCGGCGAAAGCGGGTCAGGGCACGGTCGGACATGTCTGTCAGCTCTGTGTTGCGGAACCAGACGCGACCGGCGGTAGCGTGGTCCAGCCCCCCCAAAATATTGAGCAACGTGGACTTGCCGCTGCCGGACGGCCCCAAGAGCACGGCCATTTCACCGGCGTAGAGTTCCAGATCGACCCCCGAAAGGGCATAAATCTTCACGTCCCCGGTCCCGTAGACCTTGGTGACACCTTGGGTGCGGAAAACAATGTCTGCCACGCGGGTTGCCCCCTTGGCTGTTTGAGGTTCTTGCGGTGTGAACGTGGCAGGCTGCCACCGCAAAGACATTGACCAAAATCAATAAGGCGCAGGTTTGGCGCGATATTCTCGCCGTAGCGTCCGCAGGTCTGCGCCTGCGATTTGCGCAAGAAAAGGAGTACGGAATGAAAGCGAATGTAGGAACTATTGACCGCGCATTGCGGTTTCTGATCGGGATCGCTCTGATCGTCGCTCCGCTACTGAATTTCATGGGTCTAGGGGCGAATACGGTGACCGCCTATGTGCTGATGGCAATCGGCGGCATTCTCACCCTGACAGCTGTTTTCGGCGTGTGTCCGCTTTACAGTCTGCTCGGGATCAAAACCAACTCCTAAACCCCGCAACAGTGACAGGAGATTTTCATGACTGATGTCGAACAGCTGCTAAAAAACACGGTCGAAGAGTTGGACCGCCTGTTGAATGCAAAAAACGTGCTTGGGGATCCGATCGAAAAAGACGGATCAACGGTCATTCCGATTGTCAGCTACGGGTTTGGCTTTGGTGCCGGTGGGACCGAAGGGGCCAAGTCCGGGACTGGCGGCGGGACCGGCGGCGGCGGTGGGATCAAACCGATTGGCGCGATCATCCTTGATGCCAAAGGGGCCCGGGTCGAAGCGATCAAGGGCGCAATGTCGGGTCTGACCGAAGTGCTGGGTGATGCCGCCGCGCATGCCATCGATAAGCAGACAGGCGGATCAGAAAAAGTGACCTGAGATGGTCTGGCAGATTCTGCTGTGGAGTTGCGCGGCCCTGTTCTCCGGGTTTGTCTTGGTACTGGTACTTCCGGTCCGCGTCCAATGTACATGGCAGAGCGACCCCGCCAAACACGCGATGATCCATCTGCGTCCCTTTGGCGGGGTTTTTCCTGCAATCTGTGTCTATGACAGCAGCCGCAAGAAGACGGACAACCCAAAGCCACCCCGCAGAAAGCGCAAGAAAAATCGCAAAACCGGTGGGATCAAGCTGCGCAGTATCGCGCTCTCTGATGTGGTCGACCTCTTGACCCGGTTCATGCATGCTTTCCAGATCGAGGTTCTCCAGCTTGATGCCGAATTCGGTCTGGGTGACCCGGCCGAGACAGGGCAGCTTTATGGACAACTGACCCCGTTGATTTACCTCAGCGGGCCGCACGTCCGGCTAACCCCGAATTTCGCTGAAACCTGTCTGCGCGGAAGAGCCCTTGTGCACTTTCGCTTCACTCTGGTTGGCCTGATGTGGCCATTCGTGCGGTTCGGTTGGCGTGTCTTGAGGCCGGTGCGATGAAATATGTTTTGGGTGATCCTGTTGTTGTCGGGGCTTGTGCCTTTGCCGTTGTCGCACGACAGGTGCGCGCCATACGGGCTGTCAAAGGGCAGGGGACGACAGGGTTTTGCAGCAAAGAGCCGCTCTTTGTGGTGATCCGTAAAGGGCGGAACAGGAAAGTGATGGATATGAACGGCAATATGGTTCCGCTGCAAGAGGTGCAGGAACTCTGTCCTGCGGTGACGACCGTGTGAGACCCCCGCTGTTTTGCAGGTGGGTATGGATCACAAGCGGGAAAAAATCTGAACGTAGCTATTCTTTGATATAGGGCTTTCCGTCAGCGGCCGGTGGACGCGCCCGCCCGACTAATCCGGCAACAACAATGATCGTCGCGATATAGGGGGCCATGGCCAGAAACTCGGACGGGATCGGTGTTTGCAGCAGCGCCAGTTTCTGTTGCAGCGAATCCGCAAAGCCGAAAACAAGGGCTGCTGCGAGAGCCCCGACGGGATGCCAGCGCCCGAAAATCATTGCTGCCAGCCCGATAAACCCGCGCCCGCCGGTCATGTTTTCGTCAAACCTGCCCACAGTACCGAGCGTGAACCATGCCCCGCCAAAGCCAGCGACCATCCCCGCCAGGGTCACGTTGATATAGCGGGTCCGATAGACGTTGATCCCCAGTGTATCTGCCGCGCGGGGGTGTTCGCCGACGGCGCGTGCACGCAACCCCAGACGGGTATGAAACAGATAGTATGTTGCCACGCCAACAAGGATCAGTGCGCCGTAGACAAAGATATTCTGGTTAAAGAACATCGGCCCGATCACCGGGATATCCCCCAGCAGCGGTATTTTGAACGATCGGAACACAGGCGCGTTATTCAGCGACCTGTATTCTGCAAATACCTGCGAACTGACATAGGACGTCAGCCCCAGCACAAAAAGGTTGATCACCACCCCTGCGATAATCTGGTCCATCCGGTAAGTGACCACAAGCGCGGCAAGGATGAAGCCAAAGATACCCCCTACCGCAACGGCTGCCGCCAGTCCGCCAACGCCGCCTAGCAATGACCCGACGAGCGCGCCGGTGAAGGCCCCCGCAAGCAACATCCCCTCGATCGCGATATTGACCACGGCCACGCGTTCCGACAACACGCCCGCCAGTCCGCCCAAGGCGATGGGTACCGCGCGCACCATGGTGGCCTGCAACATGCCGGTCAGCGAAAAGGCTTTTCCAGCCGTCGCCCAGACCAGAAATGCCGCCACAGCGATGGCCAGTCCGATCCCCAGCGAAAGCGAGGTCCAGCGCGCACCACCACGCAAGAACTGGCGGACCCCCAGAAAGGCAAGGATGGTCGCGGCCACATAGATGAAGGGACCACCCGGAATAACCAGATCCGGTACCGGAATGGCATCCGTAGGACGTGACAGCCGGAAGGTTGCATTGCCAGCGGCATCAGGTGCGAAGAGGACTGTAATCCCGATCGCCAGCCCTAAAAGCACAAAACCGGCAGTACGGGCCTGACGTTGCTTTCCGGTGTCGATGCCCGCCTGAGGTTTGGCCCCTGCGATTGTGGTCATGACCCGCCCTCCTTATTCTTCCGAAAGCCCCACGGGAAGATCGCGCGCACCAGCAAGGGCGCCGCGATAAACACGATGATCAGCGCCTGAATGATGCCGATCAGGTCGATGGATACGCCTGCATCCACCTGCATCTGGCGGCCTCCCGCTTCTAGTGCGCCAAAAAGCAGCCCCGCGAAGAGAACACCGATAGGGTGCGACCGTCCCAGCAAGGCGACAGCGATGGCGTCAAACCCGATTCCTGCCGAGAATCCCGGCGTTGCCCGCCCCAGCACACCCAGGACCTGATTGGCTCCGGCAAGCCCGGCAAGCGCACCCGCCGTGGCCATTGCGGCCACGATAATCACCGCCGAATGGATGCCTGCGAAACGGGCCGCTTCGGCGTTTTCACCGCTGGCGCGGAATTCGAAGCCCAGCTTTGAGCGGAAGAGCAGCCAATAGGCGAAAACGACAGCAATCAGCACCAGAAAGATACCCGCATGCACACGCAGGTTCGGGTCCAGAAACGTCAGCAGTCGCGGAAGCTCCGCCGCCTCCGGCACGGATTTCGAAATAGGGTCGGCACGCCCTTCCTTCTGGATTGCAGGCATCCGCAACATATAGTCCAGCAGCCTGTATGACATCAGGTTCAGCATGATCGTCGAAATCACTTCATGCGCACCTGTCGCGGCCTTGAGCCAGCCTGCAATCGAGGCATAAAGCGCCCCGGCCAAGGCCCCTGCAAGCAGCGACATGGGCAAGAGGATCACTGGTGGCAGGGCGGCAAAGCTGAAACCGGTGACGACCGCCGCAATGCCGCCCATCACGATCTGCCCTTCGGCCCCGATGTTAAATAGCCCCGCCCGAAACCCCAGCGCCAGCCCGAGGCCTGCCAGCACCAAGGGTGCCGCAGCTGTCAGGGTTTCCGATATCGCATTGAGCGAACCAACTGACCCTTTGAGCAGTGCCAGATATGACAGGCCAATCGTGCCCGGATCGACGTTCGTGGCCAGCATCACAAAAGCACCCAACACAAGAGCCGCGACAATTGCAAACAGTGGGACAACGACCAGATCCTCGATCTCGGTCCGCCCTATGACCCTTGCCTTCATGAGCTTTTCCATCGTCAGCTCTGTCATGCTGCAACCCCCGCCATTGCCAGACCGATTGCGCCCTTGTCGGCCGCATCCGCCATGTATTCGGCGACGATCTGCCCCTTGAACATCACCAGAATACGGTCCGACAGGGCCAGTATTTCATCCAGTTCAGACGATACGATCAGTACACCGTCGCCTTCGTCACGTGCCGCGATCAGGCGTTTGTGGATATATTCGATCGAGCCCACATCGAGTCCGCGTGTGGGCTGGCCAGCGATCACCAGTTTGGTGTCGCGCGACAGTTCGCGGGCGACGACCAGTTTCTGCTGGTTGCCGCCGGACAGATGCCCTGCCGCCTCGAACACAGTTGGGGTGCGAATGTCGAAATCCAGCACGCTTTGTGCTGCGGACTGTTGCACTTGTGACCAGTTTACCCCCATCCCGCCCGAGAACCGTTCATCATAATAGGTGTCGAGCACCATGTTTTCGGCGACAGTAAAGCTCTGGATCAGTCCGGCGGTCTGGCGGTCCTCGGGGATATGGGCAATGCCCATCCTGTGCCGTTCGCGGGCAGAGGCGTGGGTGATATCCTGCCCCTCGAACGTTACTGCTCCACTGGCGATCCGGCGCACCCCTGTCAGGGCCTCGATCAGCGCGGATTGGCCATTGCCTTGCACACCGGCGATGCCGACGACCTCGCCACTGCGGACCTTGAGGTTCAGGTGATCCACGGCGATATCGTCATTGTCGCGCAGGATTGTCAGATCACGGGTTTCCAGTATCGTCGGACCGGGAGTGCAAGGCCCCTTGTCGACCTCGAAGCTGACCGGTCGCCCGACCATCATTTCCGCCAGTTCCGGCCGCGTGAGGTCTTGCGGAAGACCACCGCCGACAATGCGCCCGCTGCGGATCACGCTGATCCGGTCAGCGATTTCCAGTATTTCGTTCAGCTTATGGGTGATAAAGACCAGCGCCTTGCCCGCGTCGCGCAATGACTTCACGATCTCGAAGAATTCGTCCACCTCTTGCGGGGTCAAGACGGCCGTAGGCTCGTCCAGGATCAGCACATCCGCAGAGCGGAACAGAACCTTGATGATCTCGACCCGTTGCTGGACACCCACAGGCAGCGTTTCGATTAGCGCGTCAGGATCCACACGCAAGCCGTAGCGGTCATTGATCTCACGGACCTGTGCGCGGGCTGTGGCCAGATCAAGGTGGTCCAGACGTCCGGTCGGCTCGACGCCCAAGATCACATTTTCGGTCACTGTAAACACCGGAACCAGCATGAAGTGCTGATGCACCATGCCGATCCCGGCGCGAATGGCATCGCCGGGACCATCGAACGTCACGGGCTTGCCGTCGATCAGAATTTCGCCCGCCGTAGGACTGTACAAGCCGCAAAGGACATTCATCAGGGTTGATTTGCCCGCGCCGTTTTCCCCAAGGAGCCCCAGCACTTCCCCTGCTTTGATCGTCAGATCGACATCTTCATTCGCCGTGACCGGACCAAAGCGTTTGGTGATGCCGCGCAGTTCGATATCCATGGGGCTGCTCCTGCCGAAAGATCAGGGGCCAACCGTGATAGAGCCGTCGATGATGCCGGCACGGATCGCTTCCAGTTCGGCTTTGAGGCTGGCTGGCACCGCGTCTTCAAAGCTATGGAACGGGGCAAGATCGACGCCGCCATTTTCAAGTGAACCGACAAGAACACCGCCTTCAAACGTGTCGTTCATCGCATTTTCAATGACTTCGCGGACGGTGGCGTCCATGCGCTTGGTGATAGACGTCAGATAGACGTGACCCTTTTCGGGGTCGGTGAAGAAGAGATCGGCATCGACGCCAATGATTTTCAATGCATCCGTCCCCAGTTCATCTGCCAAAGCAGCCGATCCGAGCCCGACGGGGCCTGCGACGGGCAGCACGATATCGGCCCCTTCATCATAAAGGTTCTGTGCAAAGGCACGTCCGTCATCAAGCGATTCAAAGTTGTTGGTAAAAAGCCCTTCGCGCGTGTCCGGATCCCACCCCAGCACAGTGACCGACGCGTCATTCTGGGCGTTGTAGTAATCAACACCCCACGAAAATCCGTCCATGAAGATTGTCACCGGAGGGATATTGATCCCGCCGAACACGCCCAGAATGTCTGTTTGTGTCATACCTGCCGCAAGATAGCCGGCCAGAAACGCCGCCTCATCTGTTGCATAGACCTGCCCGAGCACATTCGGAAGTGGTGGGTCGTAGGCAAAGTCCACAATAGAGAATTTCTGGTCAGGGTTCGTTTCCGCGGCCGTCTTGGTGGCGTCGCCCAAAAGAAAACCGACCGTGATGATGACATCGCAGTCGCCATCGATGAGAGAGTTGATGTTGGCCTCATAGTCAGTCTCGGCCTGTGATTCCAGGAACCGACCATCGATGCCAAAATCTGTGACCGCGTCTTCCACGCCTTTCCAGGCCGTCTGGTTAAAACTGTTGTCATCAATCCCGCCTGTGTCAGTGACCTGACAGGCCGTAAATGCGGTGGCGCTGCTGGCTGTGACGAGCGCGACAGCCGAAGCCGCACAGATATTTTTGAACGAAGTAGCGTGGCTGAACATGATTCCCCCTCCTATGGCGACTGTTCTGAAAGCCACACTAGGGACCTGAAAACGGGGGCCGTTGACGAATATCAATCGGCCCGTGTCCAGGTTTTTTTCTAGTGGCTAAGGAGCACCGGGAAATCCTGTTGCTGGATCATGGTCTCGGTGCTGCCGCCAAAGATCCTTTCGTTCCAGCGGGAACGTCCATAGGCCCCCATCACAATCAGGTCTGCGGTGCGTTCGCCGGCGCGTTCCAGCATGGCCTGCCCGATGGTGTGCCGCCCCGAGGCGTATTCCTGCACGGTGATCTTGCAGCCATGATGGCTGAGCCATGTCGCCAGATCCGCGCCCGGGCTTTCACCGTCTGCAAATTGCGAAGCATCGGCGTCAAAGCAGGCAATGGTCACTTCCTTGGCTGTCTTCAAAATCGGCAACGCGGCGCGGATGGCGCGGCTGGCTGGCAAACTGTTGTTCCAGGCGACAAAGACATTGTCAGGGGCCATTGCTTTGGCATTCGCCTCGGCATTCAGAAGCACAGGACCCGGCGCTTCGAACAAGAGGCCATAGACGACATTGTCAAAGGTGACTTTGTCACTGCGCAGGCTGTTTTGCACGATGCTGAGGTCAGCATAGACCGCGCGCAGGGCTACAAGGTCATGGAACGCGGCAGGTTCGACGCAGAGCGTCCCGACCTCACCGGACAGTCCCTCGCGTTTCAGATAATCGCGGGTCTTGGCTTGGTGTTCGGCCAATTGTTCGGCCATTTCGTTACGCTTGCTGATCCAGCCTTCGGGGATGGCCGGAGCGCCGTAGGGTGTGGTCATCATGGCATAGGACAGGATCGGGACAGGCCCGAGGTGCAGAACACTCAGTCGCCCGCTGTGTTTGGTCGCCATTTCGACCAAAGGGGCAAGATCGGAGGTCGTGCCGTCAGGGCCTTGCAGGGCCAGAAAGGTGTAGTTTTTCATGATGAGCCTCTTGGTTGATTGACGAGCAGTCTATGCGGATGATCGGTTCATCGATTGAGATTCGTCAATTCGGCAGACAGCGGATCATGCCACTGTCGCGTAAAGACAAGTGAGACAAAGCAGTGAAAGATACAGCCTTCTATCAGGCCCTTGGTGTCGCAACAGATGCCTCTGCCGATGACATCAAACGCGCCTACCGCAAAATGGCACGCAAGTATCATCCCGATGTAAATACCAGTCCCGAGGCCGACGCAAAGTTCAAGGCGGCGGGCGAGGCCTATGATGTGCTGCGCGACCCCGAAAAGCGGGCAGCCTATGATCGTTATGGCAAGGACTGGGACAAGCCGCACCCTGACCCGCAGCAGCGAGATGGTGCCTGGCAGGGTGGCTATGCCTTTGACGAAGGTGACATCAACGCCGATATGTTCCGCGACTTTTTCGGTGCGCGGTTTGGCGGTGGTCAGATGCGCCATGACCAGCGCGCCCGCGTTGACATCGCTCTGGAAGATGCGTTTCGCGGGGCCAAACAGACCCTGACCCTGCAAATGCCGCAGGTCGATGACACCGGCCATGTCGTCATGCAGACCCGTCAGGTCGATCTGGGGATTCCCAAAGGCATTCTGCCCGGCCAGCAGTTGCGCCTGCGCGGGCAAGGAAGCGGCGGCGGGGACCTGCTGATCGAGATCGGCTTCAAACCACACCCCATTTATCATGTCGAAGGACGTGATCTCTATGTTGAACTGCCTGTCACCCCGTGGGAAGCGGCGCTGGGCGGCAAGGTTCCTATGCCAACGCCGACAGGGAAGGTCGATCTGACTGTACCCGCCGGAGCCAAGCAGGGACAGAAATTGCGCTTGCGGGGCAGGGGGCTGCCTGCGGCGCAAAAGGGCGATCTTTATGCCGTGTTGCATATCGTCAATCCGCCCAAACTTTCGGCCAATGCCCGCGCACTCTATGAAAAACTGGCACAAGAGCAGCCGTTCAACCCGCGCGCAAAACTTGGAGTATGATGCGATGAAGCAAGCAAAACACCGCAACACGCCTGTCGATGTAATCGAGACACTGTCTCTGTCAGAACTGACGATGTTCTGTGATACCAGTGCCGACTGGATTATGCGTTTGGTGGATTATGGCGTCGTCACGCCGATAACCACGACCGCCGCCGAATGGGAGTTTACACCGCCCCATATCGCGCGCGCGCGCAAAGCGGCCCGCCTGATGCGTGATCTTGGGCTGAACGTCGCGGGTGTGGCGCTGGTGCTGGACCTGATTGAGGAACGCGATGCGCTGGCTCGGAAGCTTGCAATCGTTCAGTCGAATATGGTCGCCTAGCGGATTTTACGAAAAAGACGCTTGTTAAGCGTGACAAACCGGTCAATCGGCCATGTCCAAAAGGATTTGTCTTTGGCGCGCAGGTAGACATAGCCAAGCCATGCCGCAAAGCCCGCGCCGATGATATCAACCATAAGATCGGTCATCGTGTCTTGCAGACCAGATTTCTGCATATTCAGATCAAACGTATGGTCCATCAGGAATTCGAAGATTTCCCAACAGACGCCGACTGTCACCGCCAGTCCGAAAGCCATCACACACATCGCCCACGGAGGGGCTGCGAATTTGTCGCCTTCAAACATCATCAAAACAAAAATAAAGCCCACCAGTCCAAATCCGATTGCGGATGAGCCGTGCAGCGCGATGTCCCACCACCAGACCTTTTCGTAAAAATCAAAGGCTTCGCCCATAAAGATAGAGGCAACCACAAAAATGGTGACGGCCGCGACGAAAGGAACGGGTAGTTTGACGTCAAGATGCCGCGCCAGCATCACAGGTGCCAGCGCAAGCAGCAGGGTGGCGATAGCCACAAAACTAAGAGACCAGCGCCCCTCGAACGCGGCTGCGATCGCAGACAGTACCAAGAGCGCCCAGAGGCTGCGCACAAAGTTCCCTTGGTCCCGAAAATGCGAAATCATCTGTCGCGCCCCTGTTTTTGAAGGCTTGCCATCCTTATATGGACGGCATGTCACGGCCAATCAAGCACCGCTCGCACAGGATCGCCAGCTACAACATCCGCAAAGCCCGCGGCCTTGACGGTCGTCGTGATCCGGGGCGCGTGATTGATGTGATTAACGGGCTGGGGGCTGACGTGATCACACTGCAAGAGGCCGACCACCGGATGGGTGACCGTCCGACGGCTCTTCCCAGAGACTTGATCACGCGTGCGACCGATTTTGAAATGGTTCCGCTGGCAATGAATGACGTCAGTCTGGGCTGGCACGGGAATGCCGTTCTGGTGCGCCGCGGGGTCAAGGTGGAAAGCTACGGACGCATTCCCTTGCCCGGGGTAGAACCACGGGGCGCTGTTGCTGTGAAACTGGCAGATGGCCCGACCGTGATTGGTGTGCATCTGGGCCTTTTGCGCAGTTCGCGCCGCCAGCAGCTCAGCGTGCTGCGCGCGCATGCCGAAAAAATCGACAATGTCGTTATGATCGGTGACATGAACGAATGGGCGAAATCCCGTGGTTTTGAGCCGCTGAGAGGGCATTTTGCCTTATTCAGTCCTGGTCGCAGTTTTCATGCCGCCCGCCCGATTGCGGCACTTGACCGTGTTGCACTGTCACATGACCTAACGCTGACGGATGCTGGCGTGGATGAAGGGGCGCTTGCCAGACGTGCCTCGGACCATTTGCCCATCTGGGCTGATGTCGGTGCTGCGGGCCACTAGACCGCTTGCAGGGATGATCTAGTCTGCTGTCTCTTTCTTCAGATTTGCGCGTAGATCCTCAAGCCGCTTTTCAAACACGCTCTCATCACCGAAATCAGCAAATTCAGGATAGCGCAGGTGTGGTTCGGACACGCGGCGGGCATGTTTGATCGGGCACCAGTATGCTTCGGTGCGCGACGCCACTTCACGCACCCAGCCGATCAGCCCGTTGACATAGCCGCAATAGACGCAGTTCAATTTCTGCAGTCCGTTGAGATACCCCAGTTGCTGCCGGTCAATCACGATGAAATCGCGCCGTGGCACTTTGGCAATGCCATAGACCGGAAAGCATACCGCCTGATAAAGCGTCACGAAAAAATCGACGATCACGAAAGGGATGATCAGGATATAGATAAAGGGCGCCGTCAGCACGACAAGAAGGCGGGTTCTGGCAAGGAAACGCGTCAATCGCATACGCGCGGCACGATGGCGCGCGGCGACGTCGGCTTCAAAGACAACGCGACTGCGTTCCAGCCGATAATGAAGCGTTTTGCGCTTTTCGGCCAGTTCTGCTTCCAGCGCCTCTTCGAGGTCGCGAATACGTTTGGTCAGCTGGTCAAGAGTGTTGGTCATCGCAGGCTCCGGTTTGGTCTATGACGTGTACCAAAGCGCATCAGAAGCCTTGGCCCGACTGGGCACATCCTACTGCAAAAACCCCTATTTGGAAAACAGGACCGGCAGTTTGGCCTCGTGCAACAGTGATCGCGTTGCGGCTCCGATGACAAAATCATAGGCCCGCGAATGGCCGAAGGCACCGGTTGCCAGCATATCGGCACCCATCTCGAACGCTTCATGGGTCAATATATCCGCAACCTTTTCACCGTCCTTGTCACGATGCACTACTTCAACCTTGGGACCATGGCGCGCAAGTGCGGTCGCCAGATCGTTGGCCGCATGATCGGCCAATGTGTTGCTGGGCGGTTTGCCGATCCGCAGGATGCGCAGATTGGCATCCGGGCTGGCCACGTCTATCAGGTCGTGCACAGCGCGGGTCGCTTCGCGGGTTTCGCTCCATCCCAGAACGACTTTTTCGCCCAATACCGTTACTTTGCAATCAGCCGGGATCACCAGAACGGGGCGGCCACACTCCTTTATCACCCGTTCTTGCAGGTCGCTGACCACGGGCCGGTCTTTACTGTCGTCCTCTTGCGGCATCACAACCAGATCGACGCTGCGCGCGCATTCAACGATGCTGTCTGCCAGAAAGCCGCTTTCGCTGCTGACCTGCCGCCATTCCGTCGGAAAGTCCTGCGCGGAGGCAAAGGCGTCGAAGATATCTTTGACTTCTTGCGCATGGGCGCGCTGGTTGGTCACGAAGTCCTGAAAGCTTTCTTCAGGGATGTGCATCGCGATGCCCGGATAGAACACCAGCGATTCTGTCACATAAAGCCCGATGACATGGGCATTGTCGCGCCGGGCCAGAACGGCGGCAGCATCCAGCAAGTGCTTGGCGTCTGCGGTGCTGGTAAGACTGACAAGAATGGTACGCAAAGTCATGATTGTTCTCCGATTCAAGGCGCAGCGCCCGGCGAGGCCGGACGCCGCCTGTCCTATTTTGCGTTGATGGCAATCTTGCGATTGGCGGCTTTCGCCTCGGCGGGTTTGGTGATGGTAATCTTCAGGACCCCATCGGCAAAATCACCATTGACCGCGTCTTCTGCGGGGGTAAAGCCCAGCGGAATCTGGCGCCGGAAACTGCCGTAGCTGCGCTCATGCAACTGGTAGTTCTTGTCTTCCTCTTTGCGCTCTTCCGTCTTTTCACCTTTGATCACCAGCGCGTCACCATTGAGCGACACATCAAGGTCATCAATCCCGACGCCGGGAATTTCAGCGGTCACTTCAACCGCATCTTCGGTTTCGGTGACGTCAATGGCGGGTCTCAGGCGTGCGCCAATGCCGAAGCCGGACCGGTCGGCGGCAACTGTTGGATAGCCCCTGAAACGGTCAAACAGCCGCTCCATTTCTTGTTGGAGTTGTTCAAAGAAGGGCTGCGGTTCCGATCCCTTGGTCGGCGTGGATGGGAGGTTTGTGTCCATATCAAGTCTCCGTTTTTTTCAATGCGCATCGGTGCGCCACCGCATGTCTAGCCCGCTGCGACCAACGGGGTTTTGACATTGCTCAATCTGTAGCAGGGCAAGGTCGCTTATCACGGGCCACGCAACGGAACCCTCGGATAAGGAAACCAAGCCATGCGACAATTCATGTTTATGACGTTGGGCGCCCTCGTGCTCTCGACCTTGCCTGTCACGGCCGAACAGGTCAGCCGCGAACACGGTGGCGACACCTTTTTGGCAGGCGAGGCCGTCACCGAAACTCTGGCGGCGACCGGTGATGTTTTTGCCGCCGGTACGGTTGTCACGACCTCTGGCACAACAAGCGGCGACACCCATGTCGCGGGCTATGATGTGGACATCAGAACGCAGACAGGTGGCGATGTCTACGCGGCGGGCAGTTCGGTCAGTATTGATGCGCCCGTTGGTGACGATATCACCGCAGCCGGTTTCAGCGTACGGAGTACCGATGCCGCCGTTACACAAGGCAATGTCCGGTTCTTTGGGCGGACTTTGACGATCGAGGGTCCGGTGGCGGGCGCGCTGACGGCATTTGGCGGGACCGTGCATCTGAATGCGCCAGTGTCCGGCGACGCATGGATTGCGGCAGAAACCCTGACTTTTGGTCCTGAAGCGCGGATTGACGGCAGTCTGACACTCAGCGCCGATGAGGGTGTCACCGTTCCCGCGCGTGTCATCGCGCCAGAGAGGATCACGCGCGAGGCCTGGGACACCCGCGAGATGTATCGCGAGTTCGACCGTAGTTGGGATTCGGTTGAGTTGCCGTTGCTGCCCGTCTGGCTGTCGCTGTTCTCGGCTTTCCTGATTTCGACAATTTTCCTTCTGCTGCTGGCGGCCATCTTTCTTACTTTCATGCCAGAGCGCGTGGAAAAGATGCGCAGAAGGGTCACCCGCCAGCCTTTGCAGACTTTCCTGTTGGGGGTGATCGGGTTGTCAGCGCTCTTCGGGATGGTGCCTGTGACGGCCCTTACTGTGATCGGCCTGCCGTTCGTGCCCTTTGCCTTGCTGCTGATTATCGTGGCGTGGACGTTGGGGTATCTGCTGGCGGCCTATGCAGTTGCCCGTCGTTTGTGGGTGGCCTTTGATGGCAGTGACGAACCTTCGACCGTGATGAAACTGGTGATCATCGCTCTGGCAATTGTGGTGGTTGCTGTGCTCAACTTCATTCCGTTTGTGGGCTGGGTCGTGAACTATACGTTGGTCTTATTGGGGGTTGGCGCGATGACCGCTGCGATGCTTTCGGTCTTTATTCCCGACCCTGACCCTGCACTAGACGTGGATATGCAAAATCCGGCCCCATGAACATGAAAAATGCCGAGGCTCCGCACATGTTGGCGTGGCCTCGGCAGTCAGGGGGGAAATACTGGCTTAGTCTTCGTCACCGACCGCTATCGCATGCAGCGCGCGGGGTTTGAGGATGATCACCGTGTTCACGTGGTCAATCGCGATGATCTGGGACTTGCGCAGTTGCGTGAAGGTCCGGCTGACGGTTTCGGTGGTCAGGCCCAGAAAATCGGCAATATCAGCGCGGGGCATCGGCAGGGTCACCTGTTGAAACCCGCCCAGTGGCTCGCCGACGCGGTCGGCCAGCACCTGCAGAAACGAGGCCAGCTTTTCAACCGAGGATTTGCGCCCGAGCATCAGGAAGTGATCCTGCATGGCACTGATTTCGCGCAAGGCAGCACGCAAGAGCCGCTGGTGCAATGCAGCGTTGCCCTTTGCTGATTCCAGGTCAGCGCGCCGGTGAACGACAAGGGTTGTGGGAACCAATGCGTCGCAATCGGTATGATAAAAGCCATCGCAGGGGAAACCGACGGTATCGCCGGGATATCCAAAGGCAATAACCTGTCTGCGCCCGTCCTCCATGATCCGCGTGAGGCGCAATACGCCATTCGCGACTTCATAGATACGATCAGCAGGATCACCTTCCAGAAACAGATGTTTGCCTGGCTTGATCGTCATGGTACGATTGCGTGTGACGCTGGGTGTGGCAGGTTTGATGGCTGGAATGGCTTCTTCCGGCAATGAGGCGGTGACGTACATGGCAGCTCCCTTTCCTTTAGATGCAGGAAAACTGGCCAGCAGGTGTATCGGCGATAATGGACTTCGCGTAACGGTTTGTATCAATTTGTATCAATCTTCTGAATCGGTTAGAATTTTTGATAAACGATATCTAAGTGCACTGAGTGGGTAGGGGGCTACGTTACTTCGTGAAACACGCTGAGATACTTGTCGTCGATGACGATCCAAAGATTCGGGCATTGCTGCGTCGTTGTTTTGAAGGCGAAGGCAGCAAGGTGGTCGAGGCGTGTGACAAGTCTACTGCACTTTCCGAACTGGCTGCTGGACGGGTTGATCTGGTTACGCTTGATCTTGATCTCGGCAAGGACGACGGGCTGGATGTTGCGCAGGCCATTCGCCAGTTCTCTGCTGTGCCGATCATAATGGTGACCGGCAAGGATGATGTGATAGACCGTGTTGTCGGGCTGGAACTGGGTGCCGATGACTATGTCAGCAAACCTTTTCACCTGCGCGAGGTTGTCGCCCGCGTCAAATCGGTGTTGCGCCGTGCCAGTGCGGCTGCGGCCCCGACGGCCATACCATCCCCCAAGAGCCCGACTTGGTGTTTTGACAATATGATGGCGATCCCAGAAGAGATGAAGGTCTTTGATCGCAACGGGAAAGTTCTCGACCTGACCAGTGGTGAGCTCCGACTGCTTGAAGTATTCCTGACCCGTCCCAAGCGGGTTCTCTCGCGAGAGCAGCTTATGGATCTGACCGGTGGCCACTGCTATGCGCCGCTTGACAGGACAATCGACAACCAGATCGCCCGCCTGCGCAAGAAAATCGAGCGCGACCCTTCGACACCCAGATTGATCTCGACCATCAGGGGGATCGGGTATTCCTTTACTGCTGATGTCGAAAGCTGCAAAGAGCAACGTCTGGCAGACAGCGAGGCCAACGCCTAGGCTTGATCGGTTTCGCGCTAGATTTTGCGTCAATGCGGCCCCGCTGAGGTCCGGTTGATTGAACGCGCGTCCCGTGATTGAGATAAATCAACCGCCCCGATCCTGCCATCGATAGTCTGCACCTGAACATTGCAGGAGACGCAGATGAAACCCCTTAAGACTTGGATTGTGTTGGCCGATGCCAAATCGCTTCGCCTTGCGATGAATGAAGGCCCGGGCAAAGGTGTTTACGGCTTGCCTGATCCGGGGCTTGTCGCCCCGCCTGTGACAGAGCTTTCCGATGAACCGGGTGTGGTCTACGCGTCAGTTGGCCCCAATCGCGGGGGCATCACCGAACCTGATCTGAAAGAGCAGGCGCAGGTTGCCTTTGCTGAAATCATCGTCGGGTTTCTGAAAAAGGCTTTGAAGGACGGGCAGTTTGACAGGTTCATCCTCTTCGCTCCGCCTGCCATGCTGGGCGTTCTGCGCGACAAACTGACATCGGAACTGAAGGCGCATCTACACGCCGAAGTCGCCAAGGACCTGACCCATCTGCCGCTAGATGATTTGCCCGACCATCTGGCGGGTGTGATTGCGGTCTAGGGATGAAACATGCGCCCAACGACGAAAGCCAGCGATGCGGCCGTGCTGCCGATCAGCAGCGTTTCGAGCCCCGAATACCACCAAGGTGACAGTGACCAGCGTGACTTGATCGCACCGATCACGAAGAAGGTGAAACCCGATATCCCGATCGACCATCCAAAGGCTGACGGCAATCCCAGCAGATAGGGCAGAATGGGAAAAATGCCTGCCGCAACGAATGCCGCAAAGATCACCATAGCGGCCCGTAGCGGTCGGGGGTCGGTGGCTGGCAGGCCGTATTCCTCGGCCAGCATTATGGAAATCCACTGCTCTTTGTCTTCGCTGATCATGTTTCCCGCATCCTTGCGGACTTCGCCACTCAGGCCTTTGCGCGCAAGAATCTGATCCAGTTCGTCCAACTCGCCTTGCCGGTTTGTGCGGATATGGCGCTCTTCCACTGCCCAAAGCCTGCGCCTGTCGTCCGCCATCGCTTTGGTGCCGGCATAGTTGCCCGCTGCCATTGAAAATCCGTCGGCAAGGACATTTGCCAAGCCCAGCGCAACCACGATGCCGGTTGAAAGACCCGCCCCCTGCACACCTGCAACGATGGCAAAGGTGGTCACGGTTCCGTCAATACCGCCGAAAATCGCGTCGCGCAGGCGCGTGCTGTCGGTTTGCGCATCAAGCCGTGCCGCAATCTCTTCGGGGGAATGTCCGTGTTCATATGTCATAAGAACGCTTTCTGATCAGTATGGTTTTGACAAGCTCGGGAACGACAATGAGCGGCAGGGTGAAAAGGCCGATCATCTGCCATTCGGCCAGCCCCAAACCGGTTGTGTGCAGCAGATTCTGTAGCGGAGCCCAATAAACGGCGGCCACCTGTGCGCTAAGTGTTGCGGCAAGTGCCAACAGCAAAAAGGGGTTACTGGTCCAGCCAATCCGGCTACAGGGTGAGCGCAGCGACCGGAAGGCAAAGACGCTGAATTTTTCAAAGACGACCATTGCCGTAAAAGCTGCCGTCCGCGCCAGAGTTTCGTCCAAAGGCAGCAGACTCCAGAAAATCCATAGGCTCGACAGACCGGTGTAAAGCCCGAAAACCCCGATGAGGGCCACGCCTGACCACCCGAGGATCGGCGCTTGCATGGGGCGTGGGGGTTCATTCATCTGGCCGTCTTCGGGTTTCTCCAGCCCCAGTGCCACAGCCGTCAACCCGTCGGTAATCAGGTTCATCCACAGGATTTGTGTGGCCAGAAAAATGAGCGGCCCTCCGATGATGATATTCACCACAAGAGCGACCACTTCACCGGCGTTGGATGACAGCAGGTAGCGCACGAATTTGCGCAGGTTGTCAAACTGCCGGCGCCCTTCACGGATTGCGGCAACGATGGTGGCGAAATTGTCGTCCAGAAGCACCAGATCGGCGGCATCCTTGGCCACGTCGGTTCCTCTGATCCCCATTGCAATGCCGACATCCGCCTGCTCCAGCGCGGGCGCATCGTTGACGCCATCGCCTGTCATCGCCACGATCTGTTGTTTGTCCTGTAGCAGGGCAACAATCCGCATCTTGTCCGCAGGTTCGGCACGGGCAACCAGCGTATCGCTGTCCAGTGCATGCAAAAGTGCGGGGTCTGACATGTCCGCAAGGGTTTCATGGGTCAGGACGGATTGCGGGTCCAACCCGATCGCCCTGGCGATGGCCTTTGCCGTGACGGGGCTGTCGCCTGTGATCATGATAATCCTGGTGCCGGCGGCATGGGCCTCTGCGACGGCGGCGGGGACTTCGGGGCGTGGCGGGTCGATGATCGCGATAAGGCCAAGAAAGACCATGTCTTTCTCGGTCAGCAAGCCATCGGGTGCAGGGCGCGCGGCCAGTGCAATGACCCTATGCCCATTGGCGGCCATTTGCGTGTAGGCAGCCTCAATCTCGGCGCGTCTGGTCTCTGTCAGAGGCACTGGCCCGTTCTGGTCCGCCACCAGTGTGCAAAGATCGCGCAATCGTTCCGGCGCACCTTTGGTCAGCACCTTGGGGCCTGAAGCGGTGGTTCGCAGGATGCTCATCCGCTTGCGGTCGCTGCTAAACGGCAACTCGTCGATGATCCCATCCGGGTCGGGCAGGGCGGACCAGCCCTTGTAGGCCAAGCTCAGAAGCGCGCCCTCGGTTGGCGTCCCGATCATGCTCCATTCGCCTTCGTGATGCATCAGGCTTGCGTGATTGCAGCCCGCGCAGACCTCCAGCAGTTCTGCGAGAACGGGGTCATTGGAGGCGCGGCGCTTGCTGTCGCCCAAAGCGATGTGGCCAGAGGGGTCATACCCTGTGCCGGTCACTATGTAGCGGCCTTGTGGCGTCCAGATCTGCGTGGCAGTCATTTTGTTTTCGGTCAGCGTTCCGGTCTTGTCCGTGCAAATCACCGAGGCCGCACCCAGCGTTTCCACCGCCTGCAGGTGCCGCGTCAGCGCGTTCTGGCGCACCAGTGCTGCGGCCCCCAATGCGATGGTGATCGTGACAACGGCTGGCAGGCCCTCGGGGACCATCGCAACGGCCAGAGAGATGCCGGTCATGAACATCTCGGTTATGGGGCGCCCGCTCCAGACGCCCAAGGCCATGATAAGTCCGGCAATGCTCAGCGCGACGACCCCGAGCTGCTTGGCCAACTGCCCAAGTTGGCGCTGCAAATGGGTCGGGCGATGGGCAATCGAACCGGTCAGCACAGCGATCTGACCAAAACGCGTGGCCGTGCCAATCGCGGTTACCCGGCCCATGGCACGCCCCTCAACCACATTGGTCCCCATATAGAGGGTGGTATCGTCGCCACCCTTGGCCACAGGCATCGATTCCCCTGTCAGTGCGCTTTCGTCAGTAGAAAGGGACGTTTGTTCAAGGACTTCGGCATCTGCCGGTACCCTGTCACCGGCAGCCACAATGATCAGATCATCGGGTGCCAGATCGCGGGCGGGTATGACCATCTGGCGGCCGTCGCGCAGGACGGTCGCTTGCGGTGACATCATGTTGCGCAGGGCTTGCAAAGCGGTTTCCGCGCGCCATTCCTGCACGAACCCCAGTGCCCCGTTCAGCAGGATCACGATTGCAATGGCGATGGTGTCAATCCGCTCTCCTGCGAGAAACGCAATGAGGGCAGCCACGATCAGGATCAGCACCAGCACATTGCTGAACTGGCGCAGCAGAATACGTAAGACAGAGGGACCGGCCACCTTCGGCAGCTCGTTCCAGCCGTATTCTTGATGTGCGGCCGCCGCCTGTGCAGCGGTCAGGCCGGTTCCCAGTTTATCCTTCATATAATGGAAATCGCCCATCCGGTGCAGGGCTGCGTTGATACATGTCAATGCTTTCACAGGGGCAGGCCGCTAGTATTCTGCAAGAGCATCACGCAGAGAGGACGTATCATGGCCAAAAAGACGCAAGACACCTCAATCGCCGATCAGGCCATTGCCACCGGCGAAGCCGTTTTGCAGCAGATTGAAGACGCCGGATTGGGTCCTTTGCGCTGGATGGGCACCAACTGGATAGAAGCCTTTGCCGACCTGAACGCCGAAGTTGTCAGCTTTGTCGCCGATCGCGTCAGAGAAGACGTGCAGACACAGCACAAAATCCTGCACTGCAAGACTGCGGATGAGCTGCAACAGACACAGGTGGAGTTTCTGGAAAAAGCCTATAGTCAATACACAGCCGAGACCGGCAAGCTGATCAGGATGAGCATGGACATGCTGCCCGGTGCAAAGTCCCGCACCAAACATACGCCGGTCTAGTGTAAGAGAGATAGCGCCGCACAGGTCCCGATTGGGTCAGAAAGACCGCCCGGGGAGTCGATCTGCCCAAGGCGGTCCATGTCATTTGGGACTAGCTTGCGCTGACTTTTTCGGGCTTTGCCATCCATTCGCGGCCCTTGAGCATCGCGCTCCAATAAACGGGCGGCAGGATTTTTTCTTTTAACAGCCACGCCAACCGCGAGGGTTTGGTGCCATCGACCAGAAATTTGGGAAAGCTGGGTAGCAATGCGCCGCCGTAGCCGAATTCCGCCAGTACAATCTTGCCGCGTTCGACCGTCAGGGGGCACGATCCGTAGCCATTGTATTGGGCAACAGGCGCTTGTCCCTTGATGTCAGCGACGACGTTTTCGGCAACAACAGGGGCCTGAATGCGCGCCGCGGCCGCCGTCTTGGCGTTTGGTGCGTTCATCACGTCGCCCAGCGACCAGATATTATCATAGGTCTTGTGACGCAGTGTTGTCTGGTCGACGTCAACCCAGCCAGCCGCATCCGCCAGCGGCGAGACACGAATGAAGTCTGGTGCCGTCTGCGGTGGGCAAACGTGCATCATGTCAAATTCCATTTCGACCCGCTCGACCGGCGTGTCGGGTTTGGCCACGTCGAACCATGCCTTTTTCGCAGCCCCATCGACGGCGACAAGGTTATGAAAGAAGTTCAGGGTCGCGCCGTATTTCTTCACGTAGTGTTCAAGAGCGGGGACATAGTCCTTTACGCCAAACAGCACCCCGCCGGCGTTGTTGAAGTGGATGTCGATGTTTTTCAGGACACCGGCACGGAACCATGCATCACCCGACAGATACATCGCCTTTTGCGGTGCACCCGCGCATTTGATCGGCATGGGCGGCTGGGTAAAGATCGCGCGGCCTTCCTTCATGCTGCGCACCAATTCCCAAGTGTAGGGGGCAAGGTCGTAGCGATAGTTGGATGTCACTCCGTTCTTGCCCAAGGTTTCAACCAGCCCGTCGACCTTGTGCCAATCAAGCTTCAGACCCGGACAGACGATCAGCCGTTTGTATTTGACCACACGGCAGCCATCCAGAATGACCGCATCATCCTTTGGTTCGAATGCAGCGACCGCTGATTTCACCCAATGCACACCTTTGGGGATCAGGCTGCCCATGGTGCGCACAGTGTCCTGAGCATCAAAAACGCCGCCACCCACCATGGTCCAACCGGGTTGGTAGTAATGGATATCCGCAGGGTCGATGATCGCGACCTCCAGCCCCGGTTTGCGTGTTTTCAGGCTGGCCGCCACCGCAATACCGGCCGCGCCCCCGCCCACAACGACGACGTCATAAGACGCATCGCCCACATCGGTTGGCGTCTTGCCACCATTGGCGATCCGCCGCACGACACCGGCCATGTCATAGCCCGCGGCCTTGGTCTTCCCCAGGATATCGGCCACGCTCAGCGTGTTAGCCTGCGACAGAGACCAAAGCGTTGCCGAACGTGTGCCGGTCCTGCAATAGGCCAGCACCGGACCGGGCAGTTCTGTCATCAGTCTACCAAAGTCTTCTGCGTCCTTGTCGCCGACCTTGCCGGCCACGATGGGCTGATATGTGGCGCTGATCCCCAGCTTGGCCGCCGCGGTCTCGATTTCCTGAAAGGTCGGCTGGTCCGCCGCTTCTCCGTCGGGCCGGTTGCAGATGATCGCGCGATAGCCTTGCTCCTTGATTGCAGGCAAATCCGCCACGGTGATCTGCGGTGTGGCAGACAGCTTTGCGTCAAGCGCCTTGATATCCATTGTGACCCCCCTCTCTAGAGCACGTTCACGGGTACTTTAAGCATCTCGTTGCCGTCTTTGTCCCTTGGAACTTCACCTGCGCGCATGTTCACCTGAAGCGACGGGATGATCAGTTTCGGCATATCCAGCGTGGCATCGCGTTCGGTGCGGAACTTGATGAACTCTTCGCGTGTCTTGCCTTTGCCGACATGGATGTTGTGTTCCTTTTCCTCGGCTACGGTGGTTTCCCATTTGATGTCGCGCCCGTTGGGCCCATAGTCGTGACACATGAACAGGCGCATCTCATCGGGCAGCGCCAGCACCTTTTGAATGCTGTCGTAAAGCGTACCCGCATCTCCACCGGGAAAATCGGCACGGGCCGAACCGCCATAGGGCATGAAATGCGTGTAGCCGTCAAAACAGGCATCGCCTATCACATGCACCATACAGGCAGGCGTGTGTCCTGGTGTGGCAATGGCAAAGCCCTGCATGCCGCCGATATTGTATGTATCACCATCCTTGAACAGCGCATCGAACTGCGACCCGTCGCGCTGGAATTCGGTGCCTTCGTTGAAGACCTTGCCGAAGGTGTCCTGCACGACCGTAATCTTGTCGCCGACACCGATCTTGCCTCCCAGTTTTTCCTGAATATAGGGTGCGGCACTCAGGTGGTCGGCATGGACATGGGTTTCGATGATCCAGTCCAGTTTCAGATCGCGGCGTTGCACCTCTGCGATCAACGCATCGGCGCTGTCGTAGGTGATGCGCCCTGCAGCGTAGTCGATGTCCAGAACGCTATCAATGATGGCGCAGTGATCGCCATCGGGCTCCGAGACAATATAGCTGATCGTGTTCGTGGCCTCGTCGAAAAAGGCCGATACATGGGGTTTAACGGTCATATCCACGGGGTAGCTCATCGGTTTTGTTCCTTTGGTAAGCATGACTGCCGGAGTTTAGGTCGGTGTTGGGTTTGCCGATTTGATCAGCGTCAATTCTAGGCGGCGCAGTTGCGGCAAAGCACCGCGTATGGCACCGCATCAAGGCGCGCTTGCGAAATGTCTTCGCCACATTTCGCGCAGACCCCGTAGGAGCCATCGGCAATCCGTTTGAGAGCGTCATTCAGCAGCCGCAATTCCTGTTGATTTGCACGGCCCAGACGTTCGAGAACCTCGTCGTCTTCCAGATCGATCGCCTGATCTTCCAGATGCGCAGGCAGGGGTTGATCAAGATCCTCTTCGATCTTTTGCAGGTGGGTCATCAGCTCTGTCACGCGGGCTTCGATCTGTTTTTTGCGCTCATCAAGGTTCATGTTGGTGCCTCCCTTCTTGGCAATGGCTGGATGCATTCTGCCGACAAGTCGAACGGCTGCATTGACCTATGTCATTGTTTCGATCCGCGGGAATGCCAAAGCTGGCCCGAACAGCTGTAGGAGGATATTCCGATGACCGAAGCGACACCCCTCGTCCTGAATTTTGCCAAACTACGCCGTGGCGACGTTGAAATCGTGGGCGGCAAGAATGCATCGCTGGGCGAGATGATTCAGGCACTGGAACCGAAGGGAATACTTGTGCCGCCTGGCTTTGCGACCACGGCAGACGCGTTTCGCGCCTATCTCACCGCGAATGATCTGGATGCAAGGATCTGGGCCGCGCTTGAAAAACTCGCGGCCGGCAAGGTGACGCTGCAAAAGACAGGGCAGGCGATTCGTGACCTGATCCTTGCCGGCGAATGGCCGCAAGAGATTGCCGATGCGATCATCGCTGAATATCGCGCCTTGTCCAAAACAGCGGGCGAGACCGACATCCCCGTTGCCGTCCGGTCCAGTGCCACAGCCGAGGATTTGCCAGATGCCAGTTTCGCAGGCCAGCAAGAAACATTCCTGAACGTGATCGGCGAAGCTGCGGTGCTGGAGGCCTGCCGCAAATGCTATGCCTCGCTCTTTACTGATCGGGCGATTTCGTATCGTCAGATTCAGGGCTTTTCACATACGCAAGTGGCTCTTTCGGTCGGTGTGCAGCAGATGGTCCGCGCGGATACCGGTGGATCCGGTGTGATGTTCTCGATCGATACGGAGTCCGGCTTTCCAGACGCTGTCTTGATCAATGCCGCATGGGGCTTGGGTGAAAATGTCGTACAAGGCGCGGTCGACCCCGACGAATACGAGGTGTTCAAGCCGTTTCTGGATGACCATAGTAAGACGTCCATTCTGGAAAAAAGCCTTGGCGCCAAGAAAATCAAGATGATCCACGACCGCGACGGGACCCCGCGCAATGTGCCGACTTCCAAGGCAGAGCGCGCGGCCTTTGTCCTCAATGACACGGAAATACTGTCGCTGGCACGGCAGGCCAAGATCATCGAAGAACACTACGGCTGCCCGATGGATATGGAGTGGGCGCGCGATGGCAAGACTGGCACGCTCTATATCGTGCAGGCCCGGCCTGAAACGGTGCAATCGCGGGCCGATGTCGGCGCGCTGAAATCCTATGCCGTGAAAAACCCCGGCAAGACGCTGGTTACCGGTCTTAGCGTGGGTAATGCGGCGATCGCAGGCCGTGTCAGTATCATTGAAAATGCGTCAGAGATCGACCGTTTTGTGGATGGGTCTGTGCTTGTCACATCAACAACCGACCCCGATTGGGTGCCGATCATGAAACGGGCTGCGGCGATTGTCACCGATCACGGTGGGCGCACATCGCATGCCGCTATTGTCAGCCGCGAGCTGGGCCTGCCTGCTGTGGTCGGCTGCGGCGATGCCACTCATTTGCTGCATGACGGGCAGGATGTCACCGTTTCCTGCGCAGGCGGCGAGGAAGGTTTGATCACCGAGGGCATATCCGACATCACGGTGCAGGAAGAAACGCTGGACGCCCTGCCAGAGGTCAAAACCAACGTGATGCTGAACCTCGCAAATCCTTCTGCCGCGCTGCGCTGGTGGCGGTTGCCCGTTGATGGCGTGGGTCTCGCCCGAATGGAATTCGTCGTAAACAATGCCGTCAAGGTGCATCCGATGGCGCTCTTGAACTTTGACAAGATCAGCGATGAGAGCACGCGCGAAAAGGTTGCCGAACTGACCGCAGGCTATGATCACAAGCCGGACTACTTTGTCGACCAATTGGCACGCGGTCTGTCACGGATCGCAGCCTTTTGCTATCCCAAGCCGGTGATCGTGCGGATGAGCGATTTCAAGACGAATGAATATGCCGACCTGCTGGGCGGGCGGGATTTTGAACCACATGAAGAAAACCCGATGATCGGGTTCCGGGGCGCGTCGCGCTATTATTCCGACCACTATCGTGACGGTTTCGCGCTGGAATGTCGGGCGATCGCCAAACTGCGCGGGCAGATGGGATTCGACAATGTGATCATGATGATCCCGTTCTGCCGCACACCCGAAGAGGCCGACAATGTCTTGGCGGTCATGAAAGAAAACGGGCTAGAGCGGGGCAAGGACGGGCTGCAAGTCTATGTCATGTGCGAGATACCCGCCAATGTGGTGCGGGCGGCAGAGTTTGCCGAACGCTTTGACGGGTTCTCGATCGGGTCCAACGATCTGACCCAACTGACACTTGGGATCGACCGCGATTCAGATGCGCTTGCAGGGCTTTTCCGCGAGGATGACCCGGCGGTGCTCTGGATGATCGAAACGGTAATCCGCGAAGCACACAAGGCGGGGCGCAAGGTGGGCTTTTGCGGACAGGCCCCCAGCAATGATCCGACCTATGCGCAGACACTTGTGAGCTATGGGATCGACAGCATCTCGGTTACGCCTGACAGCTTTGTCAGTGTGTTGCGCAATGTCGCCAAGGCGGAAGGAAGCTAGAGCATTTCGAGTTCACTTTGCGCATAGCGGACACCGGCGGTGTCCGCATCGCAAAGGGCTGTGCCTTCGGTGCCGACAGTCGCGCTGGCTGCGGCGACGCCCCACTTCAGCGCTTGCGGCAATGACAGGCCGCGGGCCAGCGCCAGTGTCATGGAACCGACAAATGCATCGCCCGCGCCGATCTTGCTGCGGACTTTGACAGTGGGCGGATGGCAGATCATCCGCTGATCCTGTGACACGAGGACCGAACCTTCCGGACCACGTCCGGTGACGACGGTCTTGGCCACGCCGCGCGCAACCAGATCGACTGCAAAGTTCACGCTGTCGGCAATGGTGTCCATCGGGTGCGCAGCAGCCTCGGCTGCTTCCTTCTGGTCAATCCGCAACACATGCACCGGCACCGTGGGATGGGAAATTAGCTGCATCAGTGAAGCGGATGACGTATCGACAATCACCTTGGGCGCCTTGTGCTGGGTGGCCGCAATGATCTCGCCGGGGAAATCAACCGGCAGACCCGGTGAAACGCTGCCGCTGAGCACCAGATAGCCATCTTGCGGCGTGTCATGGGTGATCGCGTTAATCAGGTTGGTGGCGTCCTGTGGCCCCAGATGCGGGCCGGGAACACTGAAGCGGTATTGCTCGCCTGTTGTCTCGTCGAGCACGGCAAAGCTCTGGCGGGTTTCTCCAAAAACAGGCACTGGCAGGGCATGGATATTCTCGGCGGCGAGCAAGACCTGCAGACGATCCCCCATCGCACCACCCACAGCAACAAGGGCTGTCGCTGTCCCACCCAGCTTATAGATTGCGCGGGCCACGTTTACGCCTCCGCCACCGGGGTCAAAACGGGGCGGGGCGCAGCGCAACTTTGGTCCGGGAATGACACGTGGCACGGTGGTGGCCACGTCAACTGCCGGGTTCAGTGTGACGGTAAGAATCGGGTCTTGATCTTGCACGCGCTTATTTCTGCGCCATCGCGAGGCGGATCACCGCCGCCAGTATCGCTTGTGACAGCACAGGTGAACGCCCGACGCCAATAGCGGCATCACTGTCGCGGCTGTCGCTTTCGCGCAAAGTACAACGCCAGTGTCCGTCCTTGTCATTGGCGCGGCCACGAATGTGGACCGTCCAGTCGGGATAGGCATCGTCAGCGACCAGCATGGCATGATCCGTGGTGCCCACGTAGTCGGCGGTCAGGCCTTTGACGACGTCCGAATGCGGCAGAAGAAACTGCAAGGCGTGAATGACCCCGTCGAATTCGGCGACACTCATATCACGGGCTGTTTCCAGTTCTTCGATCAGGATAGCCAGTTCAGGATCTTTCATTAGCGTTACTCCAGACAGTCTTGCGATGGGTTATTGATATCAAGGATCACGCCCGAGCGGTTTGATTTTGATCAATGAGGGCGTGCAGCGATCCGCTACCGATGAGGCATCCCGATCCTCGTAAAGGAGCTGACGATGACACGTATGATCCATGTCTTTGAACGGACGACCCATGAAGCACATGAATGGGTCAATGATCTGGCCGGACGCACTGGCTGGGGAAATGAACGCGAGGTCTTGCACCTGCTGCGCACGGTTCTTGCAAACGTCCGTGATCATTTACCTGTAAATGAGATGGCGCAGTTCTCGGCACAGTTGCCCATTCTGATACGGGGTATGTTCTTCGAAGGCTGGCAGCCGAAGTTGACGCCGGTGCGTGAACGGCATGCAGCCGACCTTCTGGCCGCAGTCGACGATGAGATTGGCGATGTCATCGATTACCGTGGCATGGAGGATATCAAGGCGGTCTTCAATGTCATCAACGCGCACGTATCGCGCGGCGAGGTCGAGGACGTAAGAGCCTGCCTGTCGCAAGAACTGCGGGACCTGTGGCCTGCACCCTGAGTGCAAGATATGAAGAGGTCGTCGCAAACAAGACTGGACGCCCCTTTTGCCGCAGGATGAGAAGCTACGCCGCGCGTTGAACACGCCACTCTTGACGCTCTACGGGCTTGGTGTGACCGTTGGTGCAGGGATATACGTTCTGGTCGGCGCCACGGCGGCCCAAGCCGGGACCTATGCGCCCGTCGCCTTTCTGATGGCCGCGGTTGTCGTCGGGTTCACGGCGTTTTCCTATGCCGAACTGTCCACACGGTATCCTGTCAGCGCAGGCGAGGCCGCCTATGTCGAGGCCGGTTTCAACAGAAACTGGCTGACCACGCTGGTCGGGCTTGCCGTCGCCGCCTCAGGTATCATTTCCGCAGCGGCGGTTTCGATCGGGGCGGCCTCGTACCTGCACCCGTTGACAGGACTTGCAGAAAACTTCCTGACCGTCGGTGTTGTCGCGATCATGGGTGTGATTGCGATCTGGGGGATCACGCAATCTGTGACCGTCGCTGCCATCATCACAATGATCGAAGTCTCTGGCCTTTTCTTTGTGATCTATTGGGGCTTTGGCGTCGCCGAGCCTGTTGGCGTGACGCCAGCCCAGATGATCCCGCCCCTGAGGGGGGATCATTGGGTCGGGCTCGCGACAGCCTCGCTTCTGGCCTTCTATGCCTTCGTCGGGTTCGAGGACATGGCCAATGTCGCTGAAGAGGTCAAAGACCCCGCGCGCACGATGCCCCGCGCGATTATCGGGACGTTGGTTCTGGCGACTGTCATCTATATTGCAACCGCTTCTGCGGTGATCTTTTCGGTACCCTTGGATGCGCTTGTGCAAACAGCAGCACCGCTTACCCTCGTTTTTGTGGACGCACCTGGGCTCATCCAGCAGGGTTTCACGCTGATTGCGGTTGTTGCCACCGTGAACGGAATTCTGATCCAGATGATTATGGCGTCACGTGTTCTTTACGGCATGGCGGCGCGGGGGCATTTACCTGCTGTGCTGGCAACCGTTTGGCCCCGCACACAAACCCCTGTTCTGGCAACAGTCGTTGTTGCAGGCGCTATCATGGCGCTGACACTGACTGTCCCGATCGAGTCCTTGGCCGCCCGCACATCACAGGTCGTACTGGCCGTCTTTGCTGTGGTGAACGTTGCATTAATCAGTATCAAGCGCAGCGGCGATCTTGATATCGGTTACTTCCGGGTGCCGATCATCGTACCTTATCTGGGGCTGTTCAGCAGTCTCCTGCTCTTGGCGACAGGTCTTCTCTGAGCGCTCAGACAGCCCGCGCCAGGACCCACTCCGCGGCTTGCAACAAAACTGCATCAAGCAAGGTTTGAAAGCCCCGGACGATGGTCGCGGCCTGATCATTGCCGACGATCACGGTTTGTGCGAAACGCTGCGTGCCAAGCACACGTTGGTCGCGGTCACGCAGAACCGTTAGTTCACAGGCAATGCGGGCCTCAAAGCTGCCGTCAGCCAGCTGATCGACACCAAAAGCATCAACACGCGTGAGCAGGACCGTGTCCGGAACCGGACCTGCCCCCTGCGGCCCGACAAACCCGAGCCGACCACTCGATGCGAGCGACTGCACAAGGAGTGTCTGCAGCATTTGCGGCAGTGTGTCAGCCCAGCGGGTATCCGGCAGGTAGGTGACAGAAAGCGGATCATTCCGGATCAGGATACGATCAGTGGAAAGGGCGGCTGGGGCCGTGGGTTCCAGCACAAGCAGGGTGCGCGAAGAGCGTCCGCCCTGCGCGGCAATACTGACAGGCTGAAGCGCATAGGTGTCGCGAGGCAGGCTGGCCTCGTTCAGGGCATTGATGGCCGTACAGCCCGGCAAACCAAGTACCCCAAAAGTGAACATGCGTCGTGTCAGGGTCATCATACTATCTCCGGTATTCGGGAACGCGGTTGTCCAGCACAAACCCGGTCGGGTCTTCGCCAAGACGGCGTATCAAATCATTGAGCGCGCGGACCGCGGCGCGCGCTTCGCTTCCCAGCGCGCCATAATCGCGCATGCCGGGGCTGATGGCGGCAATCGCGCTGCGCGCCTCGGCCACGCCTGCGCGCAGATCGTTCATGATCGCGGGGACATCCGCTGTGACCGATGAAAGCGTTTCCGCCACATCACTCAGCGCCGCGCGGGCATCGGCCAATGCAGGAGCAAGATCCTCCTCCATCAGGCCGTCGGCGCGTTGAAAGGCCTGGTCGGCGCTGGCCAGCGCATTGTCTGCATTGCCAAGGGTCGTGCGCAGATCACCCGCCAGCGGGGCGAAGTCCTCTGCGATCAGAGTATTGATTGCAGCAATCGCTGCGTTGGCCTGATCAATCGTGGGGCCAAGTGTCTCGATTGCGGTATTCGCGTTTTCAAATGTCTCCGTGATGGTCGCAAAAGAGGTGTCTGCGGTCTCTAGTGTTGATCGCGTGGCCTCACCAACGCCTGCAAAGCCTTCGACAAATTCCGTGACGTCACCGGTCGCTGCGCGCAGTGTGTCTGAAATATCCGAGAAATCTGTCAATGCCTGCTCAAGTCCAGAAGTGGCGTTGTCCACATTCGCAAGAATACTGCGGACATGCTCCTGATTTTCCTCGCCCGTGAGAGCCTCGAGTTGACGGATGATGTTTGCGGCGTCCTCGATCAGCTCGGGGGCCCCGCTGACAAGCGACTGGAATGAAGATTGGCGCGAGGGAATGATCGGCGGGCCGTCGGCCTCTGGTGTCAACAAGGCGGCACCGGGTGATCCCCCCGAAAGCGCGATATAGGCAACCCCGGTCACGCCTTGGGATTCCAGCCGGGCGATGGTATCGACCGCCACCGGCGTGGTTGCGTCAATTTCCAGCGCGACATAGGCCTTGCCCGGATCCTTTTCCCATATACGGATGTCGGTCACACTGCCCACTTGCACGCCGTTGAACAAGACGTCCGCCGATTGGTCCAGACCAGAGACATTGTCGAACAACACCCCATATTGGGCATACTGCCGGTCAATCTGGACACTGGCCAGCCACAGGAAAAAGCCAAGACCGCCGAGAATACCCAGCAGGGTGAAAAGCCCGATGATGATAAAATGCGCGCGGGTTTCCATCAGAGCATTTCCTTTTGGGCGAGGGCGGCGCGGGCGCGGGGGCCCCTGAAGTACGCTTGCACCCATGGGTGGTCGACGTCCTGCATCTGTGCCATGGTCCCTGTTGCCAGTACACGACCCTCTGCCAGAACAGCGATACGGTCGCAGATCGCATGCAGGCTATCAAGATCATGGGTTACCAGAAAAACAGTCAGACCCAGCGCGCGGCGGAGTTGTGCGGTCAGTTCATCAAAGGCGGCAGCCCCGATCGGATCCAGTCCTGCGGTGGGTTCGTCCAGAAAGACGATCTCGGGATCAAGGGCAATCGCGCGGGCAAATCCGGCGCGTTTGCGCATCCCCCCCGATAGTTCCGATGGCATTTTTTGCAGCGCGTCATCCGGCAGGCCCACCATACGGACCTTGATGGCCGCAAGCGCGGCGCGGGTTTCGGCGGACAAATCCAGTTGTTCGCGTATTGGTGCCTCGACGTTCTGCTGCACATTGAGAGAGGAAAACAATGCGCCGTCCTGAAACATCACGCCCCATCGTTTGCGCAGGCGGCGATAATCTTCGGCACTGGTATCGCGCACGTTTTCGCCAAAGACGGTGATCTGCCCCGCCACAGGTTTCAACAGGCCCACGACAGCGCGCAGCAACACGGACTTGCCTGCACCGGACCCTCCGACGATCCCGATGATTTCGCCTCGACGCACGTCCAGATCAAGGCCCTCATGTACAGTATGTTTGCCAAATCGGGTCACGAGGCCGCGGACGCTGATGATGGGGTCTTCGGACATCACACACCCAATATCGCAAAGAAAATGGAGAAGAGCGCATCGGCGGCGATGACCAGAAAGATCGACAGAACCACCGATGCCGATGTCAGATTGCCCAGCGATTCTGCATCGCCCTTGACCTGCATGCCTTCGAAGCAACCGACGATCCCGATAATCAGCGCAAAGAACGGTGCCTTGATCAGGCCGACCCCAAAGTGCCAGACATCCGTGTTGCCGATCAGACGAGACTGGAAGACCCCAGGCGATACGCCCAGTTCGACCCATGACATCAGCGCGCCGCCGAACAGACCTGCGAAATTCGCAATCACCCCCAGCACCGGCAACATCAGGATCAAGGCGATTACGCGGGGCGCGACCAGCACCTCGACAGGGTCAAGCCCGAGGGTGCGCATCGCGTCAATTTCCTCGCGCATTTTCATCGACCCGATGGCCGCCGTGAAGGCGGAACCGGACCTGCCTGCGACAATGATTGCGGTCAGCAGGATGCCCAGTTCGCGCAGGATCGAGATTGCAATCAGATCGACGACAAAGACTTCGGCGCCGAACTGGCGCAGTTGTGCGGCCCCCTGAAAGGCCAGTACGACACCGATGAGAAATGCCATCAAAGACACGATGGGCACGGCGTTCAGGCCCACTTGCTGCATATGATGCACGATCGCGGTCCACCTGATCCGCTTGGGTCGCAGGGCAAGACCAAGGATTGTCACGACAACCCGGCCCAGGAAACCGATGATTGCCAGCGTCTTCTGAAGTGCCGAAACCGAACGGCGCCCGATAAGCTCCAGCCGGTCTGCAACCGTCAGCCTTGGCGGGGGCGGCAGATCGGTTTCAGGCATATTCCGGCGCAGGGTTTCCAACAGATCGCTTTGAAGTGCGGACGCGCCGACAATCTCGGGCGCGCCGCCTGCGGCTTGCGCCCGCCGCTCCAAGGTAATCACGGCCCAGGCTCCGGCGGTATCGAGTTGCCGGACCCCGCTGATGTCGATTTTCTGAGCCGTGTCGTGATGCAGGTCGATGCTCTCGATGGTGCCGATCAGCAAATCACCCTCCAGCACAAGCACCCCGTCCGCAAACGCGGCTTGCGGGATGGTGGCATTCTGTGCGGAGTGGGTGACAGATCTATTCATATCAAAGCCTTAAGCCGCTAGTGGGCCACCTGCGTTGATCAAGGTCAAGTCTGGCGGTTACCACGACTTGATCAACATCAATGACGGCGCTCAACACCGCCCTATCCTGCGGGTTACCATAGACCATTCCAAGAGGTTCCTAATGAAAATCATCTCTTTGTTTGCCATGCTGCTTCTGGCCAGTTGCGCTGCGGAAGGGCGCTATCCTGTTTCTGGCGAAGAATGCGCACCCGGAGATCCGGTTCTGGACCTTGATGCGGCCGATTGCACGGTGCCGACACTCGGCTAAGTGCTGTGCAAGCTGCGTCCTTGATTGCGCTTGGCGCACTGTTTCTCAGCGGAATGGTCGCCGATCTGATTTCGCGCAGGACAGGCGTGCCGCGGGTCACCTTGTTTCTGTTTGTCGGCCTGGCTGCTGGCGGGGCGGGGTTTGACCTGATCCCTGTGACCTTGCAGGCATGGTATGACATGCTTTCGGTCGTTGCGCTTACGATGGTGGCTTTCCTGCTGGGCGGCGCACTGCATCGCGACACCTTGCGCCAGCATGGCCGGGCGATCATGGCAATTTCTCTTGCCATCGTTTTGGTGACTGTCCTGACGCTAGCGCTCGGGCTGGTTCTGTTGGGGTTGCCGCTGGGGCTTGCTTTGCTCTTGGCGGCGATCGCGACCGCCACTGACCCTGCTGCGACCAATGATGTCATTACGCAGTCCGGCGTCGAGAACGGCTTTACCCGGATCCTGCGCGGTGTTGTCGCGATTGATGATGTTTGGGGGTTGCTGGGGTTCAGCCTCGTGCTTGTTCTGGTGGCCCAGCTGGAGGGCCGGCCTGCGCTGGCAGGGTTGTCGCTTGCGGCATGGGAAATCGGTGGCGCAGTCATTCTGGGGTTGGTCATCGGCGGGCCAGCCGCATTGGTGACAGGCCGTTTGCGTGACGGAGAGCCGCTTCAGATCGAGGCTTTGAGCCTAGTTTTTCTTTGTGCGGGATTATCGCTTTGGCTGGAAGTGTCGTTCCTGATTGCCGGAATGGTGGTGGGTGCGGTTATCGTCAATCTGGCAGCGCATCACACCAAGGCTTTCAATGAAATTGCCCATGTCCAATGGCCCTTTGTGGTGCTGTTTTTCATTCTGGCAGGTGCCTCGTTGGATATTGCGGTGGCGCGGACATTGGGCGCGATTGGACTGGGTTTCATCGTGCTGCGCATCGTGGCACGGGGTCTGGGGGGATGGATAGGTGCACGCTTGACCCATGAACCACAGAGGTTGAGGGTCTGGTATGGGATCGCATTGTTGCCGCAAGCAGGCGTTGCGATCGGGATGGCGCTGATTGCGGCGCAGCGGTTTCCCGATTGGGGCGCGCAGATCATCGCGCTGACGATCGGAACAACTGTCGTGTTCGAGATACTGGGACCCGTCGCGACGCTTTTTGCAATCAGGCGCACCGCAGGGACCGATAAGGGCTAGAGTGACCTGCCGCCGGCCTCCTCTTTGGCGTGCAGGTGGGCGATCAGGTTGGCCAAGGTGACCACGCCGACCAGCTTGTGATCCGTGACGACCAGAAACTTGCGTGTTCCTGTCGTAGCGATCATTTTCAATAGCTGTTCCACAGGCATGTCCGGCGGGATCGTTGCAGCGTTGTCCAGCCCGGCAAAGACGTCGCCCACACGGGTCGTATCCCAGTTCTCGCGATCAATGGCTGCAAGCATGTCCTTGTCAATCTGGCCGATCAACACACCGTCGGACACGACAGGTGCAAAGCTGATCCCGTGTTTGAGAAGCACCTCGTCAAGAAAAAGCGACAAGCTGATTTCCGGTGAGACAACGACAGGATCGCGGATCATGACAGCAGAAACCGTCTTGCCGTCGAATGTGCTGTGCATCAACTGGTTCTGATAGGCAGACCGGGCTGCTGCAAGCACAAAAAACCCAATCAGAACATACCATAGGCCCGCTGTTCCTGCGCTCTGGAAGAGCGCCAGAACGCCCAATGTGATCAACGTGTAGCCAAAGACAGTACCCGATTTTGCAGCAGTCCGTGTTGCTTTCAGCACATCGCCATGACGGTGCCATAGATAGGCGCGCAGCACTCGGCCACCGTCCAGCGGAAAGGCTGGCACCATGTTGAAGACCGCAATGATCATGTTGATGGTCGCCAGATAGGCCAGAACGACGGCAAGGGCGCTGATCCCGAAAACACTTTGGGTCAAGAGACTGCCAATCCAGAATACCACACTCAGACATATGCTCATGGCTGGTCCGGCGAGAGCCACCCACAACTCTGCGCTGGCGTAAGGAATTTCTGTTTCCAGTTCGGCAATGCCCCCGAACATGAATAGGGTGATGCCGTTGATCCGCACACCGTAGCTGCGCGCGACGACCGAATGTGCCAGTTCGTGCAGCAACAACGATCCAAAAAAGCCAAGCATCGCGATGACCGCAAGGATCAGATAGGCTGTCCCTGTCAGGTCAGGCAATGTGACCGGAAAATACTGCGTCGACAAAGTCCAGGTGATCAGCCCGGCAATCAGAAACCAGCTTGGGTCAAGCTTGATTTCGAACCCACCAATGTTGAACAGTCTGATCGGATTTGAGAACATCACAGGCCTCATTTTGAAGTGACCCTAGCAGCGGACCGGCGTCGCAGGATTGAGGTATATCAAGACAAGAGCCACCGAACTCGGGCAGGCCGTGCACCATGGACATTCCTTCCACGACCCTGACCAACAGCTTTCTGATTTTTGCGCTATGCGCCGCAGTTGTATGGTTTGCGGGCGCACGTCTGGCCTATCTGGCCGACGTGTTGGCTGACAGGTATTTACTGGCAAAATCGCTTGTGGGTTTGCTGATGTTGTCGCTTGCCACCTCTTTGCCCGAGGTTGCAACGACGCTTTCGGCAGCGGTCAGTCAGGCGCAGGATCTTGTGCTGAACAACCTTTTTGGGGGTATCGCGCTGCAAACGGCCATTCTCGGGGTTGCCGATTTCTGGGCGCGGGGGCCGATCACGAACTACCCGCGCAAAGCCAACCATGCATTGGAGGCGACACTGCTGGTTTTGTTGCTGGCGATTACGCTCATCACGACCACGCTTGGCGAGACCATCGTGGTGTTTCAGGTCGGGTTCGGCAGTGTAATGATTGCGCTGGTCTACGTAGGTACGATCTGGTTGTTGCGCCGCTATGATGGATCAAACGACTGGATTCCCGTGGACCTGCCCGATAGGGAAGACCGCCCCTTTCTGGCAGGCGGAGATGACGGCAAGGCGTCGAACAGAAGCCTGATCTATCAGGCGATTGCGGCCTGTCTGGCGATTCTGGTGTTTGGGCTGCTGCTGGTCGTCTTTGCCGAGCGGATCGCGGAGCAATCGGGACTGGGTGCCAGCTTTGTCGGGGTTACACTACTGGCGGCTGCCACATCGTTACCGGAACTGACAACCAGCATCACGGCAGCACGACTTGGCGCCTATACAATGGCGATTTCCAACATTTTCGGCAGCAATCTGATCATGCTGGTTTTGGTCTTCCCCGCCGACATTCTATATCGGGGTGGACCGATTTTGCAGGGAACGACACAGACAGTCGGCCTTGCACTGTCCTTCGGGATCGCGGTGACTGCCATCTATCTGATCGGCCTGATTGTAAGGCGCAAACCCAGAGTTGGCAGACTTGGTCTGGATTCGGCGCTGGTGATCGTTGTGTTTATGGCCAGCCTGGCGGCGTACTACTATGTCAGGTGACCCTGGCTAAGCGGGCGCGTTGGGCGCTTTGCGCTCATGTCTGATATACGTACATTCCGGGCGCGTCAGCCAGTGGCCCAAGGTCCTTAATGCCCATCTGCGGCGGTTTACCCTTGGGCTTGCTGTGCTTTGCGATCCACGCAGCATAGGCAGGCCACCATGACCCCGGCACCGGATCGTTGCCCGCGATCCAGCGGTCTGGGCCGACATAATGTGCGCCACTTTCACGATGCGATATACGGAAATGCCGCCCCGGGTGGCCCGGTTCACTGAGGATGCCGCCATTGTGGCCACGGTTCGTCAGTACAAACGTCAAATCACAATCAGTGAAAAGCTTTGTCTTGTAGACCGACCGCCACGGCGCGATGTGGTCGGTTTCGGTTGCGATCACAAACATTGGCAGATCGATATCCTTGAGCGCGATCACACCACCCTCTACCGCAAAGCGTCCGGCGCTCAGGCGGTTTTCGAGGAAGAGCCCGCGCAGGTACTCCGAATGCATGCGGGCAGGCATGCGTGTGGTATCGCCATTCCAGACCATGATGTCACTGGGCAGATCATCTTTGCCCAGAAAATAGCGGTTCACTGCACGGCTGTAGATCAGGTCCTCTGCCCGGATCGAGGCAAAGGTACGCGTCATCTGCGGGCGGTCCAGATAACCTTGTTCCCACATCATATCCTCGACAAATGCGACCTGACTTTCATCGACAAACAAGAGCAGTTCGCCGGCCTCTGCAAAATCAACCTGCGTGGCCATCAGCGTGACGGATGCCAGCCTGTCATCGCCATCGCGCGCCATCGTGGCTGCCGCGATCGCCAGCAAGGTTCCGCCAAGGCAATAGCCATTTGCGTGGACCTTGCGGTCCGGTACAATGGCGTTGATCGCGTCCAATGCCGCCAGCACACCACGTTTGCGATAGTCCTCGAGTGACAGGTCTGCCTGATCAGCTGTCGGGTTGCACCACGAAATCATGAACACCGTGAAACCCTGCTGGACAAGGTAATTCACCATCGAATTGGATGGCGACAAATCCAGTATGTAATATTTCATAATCCACGCGGGGACAAACAGCACCGGCTCAGGGTGGGTTTTGTCAGTTTGCGGGCTGTATTGTATCAATTCGCACAAGTCATTGCGGAAGACGACCTTTCCCGGTGTGCAGGCCAGATCAGTGCCGATCTGAAAACCTTCCGGTGCTGGCTTGTGTTCCTGCGTGATGGTCTGGAGCAGATCCTGTGTGAAATGCTCGCTACCCTCGATCAGGTTTTGCCCTCTTTCGCGGAGGGTTGCCTCGATGATTTCGGGGTTCAACCAAGGAAAGTTGGAAGGTGATACCAGATCAAGCATCTGACGTATCTGAAACTTTGCCCGGTCACTATCTTGCTTGCGCAGTCCCCGCATATCATCGGTGGCGTGATCCCACCAATCCTGCATGGCCAGAAACCCTTGTTTCCAAAGGTTGAACGGGGGCTTGTCCCAAGACGGATCGGCAAAGCGATGGTCATATGCCTTAGGGAAAAAGGGCGCATCGTCAGGGTCACGGTCTGTGGACCAAGCCCCGATGGCATATGCCATCGTTCTCGCTGCATTGCTTTGTGCGCGTTCCAGCAGTTCCAGCTGACGCCCCGGAGAACGGCTCAGATGCAGACCCCAGTCATGCCATGTTGCCGTGACCGCGTGGGGAGACATCCCGCCCGTAACCTTGGCCACCGCTGCCCTTATTGCGCGATCAAGGTTTTGATGCGGGTGGTTGCGTTGCGCGTCAGGCAAGCCAATCCGCGCTTGCGGAATGACTGTTGGCAGTGATGTGCTTGGTTTTGTCATGGCTTGCCATAGGTTCAGAACGCTTTGCGCAGATGATAACAGGCACGCTTTGCGGGACATTGATGTGTATCATCTGGTACAGGCGGCGCGCGCAGGCCATCACCCGCAGGTTTCAGGCGCGCGCGGATGCATGTCCAGAAGGCTTGATAGTCCGCAGTTCCCTTTTACAAGATCCGAAAGCGTCACCAGATCAAGCTCATGATAAAACGCTTCAAGCGCGCGCGACAAATAGCTGCGCAAGCGGCAGGTCTTGGAAAGCGGGCAGGTATTGGACGTTTGGTCAAAGCATTCGGCGAACGGCGCGCGGGATTCAAAGATGCGAAAGACCTCGCCGATGGAAATCTGCTCCATCGGGCGCGCAAGACGCAATCCCCCGCTGCGGCCACGGATTGTCTCGACATAGCCTTTGCTGTGCAGAATATTCACAACCTGCAAAAGATGATGGGTCGAAGCGTTGCATTTTTCAGCAATCTCATGTGTACGGACGGTCAGGCCGTCATTTACGGCGCAGGCCATCAGAATCCGGGATGCAAGGTTCGTGCGTGTTGTCAGTCGCATAAAAGTCTTACCTCAGCTTCAAGTTTTTTTCTTGGTAATCGAGAAATCTATCCTTGTACTTGATCCAGATCACATCTTTGACTGCGGCGCTACAATATCTGGCATACTGGAATCAAGTTAAGGGGTCAGTTTGGCTTATCGAGAACGTGGCGAGGAGCGCGAAGATGATGCGCCCGCAGCAACCGATTGGCTCGCGCCGGGGCGTCGCAATCAACACCGCGCTGCATGGCTCGCTGCTCTGGCAAATCTGATCTGGCCTGTTCAGGCCGCACTGGTGGCCTACGCCTTGGGTGGATTGTTGACCGGCGAGACTGTCTCGCCTTTGTTTGTCGTGTTGGGTTTTGTCGCGCTTGGTGCGCTGCGGGCCGTCTTGGGATTTGCTTCTGAAACACTGGCCGAAACCGCAGCGATAACGGTTGTCCGGCAGGCGCGCGCGGCCATTGTATCCTGCGAGGCGCAACGCGCCGAGGAAACGGCCTTTGGCGGGGCAGGTAGCATCTCGGCCTTGGCTGGTGAGAAACTGGATTTTCTTGTTCCCTATCTGACCCGTTACGCACCGGCGCGGGCGCGCGTCGCGGTGGTGCCGATCGTGATCCTGCTGCTGGCGCTTTGGCACTCATGGGCGGTGGCGTTGATATTTCTTGTTTCAGGCCCGCTGATCCCGGTTTTCATGGCGCTTGTTGGCATGGCCGCCAAAGAGGCCAGCCGCCGACAGATGCTTGAAATCGGCACATTGAACGATCTTTTGATCGAACGCTTGTCTGCCTTGATTGATGTTCGCCTCTTGGGGGCCGGGGATGCGGTTCTGACCGGTTTCGCTGCACAAGCGGGCGACTTGCGCCAACGGACTATGGCTGTGCTGCGCGTGGCGTTCCTGTCGTCCACAGTGCTTGAGCTTTTTGCCGCAATCGGCGTTGCGATGGTTGCTGTTTTTGTCGGTTTCTCGCTTCTGGGTGCGCTCGAGTTCGGGACATGGGGGGGCGTGTTGACCCCACAGGCCGGCATTTTCCTGTTGCTTTTGGCGCCCGAGTTCTACCAGCCCTTGCGTGATTTGTCGGCCGCTTGGCACGACAAGGCTGCGGCTGATGCGGTGCTGGATGATCTGGCCACGTGGGAGGCTGCTGAAGCATCAGCCTTGCTCGGGCAGGGGGGCGCTGCCAACCGGCTGTCCGGCCCGGCCAGCCTTGCATTGTCGGGATGTATCTTGCCGAACGGTGTAACCCTGCCAGACATTGAAATTGCGCCGGGCGAAAGCGTGGCACTTGTCGGTCCCAGCGGTGCAGGCAAGACCTCGGCTCTGCGGATCATGGCCGGCCTGTTGAAGCCCGTGGCGGGCAAGGTTACGGTCGCAGGTCAACCTTTGGATGACAACACCGCCGATGCATGGCGCATCCGTCTGGGCTGGATGCCACAAACACCGCATTTTCTGAACGCCAGCTTGCGTCATAACCTGACGTTTGGCAGGCAGGGCGATCTTGCGCAGGCACTGCAACAGGCCGCGGTTGCCGATGTTGTCGCTGGCCTGCCGCAGGGGTTGAACACCCGCTTGGGCGAAACCGGCGGCGGCTTGTCGGGCGGCGAGGCACGGCGCCTTACGCTGGCCCGCGCCATCTATGCCGCGCCGGACGTGATTGCTGCCGATGAGCCGACTGCCGACCTTGATGCCACGACAGCCGCCGCCGTGACCGAAGGTTTGTTGGCGCAAAAGGCGCGTGGGGCCACCTTGATCGTGGCGACACATGATGCCGCTCTGGCTGCACGCATGGACCGGATTATCCGGATCGGAGGTACGGCATGACCGCCTTGTGGCGCATCTTCCGTCTGATCCTGCGGGAACAGCCTGCCGCCTTGTTACGCGGTGCTGCGCTGAGTTTCTTTGTGCTGGCAATGGGCGTGGCCCTGCTGGGGCTGTCCGGCTGGTTTATCATGGCAACCGCTGCCGCAGGTCTTGCTGGCATGGGCGCTGTTTTCGATGTCTTTCGACCTTCGGCGATGGTGCGTTTTCTTGCGTTGGGCCGCGCTGCTGCCCGCTATGGCGAAAGGGTGCTGACCCACGAAGCGACTTTGCGCGCATTGCAGGTGCTGCGCGTGCGCCTGCTGGGTGGGCTCTTGGGCGCTTCCTATCCGCGGATGGTCCGCATCCGCGGCGCGCAGATGCTGAACAGGCTAACCGCCGATATTGACGCGCTGGACGGTGTTCCCCTCCGACTGGTCTTGCCTGTTTTTGCGGGGATTGGTGCGCAGTTAGCCGCATTTGCGCTGATCTGGGTCTTGGTGGGGCTGCCCGTCGCGGCTTGGATCTTTCTTGGATATGTTGTTGGTTCAGCAGGAATTTTTTGGCAGACAACGCGAAAAACAGTGCGGCTCTCGCGGCGAGCCGAAGCGGCAGCACAAGCATTCCGGTCTCGTCTTGTCGATCTGATCCGCGCCCGCCGCGATCTGGCTGTTCAGGGCCAACTGGTCGCGCAGGCCGATCTGGCCCTTGCTGCAGATACGCGGCGATTGGACTTGCGCCTGCGTCAAGACCGGGCAGAGCGCCTTTCAGGGGCTGCACTTCAGACGCTCGGTGCGGTTGTGACAGGCGGAACGCTTTGGCTGGGCATGATGCTGGTGCAGACGGGCCGCATTGCGCCCGCCCTTGCTGCGCTTGGGTTTTTCGCGGCGCTGGCCTTGGCCGAAACGATTGCCCCTTTACGCCGTGCCGCCGGTGATCTTGGTCGCATGGCCGACGCCGCGCGACGGGTGTCGCGCGATCTTGATACTCCCTGTCCGGCGCCGGACGCCAGACAGACCACAGCATCGGGAGGGGCGCTGGAGGTTGACGCCGTGACCCTGCGCCGCCCTCTGTCACAACTGACCGTTTTGGAACGGGTCTCGTTCAAGGTTGACCCCCGCCAGACGGTTGCCCTGACCGGCCCCAGCGGATCCGGCAAATCGACGCTTCTTTTGGCTGTCGCAGGGTTGCACCCTTTGACAGACGGAGACATCCGCCTTGGCGGCCGGTCCGTCGTGAACTGGGAGGAAGCAGCATTGCGCGCGTGCGTTGCCCTGTTGCCCCAACGTAGCGTTCTCATGGCGGGGACCGTCGCGGATGCCTTGCGCCTTGCTGCGCCTGACGCTGACGATGGGCAGCTCTGGCAGGTGCTAGAAGCCGTGCAGTTGCATCAGACCCTTGCGGCGCGCGAAGGTTTGGAGACCATGATCGGTCCCCGCGGTGACGGTTTGTCGGGGGGTGAGGGGCGTCGTCTGACGCTGGCGCGGGTGCTGCTGCGAAAGCCGGAGATTTTGCTTCTGGACGAACCCACCGAAGGGCTGGACGAAGCCATCGCACAGGCGGTTCTTGGCGGTATCCGTGACTTTCTGCCCGATGCGGCCATCCTGATCGCGGCCCATCGCCGTATCGAAACCGCATTTGCGGATCGGACAGTGAGCCTCATTTAAGTTGTATATGAAATACATCTTATTGATCTAGATCAAGGCCCACCGGCTCTTCGCATCGGATACATTCCATAGTTGGAATTTGAAATCGGGGGGGATTCGTCCCCCGATATCCGGAGCAAGAGATATGGAATTTGGGATCGTTGAACTGTCGCGCCTGCAATTTGCGCTGACAGCGATGTATCACTTCCTCTTCGTGCCGCTGACGCTGGGTCTGTCGATCCTCGTGGCGATCATGGAGACGGTCTATGTGATGACAAACCGCCCGATCTGGCGGCAAATGACAAAGTTTTGGGGCACACTTTTCGGGATCAACTTTGTTCTCGGGGTGGCAACGGGCATTACGATGGAATTCCAGTTCGGCATGAACTGGAGCTATTACAGCCACTATGTCGGCGACATCTTTGGTGCGCCTTTGGCCATCGAAGGGTTGATGGCCTTTTTCCTTGAGGCCACCTTTGTCGGGCTGTTCTTTTTCGGTTGGGACAAGCTGAGCAAAGTCGCACACCTGACCGTGGCTTGGCTGGTTGCCATTGGCTCCAACTTTTCAGCGCTCTGGATCCTGATCGCCAATGGCTGGATGCAAAACCCGGTCGGTGCTGAATTCAACCCGATGACCATGCGTATGGAGATGACGGATTTCTTTGCCGTGCTCTTTAACGAGGTCGCGCAGGCGAAATTTGTGCACACTGTTTCTGCTGGCTATGTCACGGCGTCGGTCTTTGTGATCGGTGTCTCTGCCTGGTACCTGCTCAAGAGCCGCCACATCGAACTGGCCCGCCGGTCTATCACGGTGGCTGCCGCGTTCGGTCTGGCCTCTGCCTTCTCGGTTGTCTTGCTTGGTGACGAATCCGGGTATTCCGCGACACACAGCCAGAAGATGAAGCTCGCCGCGATTGAGGCAATGTGGGAGACGCACGAAGCACCTGCACCCTTTAACCTTGTCGGATTTCCGGATCAGGATACACGCGAGACACATTACGCCATCGAAATCCCTTGGGCGATGGGCCTGATCGGAACACGGTCTTTAACCACTGAAATTCCCGGGATCAACGATCTGGTCGCGCAGGCCGAGGATCGTATCCGTTCAGGACTGATCGCCTATGATGCCTTGATGGAGATCCGCGAACAGCGCGACGCGGCCGACCCAGCAGTGAGCACGCAATTCGAAGCGCACTCAGCCGATCTGGGCTTTGCCTTCTTGCTGAAACGCTATGTGGATGACCCGCGTGACGCGACCGAAGAGCAGATTGTTTTGGCCGCAAACGACACAGTGCCAACAGTCTGGCCATTGTTCTGGGCTTTCCGCATCATGGTGGGCCTTGGCTTCGGGTTCATTGGTACGATGGCCTATTTCTTCTATCGCGCCTCGTTCAAGGGCATGAATTTTCCCCGGCCTGCGCTGCATCTGGCGGTCTGGATGATCCCTGCACCATGGATTGCCGCCGAAATGGGCTGGTTCGTGGCGGAATTCGGCCGCCAACCTTGGACTGTGGACGGGGTGTTGCCCACTGCCATGTCCGTATCGGCCCTGTCGATGACAGAGGTGGCGATCACACTGGCGGGTTTCATCATCTTCTACACGGTCCTGTTCATCATCGAGATGGGCCTGATGATCAAATACATCCGCAAGGGACCGTTTCAGGATGTTGAAGAAACCGACGCTTGGGTTGCGCGCCACCACGATCGCCTTGCTGGCCGGCGCAATGCCGACGCCATCGCAATGCCTGCGGAGTAAGAGATATGATCCTGCATGAACTTATAAGCTACGAAATATTGCGCGTGATCTGGTGGGGCCTGCTTGGGGTCTTGCTGATCGGATTTGCCCTCACGGACGGGTTCGACATGGGGGTTGGCACCTTGCTGCCCTTCGTCGGAAAGACCGACATCGAGCGCCGCGTGGCGATCAACACGGTCGGACCCGTTTGGGAAGGGAACCAGGTCTGGTTCATCTTGGGTGGCGGCGCGATCTTTGCCGCATGGCCGCCGCTCTACGCGGTCAGCTTTTCAGGCTTCTACCTTGCGATGTTTGTTATCCTCGCGGCCTTTATCGTACGTCCTGTCGCTTTCAAATATCGCTCCAAGCGGGAGGATCCACGCTGGCGCAACGCATGGGACTGGGCGCTCTTTGCCTCGGGTGCGGTGCCTGCGCTGCTCTTTGGCGTGGCTGTTGGCAACGTGATCCAGGGCGTGCCGTTCCACTTCACGGATGACCTGCATACGATCTACGAGGGTGCTTGGTATACGAAGTTCATCGGCCTGCTTGATCCGTTTTCGATCCTTGCGGGTGTGGTGTCTTTTGCGATGCTTGTGATGCACGGGGGCGCTTGGCTGACGCTGAAAGCCGAAGGTGTGGTGCAGACACGTGCCCGTGCGATCGGATCGCTTGCCGCTTTGGTGGCGGTGGGCACCTATATTCTGGCGGGTCTGTGGATGGCTGTCGGGATCGACGGTTTCCGCATCGTCGGTGACTATGTGACCAATGGCCCGTCAAACCCGCTGCACTTCGAGGTTGAACGCACAGCAAGCTGGCTTTCGGCTTATGCAGATCGTCCGTGGATCGTTGTGGCGCCTGTGATGGGTATCATGGGCGGGCTGTTGACCTACGCCGGTCTGCGCGCCGGGCGTGAAGTCTCGACCCTGCTGTTCTCCAAAATGGCGATCCTTGGTGTGATCTCGTCTGTCGGGCTGACCATGTTCCCCTTCATCATGCCCAGCTCCAGCGATCCGCAATCGTCGCTGACCGTCTGGAACAGTTCATCCTCGCACCTGACGTTGTTCATCATGCTGGTGGTCACGGCGATCTTTATGCCGCTGATCCTGATGTACACCGCCTGGGTCTACAAAGTGCTGTGGGGCAAGGTCACCGAGGCCGATGTCTCGGAAAACTCTCACTCTGTTTACTGAAGAAAGGAAACCCCGATGTGGTATTTCGCTTGGATCCTTGGGCTTCCACTCGCGGCAATCTTCGCGGTGATGAATGCGATGTGGCTTGAGTTGAAGGAAGATGAACAATCCATTGCCCAAGGCACAGATCCCCGGATTCAGGATCGCCGATCCTGATCTTGGCGGAGGTGCGGCGATGGCCCTCCCCTTCCTGCTGCCGCACCTCCAACCCATTGAATTTTAAATAAGAAAGACAAGAAAGTGTCAGACTCAAATACGGATCATCAAAGCCAATCGCGGCTCGCCAACTTTCCGATTACCTTTTTTGCCATTGGCATGGGCATGATGGGGCTGACGTTGACGCTGCGCGCGGCAGAGACGACGTTTTCCACCACGCATACTCTTTCGATGGCGGTGCTTGTGGTCTCTGTGGTGATGCTGGCTGCGGTGGCGGGAGGGTATCTGGCCAAGGCGCTGCGCTATCCTGAAAAGGTGGTCGAGGACTGGCATCATCCGGTCAAGATCGCGTTCTTCCCTGCAATCTCGATTTCGCTTCTGCTTCTGGCGACGGCCCTTGTCGAGGTGGCGCCGCATGTGGCGGAACCACTTTGGCTTTTTGCCACTGCCTTGCAGGGCATTCTTGCCCTTGCGGTGATTTCTGCGTGGATCGGGCACCGTCCATTCCAGACCGGTATGATGACGCCCGCATGGTTCATTCCTGCGGTTGGTAACGTTATCGTCCCGCTGGCGGGGAGCCACTTTGGTTACTTCGAAGTCTCGTGGTTGTTCTTCTCGGGCGGGCTAATGTTCTGGGTGGTGCTGCTGACCTTGGTCATGAACCGCCTGATGTTCCACGATCCGATGCCGGGCAAGATGGTGCCCACGCTGATGATCCTTGTCGCACCGCCTGCTGTTGCTTTCACCGCATGGCTGCGTCTGGAGGGTGAGGTCGGCGCCTTCGGGCATTTCCTTCTTAGTGCGGCCTATGTCTTTGCGCTGCTTGTCGCGACACAGTCCGCCAAGCTGCGCAGACTGCCTTTCGCACTCTCGTGGTGGGCGCTTTCGTTCCCGATCGCCGCACTTTCCATCGCCAGTTTCGGCTATGCGCAGGCCGTCGGATCCGCTGCACACCGGTTTATCGGGGCAAGCCTCTTGGTGCTCCTCATCGCGGTTGTGGCCCTTTTGATTTTTCGCACAGCACTGGCCGTCCGCGCAGGTAAAATCTGCGTGCCGGAATGAGTTTTTGGTCCAAATACGTTCGCTTGCGTCACCCTTTTACGCACGGACAAAAAGAAGGATGTCGAGATGAGAGACATGAATGAATTGAAAGCCTCGCGCCGCGCATTTCTGGGGCTGGCCGCTGGCGGGTTCGCGACTGCCGCCGCAGTGCGCCCCGCGGAGGCACAGGCGGTGCAAACCAGCGCCCGTATCGTGATTATCGGGGCAGGGGCCGCCGGCACGGCATTGGTCAACCGGCTTGTCAGACGGTTGGAAGGCGCGGATATCACGATCCTTGATCCCAGTGCCGAGCATCTCTATCAACCCGGTTTGTCACTGGTCGCGGCAGGTCTGAAGCCTGCGTCCTATACCCAGTCAAGAACCACGGACTGGTTGCCTGCGGGCATCACCCTGATCCCAGAGGCCGCCGCGGCAATTGATCCGATCACCAAGGTTGTTGATACGTCCGGTGGACAATCTTTGTCTTACGACTTCCTGATCGTCGCGCCGGGTCTTGTGCTGGATCATGACGCCATCGAAGGGTTCTCGCTGGATATGGTCGGCACAAACGGCATCGGTGCGCTTTATGCCGGACCGCAATATGCGGCCAAAACATGGGAAGCAGCATCGCGGTTCGCCGAAGAGGGCGGTGTCGGTGTTTTCACGCGCCCTGCGACGGAAATGAAATGCGCGGGCGCGCCGCTCAAGCATACCTTCCTGATCGAAGATATCGCCACCCGTACCGCTGGTGCGGGCAAGCATGAAATGCACTATGCCGCCAACAACAACAGTCTGTTTGGCGTGCCGATCGTGTCCGAGAAAGTGCGGATGCTGTTCGAGGACCGCGGGATCAACCCCCACTACAGTCATGTGCTGAAGGCCGTTGACGCGGGCCGCAAAATCGCAATCTTTGATACCCCCGACGGGGACACCGAGATGGCGTATGATTACCTTCACGTCATCCCGCCGCAACGCGCCCCCGACGTCATTCGGCAGTCGGGTTTGAGTTGGGCGGACAAGTGGACAGATCAGGGCTGGGTCGAGGTTGACCAACATACGCTCCGCCATCTGCGTTATCCCGATATCTTTGCGCTGGGCGATGTGGCGGGGGTGCCCAAAGGCAAAACTGCGGCTTCTGTGAAATGGCAGGTCCCTGTCGTTGAAGATCACCTGATCGCAGCGATTGAAGGGCGTGACGCAAGCCTGATCTACGAGGGCTATACATCCTGCCCGCTGATCACCCGCGTCGGTCGCGCGATGCTCATTGAGTTCGACTACAACAACAACCTGACCCCATCCTTTCCGGGTGTCATCGCACCTTTGGAAGAGCTCTGGATCAGTTGGTTGATGAAGGAAGTGGCGTTGAAAGCCACCTATAACGCCATGTTGCGCGGCAAAGCCTAGGGAGACTGGATCATGGAGCAACTTACCTTTGAAACACTGATCGCGGTATTTGAAGAAATCTTCGGGCGCACGCTCTTTTGGGCGATGGTTGCAGCGGCTGTCGTGGTCACATTGCTTTACCTTTATGTCCTGATCCGCGATCGCGCGATGTCGATGCGCAAGTTCCTGTTTGCGCAACTGTCGATGCCCATTGGCGCCATACTTGCCGTCATATTCGTGCAACGCATGACCCATTCGCATTTGCGCGACATCGGTGGCCCGGTGGATGTGATTGTGCTGCTCGGGGTTGCCGCTATGGGCGCAGTCGGGACGGCCATTCTGGTCTATACTGCGCAATCCCTGTTTCGGGGTGGTTCCGAAGTGTGACGTCAATGCGGACGGTCGGACAGCACAAGACGGGGAACAGACAGGGCGTATGTGTTGCGTCCCGTCACCACCGGTCGCGAGATGATTTCAAGCGTTAGAGGGTCTGATCGCCAGTCTGTCGATTGACATTTGTCAACGTGCAAGAGACCGGCGAAGCTATGGTTTTCCCTACAATTATTGGGAGGAAAAGCATGTTATTCAGAGCGTTCTTGACTATGATGGCCGTCATCGCGTCCGCAGGGACTGTCCATGCGCAGGACTCTGCGATCATTCTGGGTAAATCGACTTTCGGGGCCCGTTGCGCCGTCTGTCACGGGAATGATGCCGACGGTGGCGGTGAAATCGCAGCCCTCTTCCAGGTGCCTCCTTCAGATCTGACTGGTCTGACCGAACGGGCCGGCGGAAGCTTCCCGTTTTCCGAGGTCTACCAGATCATCAAGAACGGTATGGAAGCAGGTGGGCACGGTGATTCTGAAATGCCTGTCTGGGGCGACTATTTTCTGTCGGATTCGCTGGAAGACCGTGGCGTGAGCAAGGAAGATGCCCTGCACATCACGCAAGGCAGAATACTCTCGCTGGTCTATTATCTGGAGTCGATCCAACAGTGAATTCACCCCGCTGACAGACTGCGCGGGGCGATTGATAAATATCAACCCAGTGTCGCAGCTGTTGGATATCGCTTGCATTTGGGGCGTCGTGAACTTGCAGCAGAGTTTGCCTTCCCCAAGGATCAGCCGTCCCTCTGTCCTGAGGATCTCCCGGTCGGCTGACGGCTGGTCCGCCCTTCACGCAAGTGAACATGACTGAGAGTGCCGTATGGGACTGAAAAAGCTGGAGAAAACGCGCGGCGCGCACGCATGCTGTTGGTGTTTTGCCAAAGATTCTACTGTCTGCCGGCATGTCGAAAGCGACACCTACTGGCATGACATTTGCCTCGAAGCAGCGGGCGACACTTTCCAGGACATCGTCAACAGGTTGTGTCGCAGAAAACGTGCCCGATCATGAAAACCCCCATGTGTGGCGCTGACATCTGCCCCTAGCCGCGCAGTGCTGCAAAACAGGCTTGTCCAAGCGCGATACCACCGTCATTGGCCGGAAGTTTTCTATGTCTCAGAACAGTCAATCCCCTTGCCTGAAGATTTTCGGCAATGCGATGCTGCAGGAAACGGTTTTGCATGACACCGCCGGACAGAACGATCTGGCGGGTGTGCGCATCCCTTGCAACGCGCGCGGCAGTGTCGGCCAGCACATCGGCTAGGCCAATGTGGAACCGCGACGCGATCGTGCCATGCGCCACTCCGGATTTGAGGTCGGACACCAGTTCCGACCATAGTGGCTTCCAGGAAATGACCCCCTGATCGGACAGTGCGGCAGAATAGCCATGGCAAACCGCGTCGTCACCCATCACGGCTTCCAACTCCATTGCTGCTTGTCCTTCGTAATGCTGCTTTCCGAACGCAATCCCGAGGGCCGCCGCGACCGCGTCGAACAAGCGCCCTGCCGATGATGACAGCGGCGCATTCAGCCCCTGCACGATCATCTGGCTGATCATCGCCGTCGGTTTGTCAGCGAGTTGCTGTGCCAAAGGTGTTTGCGCGATTTGCCGGTGCCAATCATCACCAAAGGCGCAAATCAAATGCGCCACCAGATTGCGCCACGGTTCGCGCACCGCCTTTTCCCCGCCAGCCAATGCGACCGGTTGGATATGGGCTTTTCTTTGAAACCCGCGATAGTCACCGACCATTATTTCGCCGCCCCAAAGTGTCCCGTCCGTGCCCATGCCCGTGCCATCCAGAATTATTCCGACGGACAGCGCATTTTCAGGCGCAACCTGATGCTCGGCCAGACAAGCGAGCATATGCGCATGGTGATGCTGGACACGGACCAGTCTTGCGCCAGTCTCGTTGGCCAGTCGCGACCCCCAACGCGTTGACAGGTAGTCAGGGTGGATATCCACAGCAATGATCTCGGGCACCAAACCATAAAGCGCGCGATAGAGATCGATCTTGGCGCGATAGTCCGCATAGGTTTCCGCTGTCTGCAGATCCCCGATGTGTTGTGAGGGGATCGCCTGCCCCTTGTTGAGCAGGCAGAACGTCGATTTCAGGTCTGCACCCATTGCAAGGGTCGGCGACGTATCCGCAAGATCCGGGTGCAAGCTGATCGGCGCCGGTGCCATTCCGCGCCCGCGGCGCAGGATAGAGGGGGCGCCATGATCCATGCGGATCAGGCTGTCATCAAGACGGTTCACGATATCGCGGTCATGCATCAGTAAAGCATCCGCGATGCCTGCCAAGCGGCTGCGCGCGATGTCGTTTCGGGTAATCTGGGGTGTTTGGGCGCGGTTTCCGGAAGTCATGACAAGTGGTGCTTCGGTCTGTGCCAACAGCAGGTGGTGGAGTGGCGCATGCGGCAGCATCACGCCAATCCTGCCAAGTCCCGGTGCGATGTCCGGCAATGCGGCGCTTGCGCTCTTCTTCAACAGCATAATCGGCGCGGCTGGCGTATTTAGCAGGGCAGCCTCTTCATCGGAAAGCTGACAAAAGCGCTTGATCTGTTCCAAATCTCTGGCCATGACGGCAAAGGGTTTAGCAAGACGGCTCTTGCGCTGGCGCAAGCGCTGTACCGAGACGGTGTCGGTGGCATTGCAGGCCAGGTGAAAACCGCCAATGCCTTTGATCGCGATAATCTCACCCCGCATCAGCCTTTGCGCTGCTGTGGCAAGCGGATCTGTGCTGACGATCACCCCCCGCGCATCCTCGAGCCAGATTTTCGGGCCGCAAACGGGGCAGGCGTTGGGCTGCGCATGAAAGCGTCGGTCTGCCGGATCCAAATACTCACGCCGACAGGCATCGCACATGGCAAACATGTCCATGGATGTCTGCGCGCGGTCATAAGGGATGCCCCGCACAATCGACAGACGGGGGCCGCAGTGGGTGCAATTGGTGAAAGGATACTGATAGCGGCGGTCAGCAGGATCGTGAATTTCCGCAATGCAGGCAGGACAAGTCGCGGCATCGGGGGTGATCTCGGCACTGATGGCGCCGATGTCACTTTCAGCGATGCGGAACGCGTCGGCAGGTGCTGTGCCCTCCAAAGCTTCCCATGTGAGCTCTGCAATCCTTGCGAGAGGAGGCGGGCTTTGCTCCAGTCGTTGCAGAAAGCCATCGAGTACGGACTGCGGGCCCCAAGCCACGATGGTGACACCTGCACCATCGTTCAGAACATGGCCTGTCAGCTGCGCCTCTCTGGCCAGCCGCCATACGAAGGGCCGGAACCCCACGCCCTGCACACGCCCCCGCACGGTGATCTGGCGTCCGGTGATTGCCACTAGCAGATACGCGGCAGTTGTTCACCGGCGAGCCAGTCAACGATGCGGGTACCGCCAAACGCTGTTTCCATCTGCACAAGGTGCGCGGGGTCTGCGATGGTGGCTCCGATGATCGCCGCATTTTGCCCCAAGGGATGCGCACGCATCACGCCAAGAAGCCTGTCTGCCGCCTTGCGCGGACAAAACGCGATCAACTTGCCTTCATTGGCGGTGTTCAGCGGGTCAAGCCCCAGCAATTCGCATGCCGCTGCGACATCGGGGGACACGGGGATCTGGGCCTCGTCCAGCACCACGCCAACCTTTGCTGCTGTCGCGACTTCGTTCAGTGTCGCAGCAAGCCCCCCGCGGGTCGGATCGCGCAGCATGGCGATGTCCGGAACCTCGGCGATCATGTCCGCCACCAGACCGTGCAGCGCGGCGGAATCGGACCGGATTTCCGTTTCGAACGCCAGATTTTCGCGCTTGGAAAGAACGGCAACGCCGTGATCGCCAATCGTGCCTGACACGACGACAGACTGACCTGCAGCGACGTTGCTGACAGACATATCCACGCCTTGCGGCACCATCCCGATTCCGGTCGTTGTTATGAAAATGCCATCGCCCTTGCCCCGTTCGACAACTTTGGTGTCGCCACTGATCACTTGCACGTCTGCGGTGGTTGCGGTTTGCGCCATCGAACCCACGATCCGGTCCAGGTCAGACAGGGGGAAGCCTTCTTCCAGAATGAACCCGGCCGTCAGGCAAAGCGGGCGGGCACCCATCATCGCCAGATCATTTATCGTCCCGTGCACCGACAGCGCCCCGATATCCCCGCCGGGAAAGAACAGGGGCGAGATGACATGCCCGTCGGTGGACATGACCAGACGTCCGGCAGGGACTGTCACCAGCCCAGCATCATCACCCCGTTCAAGAACCGGATTGCCCAGATGCTTGTGAAAGAGACTGTGGATCAGATCTGCCATCGCACGCCCGCCACCGCCATGGGTCATGTCGATGCGGTCCGTCATGCGGCATCTTGCGGCACGCGCTGCCGTCCATAGCTCCAGTAGGCCGCACAGGCACCCTCGGATGAAACCATACATGCGCCGATCGGGTTATCAGGTGTGCAAACCGTACCGAACAGCCTGCAATCAGTGGGCTTCTTGACGCCGCGCAGCACGGCAGGACATTCACAGGATTTCACCTCCCGTGGTTGCTTTTCTGATATTTTAAAGCGTTTTTCGGAATTAAATGTTTCAAATTTGTCGGAAATTTGTAAGGCACTTTTGGGGAGTTTTCCCAGACCGCGCCACTCAAAGCTGTCGCGCAGTGCGAAAACCTCGGCCACCATTGCCTGCGCCTTGCGGTTGCCTTCGCGGGTGACAACGCGGGTGTATTGGTTCTCTACCTCGGCGCGCCCGGCATTGACTTGTGTGATCAACATGAGCACAGACTGCAAAACATCTAAAGGCTCGAACCCCGCAATCACCACCGGTTTCCGATACTTTCGCGCGGCAGGTTCATAGGGTTGGGATCCGATGACCGCACTCACATGTGACGGGCCCAAGAACCCGTCGATCCTTGCGGGGCCATCGGGTGCGAAATCCTCGGATGCAAGGATATGGCCGATCGCCGACGGTGTCAGGACGTGGTTGCAGAAGACGGTGAAATTGGTCAGCCCCTCGGCCTTGGCCAGCTTGATCGCGACGGCGGTGGGCGGTGTTGTCGTCTCGAAGCCGATGGCGAAGAAGACTACCTGCCGTGCGGGGTTATCGCGTGCGATCCTGAGCGCGTCACTTGTGGAGTAGACCATGCGAATGTCCGCCCCATCGGCCTTGGCCTTGATCAATGACCGCCCGCCGGTGCCCGGTACGCGCATCATGTCGCCATAGGTGCACAGGATCACATCGTGTTTTTCGGCCAATTCCACCGCGTCATCCAACCGCCGCACCGGCAGCACGCAAACCGGGCAACCGGGGCCATGCACGAAGTGCACATTGTCCGGCATCAGATCCTGCACACCATAGCGAAAGATCGCGTGGGTATGGCCGCCGCAAAACTCCATGAAATGGTAGTCGCGGTCCGGCTGCACCTCGTGCGCGATGCGTGCGGCAAGGTTGCGCGCCAGCGTCCGGTCACGGAATTCACTTATGTAACGCATGGGCTCTCTCCGCTGAGTTCGGCCAGTTCTTCTTGCAGGATACCTGCTTCGGCCATCAGTGACAGGGTGTGTGCGGCCTCTTCTTCGCTCAGCTTGTGCAGCGCGTAGCCGACATGAACCAGCACGTAATCCCCTTCGGCCACGTGATCGAGAAGGGCCGTTGATATGCGCTTGCGGACATTTTCGACCGTGACGACTGCCATGGCATCGGGTTCAAGGCTGAGGACTTTGGCGGGAATGGCAAGACACATGGGTGCGGTCCTATTCTGCGGCTGTAGCCGGGCGTTGGGCGTTGTGTGCAGCCCCGATCCATTCCAGCCAGTCGGACATCCCCTTGCCGGATTTTGCAGAGATTTGGATGATCCGCAAAGCCGGATTGACCCGCAAAGCATTTGCGATCATCAGATCGAGATCGACATCCAGATACGGCAAAAGATCGACTTTGTTGATGAGTGCCAGATCAGCGGCGGCGAACATATCGGGGTATTTCAAGGGTTTGTCTTCGCCTTCTGTGACCGACAGCACGACCACCTTGTGCGCCTCGCCCAGATCAAAACCAGCGGGGCAGACCAGATTGCCGACGTTTTCAACAAAGACAATACTGCCGCGGGCAGGGGCAAGGTCGTCCAGTGCATGCCCCACCATATGCGCATCCAGATGGCAGCCTTTGCCAGTGTTGATCTGCACCGCGGGCGCGCCTGTCGCGCGGATGCGGTCGGCGTCGTTCGCTGTTTGCTGGTCGCCTTCTATGACATAGCAGGGTGTCTCTGCCCCTAGTGTTTCGATCGTCCTGACCAAAAGTTCGGTCTTGCCCGACCCCGGACTGGATACCAGATTAAGGGCGAGGATGTGCTGCTCCTGACATCGCTGCCTGTTGGCACCTGCATAGCCGTTGTTTTTGGCCATGATGTCCTGCTCTAGCGCAATTTCGCGTGGGTGGCCGTGGTGGTGCTTGCCGTCGATCCGGACCTGACCTTCACCGCATCCGCATGTGCCACACATCACACTACCTCCAGTTTGCTGATCTTCAGTTCATTGCCTTGGACCATTTCCATCGGGCCTGCGCCGCATGCGGGACAGGGATCGTATCGTTGCTGTATTGGTGCTGTCGTTTGGCAGCTCAAACAGCGCGCCGTGGCAGGGTGTGTCGCAATCTCGACACTGGCCCCTTCGGCAACAGAGCCGCGCATCACCACATCAAATCCAAACCGCAGCGCATCCGGCTCGACGCAAGACAGCTGGCCGATTTCAAGCCAGACGCGGCTGACCCGGCTAAAGCCGCATGTCATGGCCTGCTCTTGAATGATATCGCGAATATTTTCGCAAAGCGACATTTCATGCATGGGTCAACCCTTGCGCTGAATGTGTTGCGTCCGTGCTGCCAAGCCAGTCGTAAAACAGCGCCTTGGCCAAAGAAAGATTGCTCTGGGCAAGCGGGCTCAGCCCTTCTTTCACTTCACCGAAATCATTCCCGCTTATGCCTAGAAGATACGCCTCCGGCACGTGCCCGTAGAGCGTATTGCAGAGCGCCAGAACGCTCTCTGGCCGCAGGCTGTGGCTGGCCACATCACACGCCGTTGATGGCGCGACCCTTTCGAAGGTGAAGGCAACGTCCGAACCGATCAGTGCATCGACAAAAACAACCCTGTCGGTATCCGTGATCAAAAGCGCATGATCGACGGTCAGTTGAAAGTCTGTCGTCACCAAGATGTCAGGTCTCTGCACTGCGGCCAGCTGTTCCGCGAAAGCAGGGCCCAGCCCGTCATCCCCGCGTCCGGGATTCCCGTATCCGATCACCCGCATCATAGCGCCCGCGCCCGTTTGTCGAGTGTGCGCCCGTCAACGTCCAGCAAAGCCACTTCCAGCGGCATCTGCCCCAGTGCGTGGGTCGCGCAAGACAGGCAGGGGTCATGGGCGCGGATCGCCACTTCGACATGATTGAGCATCGCTTCCGTGATCTGGGATCGGCCCGAAATCTGCTTGATCGCGACATCTTTGACCGCGCGGTTCATCGCTTCGTTGTTGTGGGTTGTCGAGACGATGAGATTGCAAAAGGTCACCTGATCATTCTCGTCGACCTTGTAGTGGTGAATGAGATTGCCGCGGGGGGCCTCGATCACACCGATACCTTCTTCGCGCCGGTCGCCAGTTGTCTTCAGGTCGGTGCCTTGCAGGTCAGGGTCATGCAGCAATTCTTCGATCTTCTCGAGGCAGTGCAGAACCTCGATCATCCGCGCCCAGTGATTGGCAAGGATCGGGTGCATCTTGGGCCCGTCTGCAGCGGCCATTAACGCGTTGCGGGCGGTGTTTGCCTGAGGTGTGTCAATCAGGGTGACCGTGTTCATCCGCGCCAGCGGGCCAACGCGGTACCAGCCGTCATCGGGGCCGAAATCCTTGATGAATGGAAACTTCATATAGGACCATGCGCGCACATCCTCGCGCAGGACCTCGTGATAGCGATCATAGGGAAGCTGATCAAAGATCAGATCACCCACCGGATCAATCATGCGCAGGTTGCCGTGGTAAAGGTCCAGCGCGCCGTCACCTTCGCGCACCAGTGACATGTATTTTGAAGGAAAAGACGCAAAGCCGCCGACCAGTTCAGCATGGCCAAGCGTATAGTCGCGGGCCAGCGCAAGGGCATCTTGCGCCCAGGCTTGCATGTCCGCCAGATCCGCGAGGAAGGAATCGCGAGTCGCCAGCGGCAGGTTGCGGTTGATCCCGCCGGGGATGGCGGCGGTACCATGAATTTTCTTGCCTGCGGTCGCTTCGATAATGTCCTGCCCGAATTTGCGCATCAGGATCGCTCGGCGGCCCAGTTCTGGCTTTTCGCGCAGGACTTCAAAAATGTTGCGCTGCGCGGCGGGCGCATCGAAACCAAACAAGAGATCGGGTGCGGCAAGGTGGAAGAAATGCAGCACATGGCTTTGCATCACCTGCCCGTAGTGCATCAGACGGCGCATTTTCTCGGCGGTTGGGGGCAATTCGTCGACGCCGCAGATCACGTCCATCGCCTTGGCCGCAGCCAGATGATGGCTGACCGGACAAATACCGCACAGGCGCTGCACGATCACCGGCACCTCCCACAGCAGGCGACCGCGAATAAACCGTTCAAAGCCACGGAATTCGACGATGTGTAGTCGTGCCTCGTCGACCATCCCATCCTTATCAAGGTGGATCGTCACCTTGCCGTGTCCTTCGACACGGGTCACAGGCGAGATTTCGATGGTGCGCGGTGTATCAGTCAAAGCGGATATGCTCCCGTTCAAAGCCCCGGAATCTGCCTGACAACAACCCACTGAGCGCCTGATAGATCACGTCACCCGTGGGGGCACAGCCGGGAATCTGATAGTCAATCTCGACCACTTCGGAACAGGGATAGACCCTGTCCAGCAAGAGCGGCAGCGCAGGGTCATTGGGGATGATCTGGGTTTTATTCTGGGTGTATGGGCCGGTGATATAGGCTTCTTCCAGACACTCGCGCAGTGGCTCATCGGCATGCATGATCGCGTTACGCATTGCCGGTAGGCCGCCCATGATCGCGCATTGGCCCAGACTGATCAGGATATCACAATTGCGCCTGAACTCCTGTAAGACATGCACGTTTTCTTCGTTGCAGCAGCCGCCCTCGATGATCCCGATATCGCAGCGTTGGGTAAAGCGTTTGATATCTGTAAGAGGAGAGCGGTCAAATTCGACCAGCTTCATCAGCGCGATCAGTCGCTCGTCGATGTCCAAAAGCGCCATGTGACAGCCAAAGCACCCCGCAAGCGAGGCCGTGGCGATGCGGGCTTTGGGCAGGTCACTCATCGCGTTTCTTCTCGATATCATAGCCGATCAGGTGTTTGTCATAGTCGCGTGCGCCGATCGGGCGGGCAAAACCTTCGCCCTTGCGGATAATACAGCCAACGGGGCAGACCCCGGCCGAGATGGCAAAATCAGAGACGGCGGCGTTTGTGTCTGCCAGATCAGTGCCATTGGCGGCAATATGACGGTGAATGCCGCGCCCTACATAACCGAACGCACCCTTGCCATCGACATCCTGCGACGCCCGCACGCAGCGTCCGCAGGAAATGCAGCGGTTGTTGTCCAGCGCAATATCGGGGTGCGATGCGTCAACGGGACGGCAAGGTTCCAAGTAGGGAAACTTTGTGGGTTCCGTCATGCCAAGGCGGTAGGCCATCGCCTGCAATTCGCAGTTGCCGCTGGCCTCGCAGATCGGGCACAGGTGGTTGCCTTCGTTAAACAGCATCCCCACCAGATCACGGCGGAGTTTGTTGATATGATCGGTTTCGTTCTCGACCCTGAGGCCAGGGGTGGCAGGTTGCGTGCAGGCCGCCACGCTGCGCCCGTCTGCCTTGACAGTACAAACACGGCATCCCCCTTGATGGCGCAGCCCTTCGTGATCGCAAAGGCGGGGAATGTAGATGCCAGCCGCATCAGCAGCCTGCATGATGGTCTGGCCGTCCTTGGCGGTGATCTCGTTCCCGTCTATCTGAAAGGTGAAGCGGCTCATTTGCTGAAATCCCTGTCATAGATCGACGAACGGCGTTTGGCCAGAAAGCGCGCGTCGCTGATGGCGGACTGGATATCGAAGGTGGCGCGCATCCGGTCCTTTGACGGTTTGACCATGGCCGCATAGACCAGCGGAAAGTTTTCCAGTGTGGACAGGATCGGGTTCGGCGAGGTCATGCCGAGACCGCAGCGGCTGGTCTCGATGATCGTGGCCGAAAGATCCTTAAGATAGGCAATGTCGGCAGGGTTGGCGAGGCCCTGACGGAATTTGGCGACAGCCCTTTGCAGGAACACATTCCCGACGCGGCAAGGGGTGCAATAGCCGCAGCTTTCATGGACGAAGAACGACATGTAGTATTCGACGATCTCCAGAATGTTGCGTTCGCTTGAGAATACGACGACGGCACCGCCTGTCGCCAGATCGTCAAAGGTCAGTTTGCGCTCAAAGGTATCGCGCGCGATCATTGTGCCAGAGGGGCCACCCACCAGTACGGCGGCAGCATCCTCACCACCTGCCATTTCAAGCAATTCGCGCACCGACAAGCCGTATGGCAACTCGTAAATGCCCGGATGCAGGCAATCCCCCGACACGCTGAACAGTTTGGTGCCGTGACTGCCTTTGGTACCCATGTTAAAGAACCATTGCGCCCCGCGGTCAAGGATACGGGCTGCATGGCAGAAGGTTTCGACGTTGTTAACGACTGTGGGGTGACCCAGATAGCCGGATGTCACAGGGAAGGGCGGGCGCGTTTTCGGTTCCCCCGGCAGCCCCTCGCAGGAGCTGATCAGCGCGCCTTCTTCGCCGCAGATATAGGCACCCGCGCCCATTTGCAGGCGGATGTCGAAGTCAAAACCGGCCGTGCCAAGGATGCTGTCGCCCAACAGACCGTTTGCACGGCGTTCTGCCAGAACCTCTTCCAGCAATGCGCGCAGATAGACATATTCGCCACGCAGATAGATGATCCCCTCGCGCGCCCCCACGGCACGGGCGGCGATCGTCATCCCCTCGATCAGCAAATGTGGACGTTCGGTCAGCAGGACGCGGTCCTTGAACGTGCCTGGTTCGCCCTCGTCGGCATTGCAGAAGATGAAGCGGCGATCATCTGCGGCCTGTGACGCAAAGCGCCACTTCCGGTCCGTTGTGAACCCCGCACCGCCACAACCACGCAGACCGCTGGCCCCGATCTGGTCGATGATCTGGGCTGGTGTCTGCGCCAGTGCTTTCTGCAATCCCGCGTCTTGCGGGACAGGCCCCAGTAGCACGGCTCCGGCGTGTTTGATGTTGGCATCAACCATCCGTGTGGCACGGGCGTAAGGCGAAAGTTCAGCGAACCGATCTGAAATCAGGTCTTCGGGGTTTTTCCCTTCTTTCAGCCCGGTCGCAATCCGGCGCACCTTTTCGGGGGTCAGCCTCGTAACGACAACATCGTTGATCATTGCGGCAGGGGCCTGATCACACATGCCGATGCAAGGTGTATATTCAAGCGAGTATGCCCCATCTGCAGATGTCCGCCCCAACCCCACGCCAAGTTCCTTGACGAAAGCCTCGGTGACCGCTGACAGGCCCGCAAACCGGTCGATGATGTCATCACACAGCCTGATCGTGACGCGGCCCTTGGGTTCAAGCGACAGGAATGCATAGAAACTTGCGACCCCTTCAACGGCCACCTGCGTCAAGCCGGTCTTGCTGGCGACAGTCTGCATGCTCAGGCGCGAAATGCACCGAAAGCGGTCCTGCACATCGCGCAATATGTCCAGCATCCGGTGCGGGTCATTCCGGTAGCGCGCGCATATCAGGGCAATCTGATCCTGATCCGTCTGTGGCGTTGATCCCTCAGTCATGTCGTTGTCGCATCCCTGCATCGCGGACCGTCTTGTTCCACAGCTACTGCAAGGGGGCCGTCAGCTCATTGATATGCATCAAGGGTTGGTGGACGATGATAGGCCGCCTTGCTTTTGACAAACGTCAATTCCGCAAGCTGCAATTCAAACTAGAAAAGGTGGCAGGGCAGGCTACGTTTTCCTTTGCGGGTGAAATGATGGACGTCACAGACACATATAAGACCGGCGCAGATCCTGACGCATGGCCAATCGCCCCCCGGAACGGAGGCTAGGATGCTGGACCTTGCGGCACGTATTCTCTTGTTTCCGGTTCTGGTGGCACAGGGCGCGGGCGTGCGACGGACAGCCTTGCGTCTGGCTGATCCGTCCGGCCGTCGTCATGGCGTCAGCGGGCAGGGGCCCGACCTGAGACTGCTGATCATTGGCGATAGTTCTGCCGTGGGTGTGGGGACATCGCATCAGGAAGAAGCGCTGCTGGGTCACATGCGCAAGCGGCTGTCACAAACCAACACTGTCTATTGGTCTGTCGATGCGCAGACGGGCGCCACTACGGCAGATACCATTGCGCGCCTGCAGGACAGCGCGCGCCAGAAGTTTGATATCGTGTCCGTATCACTTGGCGTCAATGACATTACCACGCAGGTGCCTTTGTCGGTCTGGTTGCAGCAATACGCGACGCTGCTGCGTTTGATTGAGGACAGGTTTCAAGCCGATGTGATTTGCGTCTCGGGCATTCCACCGATCCGGTATTTCCCGCTGCTTCCGCAACCGCTGCGCTGGGTGCTGGGCGCACAGGCAAGGCGGTTTGACCACGCGTTGCGGGGCTTGATCGCCAGACAAGACGGATGCCGTTTCGTTGCGATGGACTTTGAACCGGACGTATCAAAGATGAGCCCTGACGGGTTTCATCCGGGGCCAAAAATATACTCCGAGTGGGGGCGCAAGGTCTATCGCGCAATTCGCAGCGACATAAAGCGGTTGAGCAAGCCCTAGCCGGTCACGCTGGGCCTGCCGGAAGCGCTTCCCAGTTTTCGCCCATCGCAACGATACAGGACGTACCGTTGGCATAGTTCTGCACAATGGTCCAAGCATCTGTGCGGGGATGAATCCAGATCTCTAGCACGGTTTCGGGATCACGCAGGCCGAAGGCACGCCGTTCCGCTCCAAGCACATCCTCAAGCATAAGCGTCAGGCGGGTGCTGTCATCGCACTCGACATTGGCCAGTTGGGCCTGTGCCATGAATGGCGCAACGACCATAGTGGCCGTGAGATACAAGAGCCTTCGTTTCATGACCGAATCATAGATTACAAATCAGCCAATGTAACGGGATTATGACAGTCAGCCCGCGCATCCACACGTTTTTCACGCGCGTCTGGTCGCCGTAAAGGCGGTTTGCAAGCGTGGGTTTGCGTTGCAAAACCCTTACAATCTTGTCGCAAAACTGAATCCGGATCGTCACATAAGTTTCGACTTTGGCGCTTACCCGTCCTCGGGAACATCCGGGGGCGATGATGCTGATAATCGAAAACCTGACCAAGCGATTTGGTGACAAGACTGCCGTAGACTCTGCAAATATCTCGGTCGGCAAACCGACGATGATCGGGATCATCGGCAGATCCGGTGCGGGCAAGTCCACGCTGTTGCGCATGGTCAATCGCCTAAGCGACGTGTCCGAAGGTACCATCACGTTCGAAGGCGAAGACGTAACGCAGCTGCGCGGCGCGGCGCAGCGCGTGTGGCAATCGCGCTGCGCGATGATTTTTCAGCAGTTCAACCTTGTCCCGCGTATGGATGTTGTCTCCAACGTTCTGCACGGCACGCTGAACCGCAGGTCAACGCTGGCGACGATGTTCAACCTCTATCCTCAAGCCGATATTCACAAGGCGATCGAAATCCTTGATCGCCTTGGCATTGCCGAACAGGCCCCAAAGCGGGCCGAGGCGCTGTCAGGTGGGCAGCAACAGCGCGTTGCCATCGCCCGTGCCCTGATGCAGGACCCGCGGATCATTCTTGCGGACGAACCGATCGCCAGCCTTGATCCGATGAATGCGCAAGTTGTAATGCAATCGCTCCGGCGGATCCACGAAGAAGACGGTCGCACGGTCATTGCAAACCTCCACACCCTCGATACAGCGCGGCGCTATTGTGATCGCGTGATCGGGATGCGCGACGGACGCATCGTCTTTGATGGCACGCCACAACAACTGACCACAGGTGTTGCGCGCGACATCTACGGCGCGGGTGCGGATTTTTCCGAAGCCGCGACGTCGACTGAAATCGAAACGCTGGACAGACAATCCATTCGCAAGGCCGAAGCCTACGTCTGAGCCAGTTTCTTGCGCCGAATGGCGCTCAAACTTCATCCATGGAGACACCGATGAAAAAGTTTATCGCAGCCGCTCTGGCTACTACAGCACTCGCCGCCCCTGCACTTGCAGACGGCCATGCAATTTCCGAGTTCCGGATCGGCATTCTGGGCGGCGAGAACGCCCAAGACCGTATGAACTCATACGCCTGCCTGCAGGATTACGCCGCAGAAGAACTTGGCGTTGACGTCAAACTCTTCGCGCCAGCCGACTACAATGGCGTGATCCAGGGCCTGCTTGGTGGCACGATCGATATGGCATGGCTGGGCGCTTCTTCCTATGCGGCGACCTACCTGCAGGACCCCGAGGTGGTAGAACCCGTCCTGGTCAAGGTGAACATGGACGGTTCCATCGGCTACCACTCCATCGGTTTTGCCCGTGTCGACAGTGGCATCACTTCGCTTGAGGATATGCAGGGCAAAGTCTTTGGCTTCGGCGACCCGAATTCCACCTCCGGCTACCTGATCCCTTCTATCGAAATCCCTCAGGCGACCGGCGCGACCATGGAGTCGGGTGACTATTTCGGTGAAGTCGCCTTCACCGGCGGCCATGAACAAACCATCGTGGCTGTCTACAACGGTGACATCGACGCTGGCGTGACTTGGGCCGACGGCCAAGGCAACTGGGAAGACGGCTACAACTCCGGCGCGTTGCGCAAGGCGGTTGATGCGGGTCTCGTCGATATGAACGAATTGCAGCAAATCTGGATTTCCAACGTGATCCCCGAGGGTCCGGTTGTTTTGCGTTCCGCCCTGCCTGACGACGTAAAGGCCAAGATGACCGCTCTGGTCGACGGCCTGCACGAGCGTGATGTCGATTGTGCATATGGTGTTGCGGCTGGCGAGACTCTGGGGTTCCAGCCTGTGACGCATGACACATACCTGTCCGTGATTGCCGCGCGTCAGGCAAAAATCGGCGGCTAGATCGCCAGATACAGCTTCCGGCAGTCCGGTATCCGGGCTGCCGGTTCTCCAATGGGACAAGCAGACATGACAGACGCGAACCTGAGCGGAATGGCTGCCAGCCGGACCGTAGACCAAATCCAGTCAAGCTATATGGCGCAGGTGCAGCGCAAACGTCTTTATGGCGGGCTGACGCTTCTTATTTTTGTCATTCTGATGGTCTCGGGTTTTATGGTTGCAGACGACCGGAACGCCGGTGGGTTCTGGGACGGCATTTCGAATATCGGGGCCTATCCCGGCGATGTTCTGAGCGAGGCTTGGGAAAAAAGCGCCGATTTGCCCGCCCTGATCGTCAAGTATTTTCCGGCATTGATCGAAACCATCAATATTGCTGCCGTTTCTACAATTATCGGCGCGCTTGCGGGGCTGCTTCTGTCCTTGCTTGGCACCCGTGGTCTAGCCAAATGGCCGCGGTTGATCCCGTTGTTCCGGCGTATTTCGGACATCATGCGCGCGATCCCCGAGATCGTGATTGCCCTGGTGCTGATCTTTGTGATGGGGGGCGGGCCGGTGCCAGCCATGATTGCCATCGCAATTCACACTGCGGGTGCCTTGGGCAAGATGTTCTCGGAAGTTGCTGAAAACGCCGACCTCAAACCGGTCGAGGGCCTTGCATCGACAGGTGCCACATGGACCCAGAGAATGCTGCTTGGGGTGCTGCCACAGGTCGCGCCGAATTACGTCAGCTATGCGCTGCTGCGTTTTGAAATCAATATCCGCGCCTCTGCCATTCTGGGCTACGTCGGGGCAGGGGGGCTTGGCTATGAGCTGCGCAACGCCATGGCGTGGGGACCGGGCCGTTTCGATGAGGCCGCAGCAATCTTCATTCTGCTCTTCGGGACAATCGTATTCTTCGATCAGGTCTCAAGCCGCTATCGCAACCGCCTGACCGATGGGCAATCCCAATGACCGCTGTTGATATCACGCTCGTCAAGTCTCAGGCTGACCGGCTTTTTTTGCGCAAGCGCCTTATCACCCTTGGCCTGCCTGCACTGATCCTTGTCTATTTCACCTATATTTTCTTTGCCTTTGACATTCCCGGTCTGGCGCAACGGGCCAATGCCGAGAACGCAGTTACGCTGGTGTCCGATAGCTGGTCGCACAAGGTACATGTGACCCGTTCCAACCGTACGGGCGAAATTGACTATGCTTTTGAGGGCGAACGCAAGGGGCGTTATCCCGAAGGTGAGCGCCCTGATTGGGTCACTGGTGACTCGGTCATCTCCATTGATCTGGGCGGCGACCATTTTGTGCGCCTTCTGCCGGAAAACCGGACAGAAATCACAATTCCGGGTTATGGCATGATCACAGCACAGGCCGAAGGGCGCAGCGTGATCACCGATCTGGGCGATGACGTGCCTGACTGGATCAACGCTTCTGACCGCCGTGTCGCGATCAGAACCGACGAAGGGCGCATCACGCTGACAGGCTCCAAGACAGAGGTCTTCAACTATTTTCCGGGATGGGAATTGTTCTGGGTCACGCTTGATAGCCCCTACTACGGTGTCGGGCTGGGGCAGATTTTCTTCGGGCCACGTGTTGACGCCGATCGCAGCAATATCGCGGGGGCCCTGTCGGATTTCTGGAACAACCCGATGTGGCGTCACAAGGACGTCGCCTGGGCGATTGGTGAAACGATCCTGATGGCTTTTCTGGGGACAATGGGGGCCGCCATTGTTGCGCTGCCGCTGGCGTTTCTGGCGGCCAAACGCTTTACGCCGATCATGCTTTTGCGTGCTGCAACCCGCCGGTTGTTTGATTTCGTACGCGGTGTCGATGCGCTGATCTGGACGGTGGTTCTGGCACGCGCATTTGGCCCCGGCCCGCTGACGGGGGCCTTGGCGATCCTCGTTACCGATACAGGCACTTTCGGTAAAGTCTTTTCAGAAGCACTTGAAAACGTGGATGAAAAACAGATCGAAGGTGTGACGTCAACAGGGGCCAAACCGTTGCAGCGGTACCGGTTCGGCGTCATCCCGCAGGTGATGCCGGTCCTGTTGGCGCAAATCCTTTATTTTCTGGAATCCAATACGCGCTCGGCCACGATTATTGGCGCAATCACAGGCGGCGGGATCGGCCTGATGCTGACCCAAGCGATCCAGACCCAAAAAGACTGGGAAGAAGTCGCCTATTACATCATCCTGATTATCGCCATGGTGATGTTCATGGACTGGTTCTCTGGATGGTTGCGCGGACGTCTGATTGGAAAGAAAGACTGAAGGCGCGGACAGGGGGCCTGTTCCTTCACCGTAGCCCAGCCGACCCGGAGATATTCACTATGCCACGCCTTTCCCCGATCGAACCGTTCATCCACCCTGAATGTGAAATCACTGACAGTACCTTTGGGACCTATGTCGAGATCGGCAAAGGCAGCCGTTTGAACAACGCGCATTTCGGGGATTATTCCTACTGCGACCGCTATGCCGATGTGGCCAATGCGCAGATCGGCAAGTTCGCGAACATCGCAGCCTTCAGCCGGATCGGCGCGACAGACCATCCGCTGCACACGGCGTCATGCCATCACTTTTTGTACCGGTCGGCTGATTATTGGGATGACGTGACGCAGGATGAGGCATTTTTCGTGCAGCGCCGGTCCCGTGTCGCACATATCGGCCATGACACTTGGATCGGGGCGGGTGCCATGATCAAACCCGAAGTCAACTTGGGGCATGGCGCTGTGGTTGCTTCCGGTGCCGTCGTCACCAAGGATGTCGATCCCTACACGATTGTCGCGGGTACACCTGCAAAACCGCTACGCTTGCGCCAGCCCCGCGCCATTGCCGACCGCCTGATTGCGCTGGCATGGTGGGACTGGTCCCACGACACCCTCGGCGCAACACTCGAAGATTTCCGCTCTATGCCCGCCGAAGCGTTTCTGGAAAAATACGAAGGCTAGCCTTCCAAAGTCAGGGTCACCCGGTCACCGGCAAACCATGTGCGGCCGTATTCGACTGCGATGCCATTCGTATCGACATTCACCCCCGTGGACCGCAACAGGGGATCACCCTCCCTGATCTGCAGGTGAAGCGCCTGCGCAGCCGTGGCGCGAACGGCGGTTAGCCGTGTCGAGGCGCGGGTGTAGTCCGCGACCCCGACCGCCTGAAGTGCTGCCGTAACGGTCTTTTCCTGCTGCAGGGCGTCCGTGATACGAGGCAGGCGATCCAACGGAAACAGGCTTTCGAAAACGGCGATGGGTTGGTCATCAGCAAGTGACAGGCCATGAAAGGCGCAGACCGGCGCACCGGCGGCGACACCCAATGCCCGAGCCTCGCCATCGGTGGCGGCGCGTTCGGTCAGGTGGAGAATGCGCTTTTCCGGCGCGCGTCCCGCCGCAACAAGATTGTCGTGAAAGCGCACGCGTTTGCCGATGGGATAATCTGTCGGGGTTGCCGCAACAAAAGCGCCCGCGCCGCGACGCGTGCGGATAAGGCCCTCGTCGACCAGTGCCGACAACCCGTGCCTGACGGTGTGGCGGTTCACGCCAAAGCGCTCCGCAAGCAACGCCTCGGTCGGGAGCCGGTCGCCGGGGCGATAGCGCCCTTCGGCCAGATCGCTGCGCAAGGCGTCGGCGATCGCCTTCCAGATCGGGGTCTTGCCGGATGAACTGTCACGCAAAATTCACAAATCTCCTGTGGCCCAGAACCGGGACTATGATAAGATAAGTCTAGTTGTATAGGAAATGGATGAGTTGTCGATATGAAAGACACTCTTGACGGAAATGCGCAGCGCAGATCATGGCTGAGCCTGATGGCAAAGGCCCCCGGCGGTCGCGTTGCGGCCTTGCTTGACGCGACGATGGCGCGCCCCGCTTTCACATGGCTGCGTCCGCCCGAGATCGGCAGTACCATGGTCCGCGCCCGCGCCGGGGCCACCGGAGCGCCCTTCAATCTGGGGGAAATAACCGTCACACGCTGCGCGCTGCGGCTTGAGACCGGTGAGGTCGGCCATGCCTATATTCAGAGCCGCAGCAAGGCGGACGCAGAGGCGACAGCCTTGGTGGACGCGCTGATGCAATCGGATGCAGCCGAAACCCTGCGCAAGGGTGTTCTTGCGGTGCTCGAAAATGAGCGGACCGCCGCGCGCAACCTGCGTGCCGCCAAGGCGGCGGCCACCAAGGTTGATTTCTTCACAATGGCCCGGGGGGAAGACTGATGCAGTCCACACAACAGGCAGAGATACTGGCGGGCGGCTTTGCCGCGCCCGCAACCCAATCGGCGCAGGCTTTTCGCAGCGTGATGGAGGCAATGGCCCGCCCCGGCACAATACAAAAGATAGCGGGGGCCAAACCGCCTGCGCCACTGTCGCTGGCCGCCGGCGCGGTTCTGCTGACGCTCTGCGATAGCGATACGCCGCTCTATCTTGCGGGGATGGCGGATTGCGACGCGGTGCGCGCCTGGGTGGCCTTTCACACAGGCGCGCCGTTGTCCGGCCCCTCACAATCCATGTTCGCGATTGGGACATGGGCGGCGCTTGCGCCGTTGTCGGACTATCCTGTCGGCACAGCCGAATACCCCGACCGTTCAGCTACGCTGATCGTCGAAACAGAGGCGCTGGAACAAGACGGGGCAATCTTACGCGGACCGGGGATCAAGGCGACAGCAGGGCTTTCATTGCCAGAAACTGAGGCTTTCGTCGCCAACCACGCCCTGTTCCCGCTGGGTGTCGATTTCATCTTCACAAGTGGCGACCGGCTTGCGGCGCTGCCGCGTTCGACTGAAATCTGCGCGCTGTCAGACACGACCGGAGATATCTGATGTATGTTGCAGTAAAAGGCGGTGAAGCGGCGATCGAGAATGCGCATGCGTGGCTTGCCGAAGAACGACGTGGCGACAAAGATATTGCCGAACTCTCGGTCGCACAGATCCGCGAGCAGCTTTCGCTGGCGGTCAATCGCGTCATGGCAGAAGGGTCGCTTTATGACCCCGACCTTGCAGCACTTGCGATCAAGCAGGCCCGCGGGGACCTGATCGAAGCGGTATTTCTCATCCGCGCCTATCGGACGACATTGCCGCGTTTCGGCGCGTCGGTCCCTGTTGATACCGGCCAAATGGCTTGCGACCGTCGGATTTCGGCGACGTTCAAGGATTTGCCCGGTGGGCAGGTGCTGGGGCCGACCTTCGACTACACCCACCGTCTTCTGGACTTCAAGCTGGCCGCCGATGGCGAGGTGCCAGAAGCCCCCACACGCAAAACCACCTCAGGCGATGTGCCACATGTGACGGATTTTCTTAACCGCGAGGGACTGATCGAGGAAGCCCCGCAGGATGACACACCGCCGCCCGATCTGACCCGTGAACCGCTTGAGATGCCCGCCGAACGCGCCTTGCGCCTGCAGGCGCTGACCCGCGCGGACGAAGGCTTTACACTCGGTCTCGCTTATTCCACGCAGCGTGGCTACGCCCGCAATCATGCCTTTGTCGGAGAGTTACGCATTGGTGTTGTACCGGTCGAGATGGATATCCCCGAGCTTGGTTTCGCGATCGAGATCGGAGAGGTGACGCTGACCGAATGTGAAACGGTCAACCAGTTCAAAGGATCAAAGACCGAGCCTCCGCAATTTACCCGCGGCTATGGTCTGGTCTTTGGTCAGACCGAGCGCAAGGCGATTTCCATGGCGCTGGTCGACCGTGCCCTGCGATGGGAAGAATTGGGTGAAGACAACGTCGGCGCACCGGCACAGGACGTGGAATTCGTGCTCTATCACGCCGACAACATTCAGGCCACAGGCTTTCTGGAGCATATCAAGCTGCCGCACTACGTGGATTTCCAGTCGGAATTGGAACTTGTGCGCAAACTGCGCCGCGAGGCCGGCACGGGCCAAAGACAGGAGGCAGCGGAATGACATCCACCACCACGGATCACCAGAGCAGCGATGCAACGGGGGCTGCCATGACAGATCAAGCCTACAACTTCGCCTATCTGGATGAGCAGACAAAGCGGATGATCCGCCGCGCGATTCTCAAGGGGCTGGCCGTACCGGGTTATCAGGTGCCTTTTGCCAGCCGCGAGATGCCGATGCCATATGGCTGGGGCACGGGCGGGGTGCAGGTCTCTGCCGCTGTGCTGACACCCGAAGATACCTTCAAGGTCATCGACCAAGGCGCGGATGACACGACCAACGCGGTGTCCATCCGCAGCTTCTTTCAGCGCACAGCAGGTGTCGCGACGACGACCAGAACCAGCGAGGCGACGGTGCTCCAGACACGCCACCGCATTCCCGAAGAGGCTCTGACAGAGGGGCAAATTCTGGTTTATCAGGTACCTATCCCTGAACCGCTGCGCTTTCTTGAACCGCGCGAAAGCGAAACGCGCAAGATGCACAGCCTTGAGGAATACGGGCTCATGCACGTCAAGCTCTATGAAGATATTGCCCGTCACGGGCAAATCGCGACCTCATATGCCTATCCGGTCAAGGTCGAGGGGCGCTATGTGATGGATCCATCGCCGATCCCGAAATTCGACAATCCCAAACTGGCTGACATGGCTGCGATCCAGCTTTTCGGCGCGGGACGCGAACAGCGCATCTATGCGCTCCCGCCCTATGCGAACGCGGTCAGTCTTGACTTCGAGGACTACCCGTTCGAGGCAAGCAAGGCCGACCATCCCTGTGGCCTGTGCGGTGCGGAACACAGCTATCTTGACGAGGTTATCGTCGATGATGCGGGCGGCCGCATGTTTGTCTGTTCGGACACGGACTATTGCGAAAGCCGCCAAGCGGCAGGGCATCGCGGAAAGGATGCGGCATGACGCCATTATTGTCTGTCGAAGGGGTTACTAAACGCTATGGCAGCCATATCGGCTGCGCGGATGTGTCGTTCGACCTTTATCCGGGTGAAGTCATGGGCATTGTCGGCGAAAGCGGTTCAGGCAAATCCACCCTGTTGAATTGTCTGGCGGGGCATCTGGAAGCAGATGCAGGGCGCGTTGTTTTCGACACGCGCAGCGATGGTCCAAAGGATACGCTGTCCATGCCGGAACCTGAGCGCCGGATGCTGGGGCGGACAGACTGGGCTTTTGTCCATCAACATGCGCGCGACGGGCTGCGCATGGGTGTGTCTGCGGGGGGCAACGTCGGAGAGCGGCTGATGGCCGTCGGTGCGCGCCACTATGGCGATATTCGCGACAAGGCCACCGACTGGCTCTACCGCGTCGAGATCGACCCAAACCGCATCGATGATCGCCCGACCGCCTTTTCAGGCGGGATGCAACAGCGCCTGCAAATCGCGCGCAATCTGGTGACCGGCCCGCGGTTGGTCTTCATGGATGAACCGACTGGCGGGCTGGATGTGTCGGTGCAGGCGCGGTTGCTGGACCTGCTGCGCGGCCTTGTTCGCGACATGGGACTTTCGGCGATCATCGTGACCCATGATCTTGCAGTGGTGCGACTTCTGGCCGACCGGCTGATGGTGATGAAATCGGGGCGGGTTGTCGAGGCGGGTCTGACCGATCAGGTGCTGGATGATCCGCAGCATGCCTATAGCCAGCTTCTTGTCAGTTCCGTTTTGCAGGTGTGAGCCATGATTGAACTCGAAAACGTATCCAAAACCTTCACGCTGCACAATCAGGGCAGTGCCGTGATCGAAGTGCTGCGCGACGTATCGCTGTGTGTCGCACCGGGCGAATGTGTGGCACTGACCGGTGCTTCGGGTGCCGGAAAATCCACGTTGATGCGCATGATATACGGCAACTATATGGCCCAGTCGGGTGCAATTCGGATAGGCGATGTCGATCTGGTCAAGGCCGCGCCGCGCGATGTCATTCGGCTGCGGCGACAGACGCTTGGATATGTGAGCCAGTTCTTGCGCGTCGTGCCCCGTGTGCCGACACGCGAGGTGGTTGCAGAACCCTTGCGGGCTGTGGATGTGCCAGCAGAGGTTGCGCTGGCGCGCTCCGAGGCGCTGCTGTCGCGGCTAAACATCCCGCAAAGGCTCTGGTCACTTTCGCCCACAACATTTTCGGGCGGAGAGCAGCAGCGCGTCAACATCGCGCGCGGATTTGCCCATAGCTATCCAGCCATGCTGCTTGACGAGCCGACCGCCAGCCTTGATGCCGCCAACCGCGAGGTGGTGCTGGCACTTATCGAAGAAGCCAAAGAACGCGGTGTCGCAATCATCGGCATTTTCCATGATGAGGCCGCACGCGCGCGGGTCTGCGACCGCGAAATCGACGTGAGCCGTTTTACACCTGGTCTGGCAGCGTGATGCCGGGCCGTCTGATCGCTGTTGTTGGTCCCTCCGGCGTTGGCAAGGACAGTGTGATGGCCGGTATCAAAGCCGCTGTTCCCAGAATGCATCTGGTGCGCCGCATTATCACCCGTCCCCCCGATCTGGGTGGAGAAACTTATGACTCTGTCAGTGTGCCTCACTTTGCGCGGTTGGCCCAAGACAACGCTTTCGCGGTGCATTGGGGCGCGCATGGGCTGTTTTACGGCATCCCGCAAACTGTCCGCTATCAACTGGCCCGCGGCACCGATTGCCTTGCCAATTTTTCGCGTTCTGCTCTTCTTGATGGCGCGGCTGCCTTCCCGCGCTTCGTTGTGCTCAACATCACGGCAAGCCCTGATACCCTTGCGCAGCGTCTGGCCAGTCGCGGACGGGAAACACATCAAGAGATTGCAGAACGGTTGTCGCAGTCAGACAAGCCGTTGCCAGAGGGGCTTGATGTGCGCGAACTGAGCAATGATGGTGCGCTGGGCGCGTGCGTCGCGCGGGCCGTTGCCCTGCTTCAACCGGAAAGGGCATAGCGTTGGATCATTTCGAACCGGCCATCCTGCCGCTCTCCGCAAAGCGCGACCGCATCGACCACAAAGGGCGCGGGCAAAGGCGGCAAACAGTCCTTCAGGACCTGCGTCCAGTGGGCGCTGCCCGCCGCATCGAGATGACCGCTCAGGGTCAGATGAAATCGGAACTCATCCATCACATAAGGGTAGCCCCAGTTTGCCAGCAAAGTTTCTTGGCGGGGGGTGAGCCCCACGTGTCGCCTGCGGGTCAGTTCGGCTTCGCTTGGGGGCGCACGGAAATGGTCAAGCTGTTGCACACAGGTGTCGGCGACATGGCGCAAGCCAGACGTGTCGCCTGTCGGCGTCAACGCGAGAAAACCGCCCAGCGCCTCCAGCGCCAGCCCGTCACACCGTGTGGCCGGGCAGGTTGCAGCAATATCTGCCACAGCCGCTTGAAGGCCTGCTTGAGTTGTCCCGCCGGCAAGGCGAAACGGGGGTTTCAGCGTCCCGTGAAAGCCGTATTTGCGGGGTGTCATGGTAATGTCATCAAGGCCGGTCACATCCGGTTGGAGCGCATCACACCCCTGCGCGACATCCCAGCCGAGCCAGGTTGCCCCGAAATCGGCCAAGGCCCCGGCTGGTGGTAGATAATAGATCGCAAAGCGAGAGTAAGTCATGACGTATCCCTTCAGTTCGCCCTCTGTCGCAAATGCAGATGACACTTCTATGTCAGGTGACCTGTGTCTCGCCAATGGTTCACTTGTGCTGCCCGACCGCGTGGTGACCGGAGCCGTCACGATCGAAAACGGGGTCATTACGCAAATATCCGAGGGCGACTATGTGCCGTCGGGTGCCATCGACTGTGGCGGCGATTTCATCACACCGGGTCTCGTTGAATTGCACACTGACAATCTGGAACGGCATATGGAGCCCCGCCCGGAAGTTGATTGGCCCCATCTGCCTGCCCTGATCGCCCATGATGCAGAACTTGCCTCAACCGGCATTACGACAGTGTTTGACGCATTGCGTGCAGGCTCGATCCACAGTGGCAAAGGGCGCTATCTGGACTACGCGCGCGCGGTCGCTGATGAATTGCTCAAAGCGCGGGCAGAGGGTGTGTTCAAGATCAGTCATTTCCTGCATCTGCGGGCCGAAGTCTGCTCCGAGACCCTGCTGCAAGAGCTTGCGCGGTTTCGTCCGGATGATCGGGTCGGGATTGTCAGTCTGATGGATCACACGCCGGGCCAGCGACAATTCCGCGACCTTTCAGCGCTGAAAGCCTATGTCGCGAAAAAGCGCGGCATGACGGACGATGATTTCATTGCCCATGTGGCAAACCTCAAAAGGCTTCAGGCGGAATATGGTGCCAAACACGAGGCCGGCGCCGTGGCCGAGGCAAAACGGCTGGGCGCTGTTCTGGCAAGCCACGATGATACGACGGCGGATCATGTGGCGAAATCGGCCGGCAACGGCGTTGGTTTCGCGGAATTCCCGACAACGGCCGAAGCTGCGCAGGCTTGTCATGATCACGGGATTGCCGTGATGATGGGGGCACCAAACCTCATTCGCGGCGGGTCGCACTCGGGCAATGTCGCGGCCCAAGAGCTTGCGCAGGCAGGTCTTTTGGATATCGTGTCGTCGGATTATGTCCCGGCAGGTTTGCTGATGTCGGCCTTCATGCTTGGCGATCTCTGGGATGATCTGCCCCGCGCGATTGCTTGCGTGTCTGCTACTCCGGCAAAGGTCGCTTCGCTTCAGGATCGGGGCGCCCTTGGCACCGGACTACGGGGTGATGTCCTGCGCGTGCGCAGGCGCAACGGAACCGCCACGCTGCGCGGTGTCTGGAGTTGCGGCAATCGAATAGCCTGACAAAAGGCGGGCGCGCGGATCATATGTGCCTTATAGCTCGCGCCTTGCGCACTACGATGTCTGCGTGATCCAGTCAGCCAGTTTGTCCCGCGCCGCGCCAAAGCACTCGGCAGATTCGAGGTGACTGAGCTTCAAGTCAAAGCGATCAATCGGGCGAGCAATTCGGCTATTGGCGGACTTGCGCCACAATGCGATGACCTGACCCAATTCATCCGTTTCGGCCACATACAGATCGACAGCTTTTGTCATCGCCAGTTTTCACCCCCGTGTGTACAGGGTGAAAGAGTTCGCCATTTCCGCAAACGAGTCAAGTATCGCGGGAAAGGGCGGCCTTCACCTGCTGCGGCTGGCCTGATGGCGGGCGGGTTCTGAAAGAAATTGCGCCATGACAACCCGTGACAAGGCCGCAAGGCCGATTGCCGGAGATGGCCCTTGGTGGCCGTGGGGCGTTTTTCGCACTCCGTGGTGCCTGACTCGAAGGCGAAAGTTATAACCTGTCGGACAGGCAACATGATGCACCGCCCAATGTGGCGCAGCCTGATCAAACGCAAAAACGGCCTGATGCGATGTCCGCCACAGGAATCCCGGCCTTGGCCGATCAGGCATTTCAGCTTAAATTCATCTTATGGGACAGATCACGTCACTTTTTGCACGAAAGATGGTGGCGGCAGCCGGGGACACCATTGACGCAGGCGACATGCTTGCCCTCGTCGGACTGGACGCCAAAGCGCCTTGGGATCCCGCTGTGATGATCTCAGACGACGCGTATTACCTGATGCTGGAAAAGATGGCCGAGCAGACGGATGTGACAGCACTTCCGCTTGTGGTGGGGGCATCGATGCGCTGCGATGAATACGGTGCGGTTGGCCTCGCATGGAAGGCAGCCCCCAGTCTATTGGGGTCGTTTTCGCGCGTGGCACGCTATGCCAGACTCTGGAGCAGCGTTGTGCAATATGAACTGCAGGAAACGGAACGCGGGACGCTCTTTATCGAACACAGGGATGGGGCGCGCTGCCTTGGCATGCGGCTTTCTATCGAAGCCGATCTCGCCAGTGGTGTATCACTCAGCCGTCAGGTCACCCGTGTTGAGTTCGCGCCGATCGAGGTTTACTTCAAGCACCCCCAACCAAAGACTTTGCAGCATCATGAGGCCTATTTCGGCTGCCCTGTACATTTTGGTGCCGCATATGATGCGATGCTTTTGTCGCGCGATGCGCTTGCCGAACCTACGCAGCTTGGCGATCAGGGCATCACGCAGTTCTTGTTGTCCCATCTCGACCGGGAATTGGCCGACATCAAGGATGAGGCTTCCCTTGAAGTTAGAACCAAGGATGCAATCGCCCGCGCCCTGAGCGAGGGATTGCCCAAAATGGCGGACATTGCGCGCGGTCTGGGTCTGAGTGCGCGGTCGTTTCACCGTCGCCTTGCTGCGTACGGGCTGAGCTTTCAGGGGCTGACGGAAGAGACTCGGCGCGAGATTGCTCTGGGGATGCTTCAGGATGAGAATTACGCGCTCGCCGAGATCGCGTTTCTGACGGGCTTTTCCGAACAGAGCGCCTTTACACGGGCATTCAAACGCTGGACGGGGCAGACGCCGGCGAACTACCGCAGGGAAAAACTGCGGTCCTGACTCCTATTTGGCCGTATCGGTCAAAACGCTGTCATCTTCTGTCAATACCGCGCGGGTTCATGCGCCTTACTCCTTGGCATCATTGCAACCAAGGAGAACAGTTATGCAAACCCAACCAATTCTTGTCATCGGTGCCACAGGAAAAACCGGATCACGTGTTGCCGCCCGCCTAGAGTCCATGGACCTGCTTGTCCGTCGTGGAACGCGGAGCGCTGCCATCCCATTTGACTGGGAACGGCCCGATACCTGGCCCGCTGCCTTGTCGGGTGTCTCGAAAGTCTATGTGACATATTTCCCCGATCTGGCCTTTCCCGGCGCGGTCGAGAAAGTCGAGGCGTTTTGCGATGTCGCGAAAACAACGGGCCTTGAGCATCTTGTGCTGCTGTCCGGCCGTGGCGAGCATCATGCCAAACTGGGCGAAGAGGCCGTCAGGAACTCCGGCATTGACTTCACGCTTGTCCGCGCGTCGTGGTTTGCGCAAAACTTCAGCGAAGGTTACTTGCGCGATCCTATCCTCGCAGGCGTCCTGCCGATGCCCGGTGGTATGATTCAGGAACCTATCATCGATATTGACGATATCGCAGATGTTGTCGTGGCGGCGCTGACCGAAGATGGACACAAAGGCGCACTCTACGAAGTCACCGGCCCGCGTTTGATGAGCTTTGCTGATATGGCGGATGTGCTGTCCAACGCCACCGGACGTCCAATCCAGCATATCCCGATCAGTTTCGATGACTTTCACGCCAATGTGGCGGCATCGGGTGGCAGCTTTGTCGCGGATGTCTTCACCGCGATCGCGCGCGAGACACTTGATGGGCGCAACGCCAATGTCTGTGACGGGGTACAGCGCGCCCTAGGCCGTCCGCCCCGCGATTTCGCCGATTATGCGTCCGACGCCGCCAAAGCAGGCGCATGGGCGAACGCAGCCTAGTCCGGTCAATCTGGCGGCCGGCCCGAGCCTGCCGCCAGCCCCCTAGATGTACAGGAGATAAAAATGTCTACATCCATGTTCCTGCTCTTGCAGCTTTCCATCCTTGCCTATGCGCTGGTCGCGGGCGTCTTTCTTGCTTTTTCCGACTTCATCATGCGCTCCTTGGCTCTTACCGGCGGTGTCGGCGGTGTCGAAGCCATGCAGGTTATCAACCGTGAAGTCTTCCGGTGGGTCTTCATGATCTTGTTCATCGGCTTGGCGCCATTGTCCTTGCTGATTTCGGCTTATGGCTGGGTCTATGTCGGCAGCGGTCCGGGTACGCTTTTGACACTCGCGGGTCTTGTCTATTTCATCGGCTGTTTTGGTGTCACCGTCGGCTTTAACGTGCCCATGAACGAAGCGCTGGCGGGGATGGAGCTGTCTTCAACTGCGACACAGGACTACTGGCACAACGTCTACGTGCCACGCTGGACGTTCTGGAATTCGGTACGTACTGCGGCCTCGGCGGTTTCGGCGGCGCTTTTGCTTTTTGCCATGCTTTGGATGACCCAGACGCAAGCGCAGAGCGTCTGAGCCATCTGAATCAAGCGATGCTTTCCCGAAAAGCACGCGCCGAAGCAGTTTCACGGCCTACGATGGCAGGTGATTCATGGATCAACCTGTCATCCATCAGCGCATGGACCATGAACAGCGCAAAGTCCGTCCGCTTGGTCAGGTTGGAAGCAAGCACCGGATCACCCACATGACGGGCCCAGACAGGCAGGCCGTCGCTGGGCCCTTCTTCAAGGTTTGATCCGCGGACGACCGTCCACAAACGGTCAGATACAAAGATCCGGCGCGTTGCTTCCACCTGATCGTCGAGGTCGGCAAATCGCAAGAGGCGACCGAGCCAGCCGAAAACCGCGACAATTGTGCGAAGTTTACGGGTGTAGACGTCTTTGCCATCCCTTGAGATGTGCCAGCCACATGAGAAGATCAGTCGGGCGTCTGGCGCGGCATAGTCCATGACAGCCTGAGCTGTTCCAGAGGCATAGTCTTCGACGCCCCAAGGCACCAACACTGTCAGAACCCCGTCACATCCCGCAACCGCTTGACGGATCACATCGCGATCATCGGTGCGCCCCGGATAGACGGTGATCCTGTCGCCAAAGTGTTCAAGCTTCTGCACACTCTCGGGACGGCACACGCCGACAACCTCATAGCCTTGTGCCAATGCGTGTTCGGTCATGTACTGGCCCAATTTGCCAGAGATGCCGACGATACAGACCCGTTTCATGCCAAAGCTCCTTTCATCGCGTCAGGTGCTTTTGGCGCACGGACCAGCAGCCAAAGGGCAAAGCCGACCTCGGAGAGGGTCACAATCCCCAACAGCACCGCGCGCAGCATGCCCAGCCAAAGGGCATCCGGGAAGGCGAAGGCATAGATAGAATCAAGCACATATCCTGTTGCGCCCAGCATCAGACCGTATCCCAGCAGCGTCGGAAAACGACCGGATTGGACGACCAGATAGCCCAGCAGCAACAGATGCAATGTAAAGAACAACTGCCATATCCAAACTCCGGCGCGATGCATTTCAAGTAAAAGCCCCGCAATATCGGCGCGTTGATCCTCGGTGAAATGGGTCATGACCTGATCGGAATGGGCCAGCAGATCGGCGCCTGCATGAAAGAACAGCATTGCGGACATCACGCTGACCATGCTCAGCCGCGCCATTGCGGCCGCGAATGACAGTGTTTGGGAGATGTGGCGAAACATGAAATAGAGCATCGTCATCGCCATGATTTCAAAAACCATTACGACGATATCTGCGGCAATCCCCATGTGATAGAGCCCGGTGTGGTTAAGAATATTCGCAACTGTCGCCCCTGCGTCGTCAGCGACGACGATCTGCGAGGGGACGTAGGCGATCGAGAAACCGCCTGCAATTGCGATGCCCAGATAGAAAAAGCCGGTCCAGCGGGCGTATGAACTGGACATCGGGTCAGAGAAACCTTGCATAAAGTGTCCTTTTTGTTTGGGTGCATGTCTTCAGTGGCGGCCCTGCGGGCCACCTCGGAGGATGTTGTTTCTAGGATTCAGTGCGCCGGCATTGCGGCGGTGAGGATGGAATAACACTTGTCCAGCCTCAACGAAATTGACCTATAACGTAACTCTGCTATGCAAATACGTATGGATTGGACTGCTGTCGCATTTGACTGGAACCGCGCACGCGCTTTTCTTGTGACTGCCGAAGAGGGGTCGCTTTCGGCTGCCGCACGCGCGCTGGGGCTTGCGCAGCCGACCTTGTCGCGACAGGTCGAGGCGTTGCAGCAGGAACTTGGTGTCGTCTTGTTCGAACGCTTCGGCCGCGGTCTTGAACTGACACCTGCAGGGGTCAGCCTGCTGGAGCACGTACGCGTCATGGGCAATGGTGCCATGGGGCTGTCGATAGCCGCGCAGGGCCAGAATGATGACGTTGCTGGCCCGGTGACCATCTCGGCCTCTGATGCCTATGCCGGCCTTTGGTTGCCACCCGTCCTGCGCAAGCTGCGGCAGCAGGAACCGGGACTTTCGATCCGCGTGCTGGCCGAGAATAACGCCTCTGATCTGATGCGGCGCGAAGCGGATATCGCGATCCGCAATTTCCGTCCCAAAGAGGCCGAATTGATCGCCAAGCGGATCGCCGAAACTGGTGCTGCGTTCTATGCCTCTGACGCCTATGTCGCAGAGCACGGGCTGATCGAAACCGCTGCGGATTGGGAAAACGCAAATCTGATCCTGCCTGGCCACTCGGCAGAGTTTCTCAAGGCCTTACAGGCGATGGGATTGCCGGTAACCGCGAGATCGGTCGCCTATGAATGCAGCAGTTACCTTGCCATGTGGGAAATGGTGCGGCAGGGGCTGGGCGTCGGCGTCTTGGACCGGCGTCTGGGGGACCGGCAGGGTGGTGTCGCTCGGGTGACGCAAGAAAACATAGACCTGCCGTTTCCGGTCTGGCTGGTAGCCCATCGGGAGATCCTGACCAACAAGCGGCTGAGACTTGTGTTCGATTTTCTGACGCAGGAACTGAAAGCGGCACCCGGCCAAGCCTTGCCTTAAACGCACCCGGATAGTGACCTCGGGAACATCCCTTGGAAGAGGGGCAGTCGCCTCACCCGTCCTGCCGTCCGTCCGGCACCGCCTGATTTGGCCGAAATGGTGGGGTCTTTGTCCTAACGGACACACGATAGAATCACGTAGTGTCAGACCATGACATATGAACACGAAAAACAGACACAGCGGCGCGGCCGTAAGGTTGTCATGGTGACTTACCCCGATGCCCACATTCTTGATGTGGTCGGACCTTTGGAAGTCCTGACCTGCAGCAAGTATTTTCTGCCCGATGGGCCAGAGCCTTATGCCGTGACAGTCGTCGCAGCCGCCGCGGGGCCGGTTCAGACAACGTCAGGGTTGACAATAACGGCGCAAGTCTCCTTCGCTGAAGCGCTGAAAGATTGCAGTGATATTGACACGTTGATTGTATCCGGCGGGCACGGAACGCCAAATGCCCTGCGCGATAAGGTGTTGATGGATTATGTACGCACCGCGGCACCACAGGCGCGGCGGATCGTATCGATCTGCACCGGTGCAATGATCCTTGCTGAGGCAGGGTTGCTGGATGGCAAGCGCGCCAGCACACATTGGTGGTGGTGTCCTATCCTTGAACAGAAATATCCGAAAGTGACAGTCGACCGCGATGCGATCTTTGTGCGCGAGGGCAATATCTGGACCTCGGCAGGGGTGACGGCCGGTATGGATCTGGCGCTCGCGCTGGTGGAAATGGACTGGGGCCATGACATAGCGCTACAGGTTGCACGCTATAATGTGATGTACATGATGCGGCCCGGAGGACAGTCGCAGTTCAGCGCGCATCTGGTGGCGCAAAGGGCCGAGGATCCGGCTATCAATAGCGCGCTTGGCTACATTCTGGGCAACCCAGAGGCCTTACTTACGGTGACTTCGCTGGCGGCAAGGGCGCATCTGTCCGAACGCACTTTCGCGCGACGTTTTAAAGAGGAAACCGGTTTGACCCCCGCCGCCTACGTTGAAACCACGCGGTTGCAGGCGGCGCGTGTGGCACTGGAAACGACCGATGCACCGATTGACCAAGTCGCGATCAACACAGGCTTTCAGAGCGCTGAACGGATGCGACGGGCCTTTCAGCGGCATCTGGGTGTCTCGGCGGGCGAATATCGCGACCGTTTCCGCCTCGCAAGTGACAGCAGCCACTCTATCCGCGCCAGCCCCGACTAAGCTGGCGTAGCCAACCGGAACAACCAGACGATCCCGATGCGCCTGCGCAATTGCATGCGCACATCCAAATCTCACGTCATCAAATCAAAGGAAATTGATATGAAACCGATCTATTTTGCACTTATCGCAGCGCCGATGATTGCGGCCTGTGCCGACACCGGCGCCAACTACACGCCTATTCTGGATGGCCCTGTGACCCCCGCCTACAAGGCCGATCTTGCGGCTTGCCAGACACTTGCCCGCAACCAGAGCCAGCTCGACCAAGAGACCCTTGGTGCAACTGTTCTGGGCGCTGGTGCCGGTGCCCTGCTGGGTGAATGGGACGACGATGGCGATGCTTTGGGCGGGGCGCTTGTCGGCGCGCTTGCCGGAGGCACCGCAAGCGCGGTCGATGTGAGCGAGCGCCGCGAGGCTATGGTTGTCGAATGTCTGCGTGGTCGTGGCCATCGCGTTGTCGGATAGGGAAGTCGCGCAATGACACATACGCCCCGCGTACGTGGGCCCCGTTTCCGGGCACTCTACGCATTCCTGACAGGGGCAGCTCGTGCAGAGCTGCCCACACTGTTCAAAGCATCCGATCATCTGAGGTCGGACATTGGTCTGCCGCGGAAGAACGCGCCGCATCGTATGCATGGACCGATCGGATCATTCCCGTCTGACCCGTGCAAGCGATGAAGACTTGAAAGGAGTACAGCAAATGAAACGCGTTTTGATCGCAGGCGCGACAGGCTATCTGGGGCGTCATCTGTGCGCCGCATACAAGCAGCGCGGCTGGCATGTCACGGCCTTGGTTCGCAAGAAAAGTGCGAACACGGACTTGCCGGCGGATGTGATGCTGGTTGCCGAAGCAACATGGCCCGAAACCCTGAACGGCACCATGACCGATATTGATCTGGTTGTTTCTGCACTTGGGATCACACGGCAAGCTGACGGCGTTGGCTATTGGGACGTCGACTATAAGGCCAATGTCAACTTGCTGGAGGAAGCGGTGCGCAGCCATGTGCCGCATTTTGCCTATGTCCATGTTTTGAATGCGGATCGCATGGAACATGTGCCTCTGGTTGCCGCCAAGAGCGCCTTTGTGCGCAAGTTGCAGCAGGCACCGCTCAAAAGCACTGTCATTGCGCCGACTGGCTATTTCTCGGATATGGCGGATTTTCTGACAATGGCGCGATCGGGGCGGGTCTGGCTGTTCGGGCAGGGCTCGCAAAGGATCAACCCGATCCACGGTGCCGATCTTGCCGCGGCCAGCTTTGAGGCGATCGCACGCGGCGAACGCCAGATCGACGTTGGCGGCCCCAAGACGTTCACCCAAAATGACATTGCAAACATGTGCTTCAAGGCGCTGGATGCCCCTGCCAGGATTACCCATCTCCCGGATGTGCTGCGGCGTGTTGTGCTGCGGATACTTCCGCGCATGGCCCCCCGCAGGGTCGCCGGACCGGCCCAGTTTTTCCTGACTGCTTCGGCAATGAACATGACCGCGACACCCTTTGGGTCGCACCATCTTTCAGACTACATTCAGTCAATCGCGAACCAGAGCGAGCGGAGATCGCAATGATATTCCAAAGACTTGGCGGCTTTGCGGGGCTGACATGCGCCGCAACATATCTCTTCGGATTTGCTTTTCTTGTGACACTTCTGGCGCCATTGGGCTACGGCACCATCGACATCGATGCCAAGGCGGTCGTGGCGTTCATTGATGCCAATCCCGGCCTTCTGATCCTCTGGAATTCAGTGATCTATATTCTTAATGCGCTGGCCCTGTCCGTTCTGGTGGTCGTGCTGCATACGCGCCTGAAACCTGCCACGCCGGAGTGGGCCGCTGTGACCCGTGCCCTTGGCCTGATCTGGGCCACTCTGGTTCTCGGGGCGGGGATGATCGGGAATGTCGCGGTCGAACGCGCGGCACATCTGTTCCCGACGGATCCGGAGCGCGCAGTCGAGATTTGGGAAGCGCTGCACGCGGTTGAACTTGGACTTGGCGGCGGAAACGAAATTGCGGGCGGCGTCTGGATCTTGCTTGTCAGCCTTGCCGGCCTGATAGGGCGCAGCATCGGAAAGGTAGCGGTCGGTCTTGGACTGTTGACGGGCGCAGGCGGTTTGGCGACGCTGATACCAGCGATTGGCGATGCAGCAGGGGCCGTCTTCGGGCTTGGTGCTATCGCTTGGTTCATTGCTGTCGGTCTGGGACTTGCCTTTGACAGACGCGCGGTACAGTAGCTGACAAAGGACTGGGAAGGGATGCACAGATGACGACACTTGCGCAAGCTCTGCAGGACCTGTTGGACAAGCAAGCGTCCAAGTCCAATACCCATACGATCCTGTTTGGGCTACAGTCCGGCGACCGTCGGATTGATTTCAGGGGCAGTGCAGGCACAACTGCCAATGTCAGCTTCTTCACCGCCAGCATTACCAAGATGTTTACCGCAGCGCTGGTTCTGCAACTCAAGGACAGCGGCCTGCTGAATCTCGATGCCACGGTTCAGAGCATTCTGCCACACTATGATCTTTCGGATCTACATACAGTCAAAACCACTGCTTATGGTCCACAGTTGACCGTGCGCCAGTTGCTGCACCAGACCTCGGGTCTGGCAGACTATTATGAAGGTGATCTGGCGCGCGCGCTGAAGCGTGGGGAAGATCAGGCCTATGACCTGCAGGACGTGCTGGATATGACGAAGGTACTGCCGCCGCAGGCTGCGCCCGACAGTGGCAAATCGTGGTATTCGGACACAAATTACCAATTGCTCGGCGCTATCATAGAGGCCGTCACCGCACAGCCATACCGTGCGGTCTTGCAGGCGCAGATCGCGGCCCCGCTGGGCCTGAAGCAGACTGGTGTCTTCGACGCGACTGAATTGCAGGCGATGGCTCCGCTTGCGCTTTATCATAAGGCAAAGGCGCTGCATCTGCCGCAAGCGCTGTCCAGCATGGACCCTGATGGCGGGATCGTCTCGACGCTGGACGATATGCTGGTTTTTCTCAGAGCCTATTTTGCCAATGATCTGTACTCTGCCCAGAACAACGGCGCCGTGCGCCAGTTCAACCCGCTCTTTTTTCCGCTGCAATACGGGTTCGGATTGATGCGGTTCAAACTGCCGCGCTGGATGAACCTGTTTCGTGAAACGCCCGAGTTGATCGGGCATTCGGGGTCAAGCGGTTCTTTCGCATTCTACGCGCCCCGGCAGGATCTTTATCTTGTCGGCACATTCAACCAGATCGATGCGCCCCGACGCCCGTTCGGCTTTATGATGCAGGCGCTTAACCTCGTTGAGAAATACAGCACAACGCCATGAAAAGAATACTGAAATGGGCTCTTGCTCTGGTTGCTTTCTTTGCCGTTGCTGTGACGGCACTGTTCTTGGGAACACGCGGTGACTATCAGGTGCCCCGCCTTGTGACCGAGGACGCGTCGCTCCCGTCTCAGACTGTGGACGGGATCAAGTTGCATATGCGCATTATTGATGGCCCCGCAGATGCGCCGACCGTAATTGTGCTGCATGGCGGACCGGGCGGGGATTTTCGGTCTTTGCTAGGGCTCGGGGCGCTGTCGGACACATATCAGGTCGTTTTCTATGACCAGCGCGGCGCGGGTCTGTCAGAGCGCGTTGGACAAGGCCAGTTGACGCTTGATGGCTATCTGGCCGAGCTGGGGGCGGTGATCGACTTGGTTGCGCCAGGCGAAAAACCGATTCTGATTGGGCATTCATGGGGCGCGATGCTGGCAGCTGCCTATCTTGGCAAGGCACCGGAGCGGGTACAAAGCGCGGTCTTGATCGAACCCGGTTATCTGGATGGTGAGGGGCGGAACTCATGGCAGCAGGAAAGCAGACGCTACATGTCCGGTCCGCGCTACTGGGCAGAGGCACTTGTGACCGGATTTCGTGCGCAGCACGTCACGAAAACTGATGCGCACGCGGCAGATGACTTTCTGATCGGGCATATGGTTCATCACTTCGTCAATCATCCTGCTAATCCCTATCACTGTGGTGACGGCTATGCGGCACCCAACTGGCGGTTTGGGGCACAGTCGAGCGAGGTCTGGAACAGCGCATCTGCAAGCGAGGTGGACCGGATTGGCGAAAACCTGGCCGCGTTCGACGGTGCCGTGCTGTTGGTCGCAGGCGGATGCGATGACTGGCTGGGGGCGACGTTGCAGGGCCAGCACCTTGGACGCTTCACCACTGCCGAACTTGGCATCGTTGAAAACGCCGGGCATGACGTGGTCTGGGACAACCCCGAAGCGGCTTTGGCGCTCATCCGCGCCTTTCTGGGGCGGTGACACCGACTGAGAGAATTCGGGAATTGCCCCTTGCGGGCAATCAGGCGTCGCAAAGAGGATAGACGCGATTGGGGGCGAGAGCGTAAGCGAAGTCAATGACGACTGCTTTGATATCCCCGCCTTCCACCGACCGCATCCTTGCAGGTGTCGCGCTAATGTTGGGTTTTTGCGTCACCGCCCCGTTGCTGGATGTGGCGGCGAAACTTGCATCGGACAGCGTGCCGGTAGGGCAGATCACCGCAGCGCGCTTTATCGTACAATGTGCCTTGATGGCGCCGTTTGTCTGGATGATGGGCCTATCGCTCCGGGTGGCGCGGGCGCAATGGCTGGCGCTGTTTTTTCGTGCGGTCCTTTTGTTTGTCTCGACCTTTTGCTTCATTGCCGCGATCCGCGTCATGCCGCTGGCGGATGCACTGGCGATCGTCTTTGTTGCCCCGTTCATCGTGCTTCTGGTGGGCAAATTCTACTTGGGTGAAGATGTCGGGCCGCGTCGCGTGGGGGCGGCGCTAGTGGGCTTTGTAGGCGTCTTGTTCGTGATCCAGCCCAGTTTTGCGGCATTTGGCGCAGTGGCGCTGTTCCCATTGGGCACGGCGGTCGGATTTGCGTTCTATATCCTCGTAACACGCGGGCTGTCGCGGCGCATGCATCCGGTAGCACTGCAGTTCTATACGGGCCTGATCGCCAGCCTGTTGTGCCTGCCGGTGATGATATTGGCGCAGGGTACGGGGGCCGAACTGTTTGATCCGGTCTGGCCCGAGGGGATTGCATGGCTTTGGCTGCTGGGCGTCGGTTTCTTTGCAACGGTGAGCCATATGATGATGACCTATGCGCTGTCGCTGGCCCCTTCGGCAACGCTTGCGCCTCTGCAATATTTGGAACTGCCGGTGGCGACCTTGCTGGGGTATTTGGTCTTCGGTGATTTCCCCAATGCGCTGACAGTTGCTGGCATTACCATCATTATCTGCGCGGGGCTTTATATGATTCACCGCGAAAGGGTCACTGCGCGGCAGCTTGTCACAGCGCGCGCTGCACCACCCATCTAAGACAGTGGGCCAGCGATCAAGAGGTTTTCGCCGACCCCTTTGAAACAACCCAGTTCATGCATGGCCATGCGCCAACGTGGCGACCCTACGATGTCGGCTTAGCAGTCGCGGCCCGCCTTGGTCCGCTCGGCCGCAGACAGCGAGGCAAACTGCAGACCCTACTGCAAATTCGGCAGATGCTCGGCAAGAGGCCAGCGCCAATTGTCGAGAATGGCCTTGGCAGCGTGCTCGGCCTCGGACTCAAAGCTCATGTTTGCAGCAAACTCCTGACCAGCCTTGCCGATTTCTTCTGCTTTTTGCGGGTTGCTCCTGACCCATTCGATCTGGTCAAAGAAATCGGAAAGATCGGCTTTGACCGGTACGAAGTGTTCGTAGGGAACAAGCTTGTCATAGTACCATTGGCGATAACCGTATTGGGATGCCACTTTCAACACACAGCATCCGTATCGCATCCTGATGATGAAATTGCTCCAAGTATTGGTAAAACCGTCGACGTCGATCGCATATTTTCGGCCTAGCCAGGATTCCTCGGGTATCCGCTCGCCGGTCAGGTCGGCACGCAATAGCGGTTCCCAAATACTGACAGCCGCGGAAACGGGCACAAAGCGCACGTCGATATCAGTGCCCTTCGTCATATGCGCCAACCGGATTCGTTGAACGGTTCCCGGATGATCAGCCAATGCGGGGTCGGGGTTGCATACTCCGGTTCCCACTGCGCCACCCCGCCAGACGATATCATCCGACCGGTCCGCCCAAGGTATTGGGTTCAGCAAATAGTCGAGGCGCGCCTGTTTGAAGCCCCGCGTCGAAAAGAAATATTCATCAGGCAGAGGGACGGTCATCTCAGAAAAAACCGACGGGGCGAAACGGGCAACAGAAGGAACCTCACCGTCAGACAGGTTGAGGGTCATATATTCGGCTTCTTTGCCAGCCTTGAGAAACCAGATCATTGCAGCAAAAAGCTGATCCTGTCGGGAAATATGAAGCCATCGACCCAAGTCCAAAGGCATTGCGATGATAAGCTCGGGGCCATCCCACCTGAAAGCAACATCAAAGGCCCCTCCGATGGCACCCTCGAAACTTACCCTGATTGCGCGTGGTTCTTCGAGGTGGAAATCCGGCTCGGCCTTTCTGAACCCATCAAGGCGTCGGCCAAGTGCTTCAGCAAGCGACCAAGATGCCGTGGCGCGGATCATCAATCGTTCTATCTTACGCAGCACAGTCAGCTATCCGTCTTTGGAGAAGTTTGGTGTTCGGCGCTCCCTGAACGAAAAACCTCCCGAAATGCCGTGGCGGTATGCAAGTGGCACCACGCCGTACCAAGCATTCGTTGCGATGCGCTGTGGTCGAATACCGCGTTTGCCAAGGCTCCGATGAGATAGTAACCGGAAAAAAACACATGGCCGAGTGTAATGCCCCACGCCTGACGGACAGCATAGACGACATTGCTTTTTCTGCCTGACTGTTGCGCCCGATGCCTCAGAAGATGATACCAGATTGCCTGATATCTGTAGTTATCCTCAACAAAGGAGTGCAGCGAGGCTTCACTGCCAGAGCGTTCGATTGTGGCACGTGCTTCCGGGACCCAGCAAAGATACTTATTGTGGTCCTTCTCAAGCGACATGAAGAATGCTGCGTTTTGCGCGACCGTATTCCCGTATCCGGGATCAAAACGCAGCCCAAGACCGTCGCGTGCAGCAAAGACCTCATGTTTGAGAAGGAAATGGTGTGTAGTGCGCAGTCTGGGCCTCTGTCCGAAACTCTTTTGGAGGCGTCCTGTCTTTTCCAGCCAGGCGGATCTGGATTGCAAAAAGGGCCTTGAATCTTTTGCACCTGTGTTCTGTGGCCGCGTCGGGCCAGCCATCGCAGCTGCGTGCGGTAGGAAAACCGTCGCTGCCTCATAGGCGCGTGCGCAATCAGGTTCTACCTCTATCGCCGGATCAACAAAAAAGAGCAGAGCTGCGTCAAGGTCTTCCGCCTTGTCCAGACAAAGGTTGCGCGCGCTGGCCTGATCGGTTTTTCCGGCTGACGCCAGATGTGTCTCGAAAGGGAACTCGATTTCATCGATCAGACCTTTCAGTCCGGACTGATCCCCAACCGTGACCACCAAGACTGCAAGACGGTGGCGCGTGGGCATTTCAATGAGCTTGAGTGACTGCAGGCAGCGCGCGAGCCTTTCTGTCTCATCAAAGGCGCAAAGCGCGATCAGCATCAATGGCTTGTCTTGGGGGGCGGCTGGCAACTCTTTTCCTTGAACATGACAGAGCGTTGTACTTTGCAGTCTACGCTTTGGCGGCGCGCACTCAACATCAAAGCTGCCGCCTCATGAAAATGGTTTTTGTCTTCGCGGGCATCTGCCCGCATCGCGTCGCCCATGTCAGTGATTTGGACCACGCCGGCCCAATCGCCAGCTGCCCCTTGACGGTGGCCATCCTGCCAAGCGGATGGAAATGCGAGGTATTTCTGATTTGTGAAACGATAGTAGGGGGTATACTTCAATTATGGTCTTTTGAAGGTTTACAAGTTCCAGTTTGCCTGATGATATTACAAAAAGTTCCTGTTGTTGCATGGTATCTGAGTGCGAAAGAGTCTGCCCAGGGCAATAAAAGAGGTCACGGATGTTGAAACTGCAGGAGCCAAAGAAGCGCTTCCTTGTCACAGGTGGTGCGGGCTTCGTAGGCTCTCATCTTGTTGACAATCTGATTGGTGCTGGCCACGACGTGATCTGTCTTGATGATTTATCGACAGGCGACGCTCGCAATCTCCGGCATTTGTCCCAAAACCCGCAGTTCAGGTTCATTAAGGGCCGGGTAGAAGACGCGGCGGATGTCGATGTAGATGGAATCTACAACTTGGCCTGTCCGGCCTCTCCGGTTCAGTATCAACGAGACCCTGTTCAGACGTTCAAGACCTGTGTTCTAGGCACTATGCGCATGCTGGATCTTGCGCAGAAACTCCACTGCCCGATGGTGCAGGCTTCGACCTCTGAAATCTATGGCGATCCGCTCCAGCATCCGCAATCCGAAGCATATTGGGGCAACGTAAATCCGATTGGTCCCCGCTCTTGCTACGATGAAGGCAAACGATCGGCCGAAACGCTTTGTTTTGACTACAATCGCCAATATGGCACGCAGGCCAAAGTTGTCCGGATTTTCAATACATATGGACCACGTATGAGCCAATCCGACGGGCGGGTCGTGTCGAACTTCATTGTGCAGGCTCTCAAGAACGATCCAATCACCCTTTACGGGACCGGAGAGCAAACCCGCTCATTTTGCTATGTTGACGACCTCGTGAGAGGGATCGTTGCAATGATGAACTCAGACAGGGCGGGCATTGGCCCAGTGAACCTGGGAAACCCGAACGAGTGTTCTGTCCATGAACTTGCCAAAACGATCACCGCTCTGACTGGGTCCAGCGCGGAATTTGTGTACGAGGATCTACCGGTTGATGATCCACACCGTCGAAAGCCCGACATCACCCGCGCTCAGGACCTTTTGGGGTGGAAACCGACAGTCAATCTACATGACGGGCTGGCGCAGACCATTGCATATTTTGAAGCTCAAATTTGTGCGCCCACGGCAATCTCTGCAACAGCCTGCTGATAGTGCATGCCCAGGCCGGAAGCAGAGAGTGAATGAACGCATCTCTTGTTTGGTCCGCGTTGCGGGCGAGCCCGCGACTAGAAAATAATCCCGTCTCCTGGTGAATTTGAAGCCTTGAAAGTATCTGGTCCACGAAAAGGTCCGTTGCCGCTATAGTCAAAGTCGATGCCAAGGCAGTTCATGTCGTTTGGCGGAGTGGTCTTGAATAATGTCACAGGCCGTTCCATCGGTTTTCCTTCGAGGAATGGGTGAAGGTTTTCATAGATATGCATCATATATTGGCGGGCCGTGTGGGGCCGCGCCAGAAACGCTTTGCGAAACCCGCAAAGGAACAATGTCAGTGAATGCTTGTGCGTAAAGAGGTAGTGAAAGACCATCTCGGTGATCTGGGGGTAGTCAGGGCTGAAAAAGTCATCAAGACAAATAATCCCGTCCTCTGACAAGAGTTCATCAGCCAGTTTAAGATCGGCATAAGACTCTCCTCCAGCGTGCCCTCCGTCAATGTGGATAAAGCGAAAGCTGTGCTGCAAGTCCTTTAGATCGGACGTGGGCGTAATGCTGTAAGAGGTCTTTTCAAGGAACGTCGGCGCACCCTTCATCAGCGAAGACAGCATGTCTTTTGTTTCAGGATTGAAAAACTTGTCGCAAAAAACGGCTTTCTCGTTTTCTTGCGTATGCAGCGCCATCAATGCGGCTGACTTGCCGCGATACACGCCTATCTCCATTGTGTTGCCAATGATCTGGCTCGCCTCCTGGTAGTCGAGCAGGAAATGCCAGAGGTACTGTGCTACAGGATTAAACCATCCTTCCAGATCTGTTGAAACTTCGAGGTATCTGTCCAGAATCTGGTCGCTCATTTCTGACTCCAATTGGCTCTTGGGTTTCGGATGCCTGAGTACAGGGCCTACAACCATATGGCAATGCAAGCCATGCTTGCTCTACCACACCAAGCGAGGCAAAGCGACCGGTTCCAGCCTCGCTGCAATGACACCGGCGGAGCGGGTTGATGGAAATCGTTGATTGGGCGTCGTTTGCTGATGCGTCTGATGTCAGTGGCTCACATCTACCGATCCCATCCAGCCCGTTTGGCTAGAGCAGGGCAAGGGACAAGAACGGACAAAAGCCTATCTTGGACAGATCAAATCGGCAGCCTTTTCTGCGATCATTGCTGTCGGAGCGTTTGTGTTCGACCCGACAAGGCTGGGAAAAATGCTGCTGTCACAAATCCGCAGACCGTCCAGAGCCTTGAGTTTGAGGTCAGTTCCGACAACAGCCTCGTTATTGGTGCCCATGCGACAGGTGCCGACAGGGTGATACGAGGTCCGTCCGTGATGACGCTCTTGGTCAGTCTTGAGGTTGTCAGCTGGAAGCGCGATCCTACGAACGTGCTTTGCAAGCGCTGGCTGCGAAAATACGTCACGACTGATCTTCAGTCCTGCAACAGTAACAGCAAGGTCATCAGGGTGACCGAAGAAGTTCGGATCAATTCGCGGGGCAGCTGTCGGGTCTTTTGACGCCAGCCGGACTGTACCACGCGCCTTTGGGCGCAGCCCGTAGCAATTGAGCGTTATTCCCGATCGCCCTTTGGCGACACGGCCGACACCATCGTCGGCCCCTGCGCCAGGAAGTGTCGGTCGCTAGGCTTTGCTGGCGGAGGAGGTGGGATTCGAACCCACGGTAGACTTTCACCTACGTCGGTTTTCAAGACCGGTGCATTCAACCACTCTGCCACTCCTCCGACACAGCCCTGTTAGCGGGTCATTTCCGATTCGAAAAGCAGGTTCACACTTTGGGGAATTCCGCCGACAAAATCGGCGAGAGCCTTTCAAATTGCCTCATCGAGCGCTATCCTTTTCAACATTAGGAAATGACGCGCCGATTGCGTCGCACAAACATGTCCAGCGCGCGGGCATGGAGCAGTGATAAACAGGGCTGAAAAACAGCCGAGACCTGCCGGGTTGCGGGTGTAGTCAGAGGGGCAAGACATGACGGGCTTTATGATTTTGAGTGTCAGGAAATGGCCGCTTTCGCTGGCGCTGGCCAGCGCAGTGGGGTTGGCTGCATGTGACGAAAACGGCAACTTCGCGCTGCCGACATCGCAAGGTGCTGCGGCCGAAGCCCCTTTGCCGGCCAACGCTCTGAACCAGCGCCCGCAACGCAACATCGATGTCGAGCGCCCTGATATCTTTGCGATCACTGACAACGGATTGTGGGATGGTCGCCCGTCACTTGGGGGTGTTTGGGTGGCCCATCCGGAAGTCACTGACCCCGAACGGGTCGTGATCCGAAATACCGAAAGCGGGCAAGAGATCATCGGCGCCTTGTTCCGGCGCGAACGCGAAAACCCCGGTCCGCTCTTGCAGGTGTCCTCGGATGCGGCCGAGGCACTCGGGCTCTTGCCCGGTGCGCCTACCCGATTGGAGGTCGTCGTCCTGCGGCGCGAGGAGGTAGAGGTCGAGCAAACCCCGGACCCTGCCGCAAACCCTGTTGTCGCCAGTCTGGATGCACCGGTCGCTGTCGAAGAAGCGCCTTTGGAGCCAGCCACCGCTGAAACGGACGGGGCAGGGGCTGCTGCCGCTGCGACTGCAGCAGTTGTGCTGCCAGCCGCGGTCGAGGCTGCAACGGCAGCGGTAGAAGAAACTGCCGCAGCAACCGCCGAAGCTGCCGAAGCGATAGACGTGTCTTCAGTTCTTGGGACACCAGCGCCTCTTCCTGCCGGTTCGAATGCGCAGATCGGCGTCTTCAGTGTCGAAGCGAATGCCAACAGCGCCGCGCAGACGATTACAGACAGCGGTATCGCGGCGACGGTTATCCCCGAAGAACTGGGCGGGCGCACCGTGTGGCGCGTTATTGCAGGCCCATTGGCCGATACCGGTGATATCGCACGGTTGAAGGACATGGGCTTTGTCGATGCGTTTGTGATCGAAAACGCGCAATAGCGGCCGGACCAAAAGGAGAGCCCTATGAAACCATTTGGAAACTTGCGCCGTTACGCCTTGGTGGCGGCCTTGGCGATTGCGCCTGCTTGGGCCGCAGCATTCGAGACCAATGCCACCGCCGCCTATATCTATGACCAGACGACGGGGACGGTGCTTCTGTCAAAGAATGCCGACACGCCCTTGCCGCCTGCGTCGATGTCCAAACTGATGACAATCTATATGGCATTCGAGGCGGTCGCCGATGGCCGGCTGGACATCAACGAAGAACTCGCCGTATCGAGCCACGCGGCAAGCTATGGCGGGTCGTCGATGTTCCTCGACACGACCGACCGTGTCTCGGTCGAGGACCTGTTACGCGGGGTGATCGTTGTCTCCGGCAATGATGCCAGTGCTGTACTGGCCGAGGCATTGTCCCCCGATGGCACAGAGGCCGGTTTCGCGCGGATGATGACGGATCGTGCGCGCCAGATGGGAATGATGAACTCGACCTTCGTGAATTCCAATGGCTGGCCTGCGGTCGGGCATCGGATGTCGATGGAGGATCTGGGCATACTGGCGGACCGCTTGATCACGGACTTCCCCACCTTCTATCCGCTTTTCGCCGAAACAGAGTTTCCCTTCGACGGTCGGGTACCGTCAAACTCGCGCAACCGGAACCCGGTGTTGTCGATGGGCATTGGCGCGGATGGGCTCAAGACCGGACACACCGAAGAGGCAGGCTTTGGCCTTGTCGGTTCTGCCAAACAGGGTGACCGTCGTGTGATCTTTGTGATTACAGGTCTGGATACGCGTGAGGAACGTGCCGAGGAATCCGTCAAGATCATCAATTGGGCGTTCCGCCAGTTTGCTGAAAAAGAGGTCGCCGAGGCGGGTACGCGCATTGCATTCGCCGATGTCTGGATGGGCGCGCTGCCTTCTGTCGGCCTGACCGTGGCCGAAGATTTTTCACTTCTGGTGCCGGTGCTCAACCAAGGCGAGATTGCCGCCGAGGTTGTCTATAATGGTCCGATCGAAGCGCCGATCACCGCCGGACAGCAGTTGGGCGAGCTGGTTATAAACTTGGATGAACTGCCCGAAAAACGTATTCCATTGGTTGCCGAGACCGATGTCGCCCGCGGTGGTTTTGCGACGCGGCTGCGGACCGCTGCCCTTGTTCTTTGGCAAAAGTACGGCCCCGGTGGCGCAGACGAGGTGGCCGAAGAGGCATGAACAAGCCCCGTTTCATTACGTTCGAGGGCATCGACGGGTCTGGCAAATCCACGCAATCGCGGCGCTTTGCCGATCATCTGCGGGCAAAAGGGGAAGATGTTGTTCTGACCCGCGAACCGGGTGGTAGCCCGGGTGCCGAAGAGATTCGCCAGCTTGTCCTGACCGGTGATCCGGACCGGTGGTCGCCCGAGACTGAAATCCTGCTATTTACCGCCGCGCGGCGGGATCATCTGGAAAAGACGATTGAACCCGCACTGGCTGCAGGCAAGACCGTGATCTCGGACCGTTTTGCTGACAGCACACGTGTCTATCAGGGGGCCACGCGCGGTGATCTGCGCGGGATGGTTGACAGCCTTCACGCGTTGATGATCGGGCGCGAACCCGACCTGACCTTCATCATCGATATGGATCCGGCGACAGCGCTGGAGCGCGGACTGGCCCGCAAGTCGGGCGAGGACCGGTTTGAGGACTTCGGTCTGGGTTTTCAGGAAACCCTGCGCCACGGGTTTCTTGCGTTGGCCCACGCCAACCCTGCGCGTTGTGTCCTGATCGACGGCAACCGCACAGCCGATCAGATCGCCAGTGAAATCGCAGCCTACGCATGAGCGACGAGGACATCCCAGAGCCAGACCGTATCGCAGGTGCGCCACACCCGCGTGAAACAGCGCAGCTTTTCGGGCAGGCCAAGGCCGAAGCCGATTTTCTGGATGCGTTCGGGGCAGGACGCTTGCATTCGGGCTGGCTGATTACCGGACCACGCGGGGTAGGCAAAGCAACGCTGGCATGGAAAATCGCCACCTTCCTTCTCGCGGGACAGGAACCTGGGTTGTTCGGAGAGCCTTCTCTGGCAGTCGACCCTGAACATCCGGACGCGCGGCTGATACAGGCGGGTGCGCATCCGCGCCTGTCGCTGATCCGCCGCCCGTGGGATGACAAGAACAAAAAGCTGAAAACCGAGATCACGATCGATGCGGTCCGCAACCTCAAGAGTTTTTTCCAGATGTCTGCGGCAGATGGCGGGCGGCGCGTCGTTATCGTTGATGCTGCCGACGAACTGAACCGCAACGCGGCCAATGCGATCCTCAAAGAGCTGGAAGAACCACCTGCAAACTGTACGATCCTGTTGATCGCGCACCAGCCTTCGCGGCTTTTGGCCACGATCCGGTCAAGGTGCCGCGAACTGCGGTGCGCGCGGCTGAACGCAGGCGATCTGCAAAGCGCCTTGGCGCAGGCGGGGCACCCTTCGGATCAGACCGAAAGCCTTGCGGCGTTGGCGGGAGGCTCTGCCGGTGATGCCATTCGCTTGCTCAACGATGACGGGCTGGTGCTCTATGCCGACCTGATCAAGACCTTCGACAAGCTGCCGCAGATTGACCGCCCCGCAGCCCTGAGGCTGGCAGATGCCTGCGTGGGCCGCGCGGCGGATGTGCGGTTTGGCATGACGCTAGATCTGATTGACCTGTTTTTGTCACGTGCGGCCCGTGCGGGTTTGATGGGGGAACCAACGGCACAAGGTGCACCCGGTGAAGCGCGGCTTCTGGCACGTCTTTCGCCCGATGACCGGGCCGCGCGCCAATGGGCGCAGCTTCAGCAGGAATTGACTGACCGTTCGCGGCACGGGCGTGCTGTGAACCTTGACCCTGCTGCGCTGATCCTTGATATGATTTTCAAGATTGAAGAGACGGCGCAAGGGACGGCCCTGGGCCTGAAAGCCGCGAGATGACCCAAGCAACCATCGTTGACAGCCATTGCCACCTTGACTTCCCCGATTTCGACGGTGAGCGCGACGCTCTGGTTGCACGGGCGATCGCGGCAGGCGTGACGCGGATGGTCACGATTTGCACCAAGCTGCGGCTGGAACCGCAGGTGCGCGCCATTGCAGAGACATACGATCCGGTTTTTTACGCCGCGGGCACCCATCCGATGAGCGCGGCAGACGAGCCGCTGGCCACCATGGAAGAACTGGTCGCCCTTGCAGACCATCCCAAATTCGTCGGCATCGGTGAAACGGGACTGGATTACCACTACACCGCCGAAAGTGCTGAGATCCAGCAGCGGTCTTTGCGTATTCACATCGCCGCAGCGCGCGAAACCAGATTGCCGTTGATTATCCATGCGCGTGCGGCAGATGATGATATGGCCCGTATCCTGCGCGAAGAATTTGAAAAGGGCGCCTTCACCTGCGTCATGCATTGCTTTTCCAGCAGCGCGGCCTTGGCAAAGGCAGCCTTGGATATGGGGTTTTATCTGTCGATGTCAGGCATAGCGGCGTTCCCCAAAAGTCAGGAATTGCGCGACATCTTTGCTGCGGCTCCGGTGGACCGGATCCTTGTGGAAACCGATAGCCCTTATCTTGCGCCTCCACCCTTCAGGGGCAAGCGCAACGAACCTGCCTATACCGCCCATACGGCCAAAGTCGGGGCCGAGGTGTTTGGTCTGTCCTATGATGCATTTGCCAAGCAGACGACAGCAAATTTCGAGCGGCTATTCTGGAAGGCTGCCGCATGAGCGATCAGTTGCATTTCCGGATCTTGGGCTGTGGTTCATCGGGCGGGGTGCCGCGCCTTGGCGGGCTATGGGGGGCGTGCGACCCTGCGAACCCCAGAAACATGCGGACCCGTTGTTCCCTTCTCGTTACCCGTAGCCGAGGTGATCAGGTCACGCGGGTGCTGATCGATACGTCCCCTGACATGCGCGCCCAGCTTTTGGCTGCCGATGTCGGCACGCTGGATGCGGTCGTCTATACCCACGGCCACGCCGACCATGTGCATGGCATTGATGATCTGCGCATGGTTGTGTTCAACACCGGCGAACGTCTGCAGGTCTGGGCCGATGGTGACACCAGCAATGATCTTTTGGGGCGGTTTGGCTATGCCTTTATCCAGCCGAAAGGATCATCCTATCCACCGATCTGCGAATTGAATGCCATTGAAGGTGACATCACCATCAGCGGGGCAGGGGGCGACATTGTGCTGCGCCCGTTCGAGGTTAAGCACGGCCGGATCGACGCTTTGGGTTTTCGCATTGGCAATGTGGCCTATCTGCCCGATGTTTCGGACATTCCCGATGAGGTTTGGCCAGTGCTGGAAGGGTTGGACGTTTGGATCATCGACGCGCTGCGCCGCGCGCGGCATCCGACGCATGCGCATCTTGCCAAGACACTGCAATGGATCGAAAAAATCAGCCCCAAACGCGCGATCCTGACAAATATGCACAATGATCTGGATTATGCGGCGGTCGCGGCCGAAACGCCCGATCATATTGATCCGGCTTATGACGGAATGACTGTCACGGTGCCGGCACCCTAGGCCAACAGGTCGCCCAAAAAGGAGCCGTCATGGCCGCGTTGCTTGATGTTATTCTTCCGGTCTTCTTGGTGATCGGTTTTGGCTATATCGCCGTCTGGAAGGGCTATTTCAGCGACGGTGGTGTCGACGGGCTGATGAAATTCACCCAGAGCTTCGCCATCCCCTGCCTGCTCTTCCGAGCGATCTCGACCCTTGATCTGGGACAGAACTTCGATCTGGCGTTGCTGGGCAGCTTCTATGCCGGTGCCTTGGCAGGTTTTGCAGCGGGTCTTTTCGGCGCGCGCTATCTTTTCGGGCGCGACTGGGAAGACAGTGTGGCCATCGGGTTTTGCTGCCTCTTTTCCAACTCGCTTCTGTTGGGGCTGCCGATTACCGAACGCGCCTACGGAGTTTCCGCGCTCGAGGCCAACTATGCGATCATCGCGATCCACTCGCCGTTTTGCTACATGGTGGGCATCACCGCGATGGAGATTGCGCGCAACCGCGGGGGCAGTGTCGCGGCCTTGCCAGCCAAGGTTGTCAGGGCGATGTTCAACAACGCGCTGATCGTCGGGATCACTTTGGGGTTCATTGTGAACATCGGAGGCATTCCTTTGCCCGCCGTCTTCACCGACGCGGTCGATCTGATGATCCGCGCGGCCTTGCCTGCCGCTCTTTTTGGCCTTGGCGGCGTGCTCTACCGTTACCGTCCAGAAGGTGATATGCGCACAATTCTTTTCGTTGTTGCCATATCGCTTGTGCTGCATCCGGTTATCGTCTGGGGGCTGGCGCAGGCGAATAACCTGTCGGAGGCCGCGCTGCGTTCGGCGATCATGACTGCAGCCATGGCGCCGGGGATCAATACCTATGTGTTCGCCAACATGTACGGCAAGGCGCGCAGGGTCGCGGCATCCTCGGTGCTGATGGGGACGGGTCTTTCGATCTTTACTGTTTGGGTCTGGCTTTATCTTCTGCCTTAGACGGTTGCGTCCAGACCTTTCATCCTGTCTGGTCATCCTGTCTGGCTTTCCCGCTTTTGCGCGTGCCTTATGGTGTGCGAAAGGGGCGCTACGAAGAGTGGCAGAGGCTTTGGCGCAGCGGCATCCGAGACATGCACGTGTCGTATCGTGTGCCTAAAGCACGTATTATAATCAGTGCCTTGCACTTAGTTGCGAACTATTCGCATTTCTATTTACAATTGCGAATAAGTCGCATAAGCATCTTTTCGATTGACACATCGCTCTGGAAAGGACACTTGAATGAAAATGATGAAATCCTTCTTCACTGTTGTTTGCGCTGCTGCCCTGTCGACCGCTGCAATGGCAGAGGAGGACCGCTTCAAGGCCGTCACCACCTTTACCGTGATTGCAGATATGGCGCAGAATGTGGCCGGCGATGTTGCGATCGTAGAAAGCATCACCAAGGCCGGGGCAGAGATTCACGGCTACCAGCCAACACCGCGCGACATAATCCGCGCACAGGATGCCGATCTTATCCTGTGGAACGGGTTGAACCTTGAACTGTGGTTTGAACAGTTCTTTGGCAACCTGTCCGACGTGCCCAGCGCCACGCTGTCCGAAGGCATTGAACCGATGAGCATTTCGTCGGGTGAGTATAGCGGCAAACCAAACCCGCATGCGTGGATGAGCCTGCAAAGTGCACTGATCTATGTGGACAACATCCGTGATGCCTTTGCTGAACATGACCCCGACAACGCGGCGATCTACGCGGCGAATGCAGAGGCCTACAAGGCAGAAATCATCGCGACGATCGCGCCTTTGCGCGAACAGATTCTCGCGGTGCCTGCTGCGCAGCGCTGGCTGGTCAGTTGCGAAGGGGCCTTCAGTTATCTGGCCCGCGATTTCGAGATGCAAGAGCTTTACCTCTGGCCGATCAATGCCGACAGTCAGGGCACCCCGCAACAGGTTCGCCGCGTGATTGATACAGTGCGCGAGAACAACATTCCTGCGGTCTTCTGTGAAAGTACTGTCAGTCAGGCCCCCGCCGAGCAGGTCGCCCGCGAGACAGGCGCGCAATATGCAGGGATGCTCTATGTCGATAGCCTGACCGAGGCAGACGGCCCCGTGCCGACCTATCTTGATTTGTTGCGCGTGACGACTGAAACCATTGCAGCAGGCCTGACCCAATGACCCAAACGCCCGGCATCATTTCGCGCGATGTGACTGTGACCTATCGCAATGGTCATACCGCACTCCACAACGCGACATTTGAAATCCCGACTGGGACGATAACAGCGCTTGTCGGCGTGAATGGTGCCGGAAAATCTACACTATTCAAAGCGATCATGGGTTTTGTGCCCACCGCCAAAGGCGAGATTTCAGTGCTTGGCATGCCGGTGAGCGAAGCGCTGCGCCAAAACATCGTGGCCTATGTGCCGCAATCGGAAGAGGTTGACTGGACCTTCCCCGTACTGGTCGAAGATGTGGTGATGATGGGGCGTTATGGTCATATGGGGTTCTTCCGTCGTCCCAAACAAGCCGATCATGCGGCTGTGAGCGACGCGCTGGCGCGTGTGAATATGTCAGACTTCCGCAGGCGCCAGATCGGTGAATTGTCCGGCGGGCAACGCAAACGCGTCTTTCTTGCACGTGCCTTGGCGCAGGAAGGGCAGGTGATCCTGCTGGATGAGCCCTTTACCGGCGTCGATGTGCAGACCGAGGAGGCAATCGTTGCCCTATTGCGTGACCTGCGGGACGAAGGACGTGTGATCCTCGTCTCGACCCACAATCTGGGTTCGGTGCCGGAATTCTGTGATCGTACCGTGTTGGTCAAAGGGACAGTGCTGGCCTATGGGCTGACCGAAGAGACCTTTACCCGCGAAAACCTCGAACGTGCCTTTGGCGGTGTGCTGCGCCACTTTGTTCTGGGCGGATCGGACCTGCACGATGATGACGACAGCCGCCAGATCAGGGTGATCACCGATGATGAACGGCCTTTCGTGGTCTATGGCGACGACGTCAAGGACACCAAGGAAGACACGAAAGAGACCACATAATGAACTGGCTGCTGGAACCTTTCAGCTATTCCTACATGTTCAACGCCATGTGGGTCAGCGCGCTTGTCGGCGGCGTCTGTGCCTTCCTTTCGGCCTATCTGATGCTGAAGGGGTGGTCGTTGATCGGTGACGCGCTCAGCCACTCTATCGTGCCCGGTGTGGCGGGTGCCTACATCCTGGGGCTGCCCTTTGCACTGGGGGCCTTTGCCGCGGGTGGTCTGGCGGCGGGGGCGATGCTGTTTCTCAACCAGCGGTCAGGTCTGAAAGAAGATACGATCATCGGGCTTATCTTTACATCTTTCTTCGGATTGGGACTGTTCATGGTGTCTTTGTCGCCCACATCCGTCAGCATCCAAACCATAACGATGGGCAACATTCTGGCCATCACGCCGTCTGACACGCTGCAACTGGCGATCATCGGTTTTGTGACCTTGGCGGTCCTACTTGCTAAATGGAAAGACCTCATGGTGACCTTCTTTGACGAGAACCATGCGCGCTCCATCGGGTTGCGCCCTGATATCCTGCGTGTGGTTTTTTTCACGCTGCTGTCGGCCTCCTGCGTCGCGGCCCTGCAGACTGTTGGGGCATTTCTTGTCATCGCGATGGTCGTCACGCCCGGTGCCACAGCCTATCTGCTGACTGACCGCTTTCCCAAGCTGTTGGCGCTCAGCGTTGCGATCGGTGCCGGCACAAGCTTTGTCGGCGCCTATCTCAGCTATTTTGCCGACGGCGCAACAGGCGGCCTGATCGTGACCCTGCAAACACTGATCTTTCTTGCGGCCTTTTTTCTTGCGCCTAAACACGGCTATCTGGCCGCGCGGCGCAGGGCAGCAGCGGCGTTGGAGGGCAACTGATGGAAACCTTGCTGTTCCCTTTCCAGTTCGCCTTTATGAACAACGCCTTCCTGATGATGGCGATCATTGCCGTGCCGACAAGCCTGCTGTCCTGCTATCTTGTCCTGAAGGGCTGGTCGCTCATGGGGGATGCGATCAGCCATGCGGTCTTGCCGGGGGTTGTCGTTGCCTACTTGCTGAACATACCGCTGATTATCGGGGCCTTTGCCGCCGGTATGGTCTGCGCGCTAAGTACGGGGTTCCTGTCCGAAAACAGCCGAGTGAAACAGGATACCGTTATGGGGATCGTGTTTTCCGGCATGTTCGGCTTCGGGATCGTCCTATACACCAAGGTGACGACCGATGTGCATCTTGACCACATCCTGTTCGGTAACATGCTAGGGGTCGGCGCGCAGGATCTCTGGATGGCGGGGGCGATTGCAGCGCTGGTCGCAGTCATCCTCATCGCGAAACAGCGCGAATTCATGCTGCATGCCTTTGATCCGGTGCAGGCGCAGGCAGTCGGGCTGCGGGTGCGATGGCTGCACTACGGACTGCTCGCGATGATTTCACTGACCATCGTGGCGACACTGGCCGCAGTCGGGATCATCCTAGCCATTGGTCTTCTGATCGCCCCGGGTGCGATTGCTTTTCTCGTCACCAAGCGGTTCACCCACATGCTGCCGATCGCCGTTGGCGTGACCATGGCGTCAGGGTTTGCAGGGGTTTACCTCAGTTTCTTTATAGACAGTGCCCCTGCGCCCACCATTATTCTGGTGCTCACAGCAATCTTCATCGTGGCCTTTGTGCGGGTGAATCTGCGAATGCGTCAAACCACCTCCAAAGCGTCGGATTCAGCATTGAACAGCTGAAGGCACCATGAAACCATGGCCCCGGAACGCGGCGCAGGGCAGCACTAATGAGCGATATCTGGGAAGGGCTGGTTGCCGGGTTTTGGCTGGTCGTGTCGCTTGACGCGGACCTTGTCGAAATCACGCTGCGGTCGCTTCAGGTCACTTTGACGGCTGTCGTGATTGCCTCTGTGATCGGGTTGCCATTTGGCGCATGGCTCGCCATTCGCAGATTCCGGCACAGGCGCGCGACGATAGCCTTGATGAACGGGCTGATGGGGTTGCCGCCCGTGGTGGTGGGCCTGATCGTCTATCTGTTGCTTTCGCGATCCGGCCCCTTGGGTGTCTTCAACCTGCTGTTCACCCCGGCTGCGATGATTATCGCACAGGTCATCATCATCACGCCGCTGATCGCCTCGATTGCGCATCAGGCGATCCGCGATATCTGGGCGGACTATCATGACCTGCTGATTTCGCTCTCAACGACCAAGGGCCAGCGGATCAAGACCCTGCTCTGGGACGGACGACGGGCGTTGATCACGGCATCGCTTGCCGGATTTGGCCGCGCGATTGGTGAGGTCGGGGCGATCATGATCGTAGGTGGCAACATCGACCATGCGACACGCGTTCTGACCACGGCGATTGCGCTGGAGACAGGCAAAGGGGATTTCGCCCTTGCGCTGGGTCTCGGCTTTGTCCTCATTGGCCTTGCGGTTGCGGTGAACCTTACCATTCATGCGATTGGCCAGACCGAGAGCGAAAGCAAATGGTGACGCCAATCCTGCCTTTGACAATGACAGGTGCGGTGGTCAAACGACGCGGAAAAACCCTTCTTGGCCCTGTTGATCTTGAGATTTCCCCCCAAGGCTTCACGATCGTCATGGGCCCCAACGGGGCGGGCAAGACCAAGATGTTACGCGCATTGCATGGCATCGAACGGTTGGCGGCAGGGCAGGTGACGTGGCAGGTTCCCTTGCATGAAGCGCAGGACCGGCAGGCCTTTGTCTTTCAGGCGCCGATCATGCTGCGCCGGTCGGTGCGTGACAATCTGGCCTATCCGTTGCGTCTGCGCGGGGTCGCGAAAAGGCAGGCACAGGTCCGTGCCGCCGAGTGGGCCGTCCGCGTCGGGCTAGGCGATGCGCTCGACCAGTCCGCGCCGCACCTGTCGGGGGGCGAAAAACAGAAACTCGCCCTCGCGCGGGCCCTGATCCGCGAACCTGACATCGTTTTTCTGGATGAGCCTTGCGCCAATCTCGATGGCCGCGCGACGCGCGAGATCGAGGCGATCCTGAAAGAGGCACAGGCAGGTGGCACCCGCATTGTCATGGCGACCCATGACATCGGGCAGGCCAAGCGCCTTGCTGACCACGTCGTGTTTCTCATGCACGGCAAAATCATTGAAAACCGGCCCGCAGAGGCGTTCTTTGCGGGTCCACAAACACGGCAGGCAACAGCCCTGCTGCAAGGAGATATTGTAGAATGATCCGCTTTTTTGTTTTTATCCTGATGCTGATCGGGACGTCCGCCGCTGCCGATACATTGCGTATGGCCGTCACCACTTCATTTCATAATTCGGGTCTGTCCGATGTCCTGTTGCCTGCGATTGAAGAAGACACTGGCATCACCGTCGAATTGCTTGTCGTTGGCACGGGGCAGGCGCTGCGTCTGGGCGAGGCAGGGGATGTGGATGCAATCCTTGTCCATTCCCGTGCCGCGGAAGAGGCTTTTGTGGGTGCTGGCTATGGCACACATCGGCGTGAAATCATGTACAACGATTTCGTCTTCATCGGCCCGCAGGATGATGCCGCCGGAATTGCAGAGCGCGACACGGCAACCGCAGCTCTTTCCGCTATCGCGGGTGCTGAAGCCCCATTTGTCAGCCGCGGCGATGACAGTGGGACCCACAAGAAAGAGCTTGCCCTGTGGGCTGAAGCGGGCATCACGCCGGATGGCGCTTGGTACCGGCCGGTCGGGGCGGGAATGGGGGCAGCCCTGAATACCGCCGCTGGCATGAACGCCTATATCCTAGCGGACCGCGCCAGTTGGCTCAACTTCGGCAATAAGGCCGGTCTTGCGCTTTTGTTTGCAGGCGATACGGTGTTGTTCAATCAGTATGCCTTTATTCCCGTGAACCCTGAACGTCATCCGCACGTGAAGAATGATCTGGCGTTGACCTTGGAAGACTGGCTCACATCGGCGCAGGCGCGCGACCTGATCAACGGCTACGAAATTGGGGGTGAGACGCTCTTTACCTTCAACGCGATTGCACCTTCCCAGTAGGAGGTGCAATCTGTCGGTCATGACAGACATGATTTTTGACAGGCCGATCCGTCTTGGCATGGTCGGTGGAGGCAACGATGCCTTCATCGGCGGTGTGCACCGGATTGCAGCGCGGCTTGACGGGCGTTTTCAGCTGGTGGCCGGTGCGCTGTCGGCGACGCCGGCAAAGGCGCGGGCATCCGGTGTGGCGCTGGGCCTTGACCCGGCACGGACCTACGATGATTTCAAGGCGATGGCGATCCGCGAAGCGCGCCTGAAAGAGGGGATCGAGGCAGTCGCGATCGTCACGCCCAATCATGTGCATTACGCCGCCGCGCGTGAATTCCTGAAACGCGGGATTCACGTAATTTGTGACAAGCCTCTGACATCGACGATGTCGGATGCCCGCAAGCTGGTAAAGGCCGCGCGCGCGAGTGACGCGCTGTTTGTGCTGACGCATAACTACACCGGCTATCCACTGATCCGGCAGGCACGGCAGATGGTGGCCGATGGCGCGCTGGGAAAAATCCGTGTTGTGCAGGTTGAATATGCGCAGGACTGGCTGACGCAAGCGACCCAGAGCAAGCAGTCGGCGTGGCGTACGGATCCTGCACGCTCGGGTCTGGGTGGGGCGACGGGCGATATCGGAACCCATGCCTTCAATCTGGCGTCCTTCGTTACAGGACTGGAGCTGGAAGCGCTTTGCGCGGATTTGCAGGCCTTCGTCAGCGGACGGCAGCTTGACGACAACGCACATGTTATGATGCGCTTTGCGGGGGGTGCGCGGGGCATGCTGTGGTGCAGTCAGGTGGCGCCAGGTCACGAAAACGGGCTGCGGTTGCGTGTCTATGGCGAAAACGGGGGCATTGAATGGATGCAAGAGAACCCCAACCAGCTTTGGTTCGCCCCCTTTGGCCAGCCCAAGCAGTTGCTCACGCGCGGCGGTGCGGGAACGGGCGAAGCGGCGGCCCGTGTCACGCGCGTGCCTGCCGGCCACCCAGAAGGCTATCTGGAAGGGTTCGCCACGATCTATCGCGAGGCGGCCGATGCAATCACGGCGCACCGCAAGGGCCATGATGTGCCCGCAGATGTGCTTTACCCGACGATCGAGGACGGTTTGAAAGGCATGCAGTTCGTTTCGGCTTGTGTCCGTTCGTCAAAGCGTGACGGCGCGTGGGTGACGCTAGCGCCCTAAAGTTGCGGCGATCTGTTCAGCCAGTTTCAGCAGTGCCGCAGATTGTGCCGCCGCGATGCTGGCCACAGATGCATCCGCCATCGGTTCTGTGATTGCAAAGCTGTGGGCGCTGTCAGGAAAAGGCGCGGCCTCACTTGCGACAAAGAACTGGCCATTTAGCGCGAAGGTGCCATCGAAGCTGCCCAGCATCCGCTCGACACGGATATCGACCGATACATCCGGCAATCCGACAAAGGGCCACGGGTCGGGGCCGACATCGGTGTTCAGAATCTCGCCGAGTGTGCGCGTCAGGATCAAAGTGACCGCGCGTTCGGGTTCGTCGGCCCAAAGCACATCTTCGCGGATGGTGATGCGGCCATCCGCGGTTTCCACGGCTATCTCTTCGGACGCCGCGTAGGTGGGTAGGGATACCGTACGCACCATCGCGCTTTGCACGCGCGGACGCAATTCAAGCGACGATTGCGCGGGGCTCAGCGCTACCCGCTCGGCAAGGGGTGAACAGGCAGCGAGCGTCGCAACTGCAAGAACCATGAGACGTGAAAGCATGAGTTACCGTCCAATCAGCAAAGAATTCGGGTTTCGTTCAATCGCCCGCGCCAGAGAAGAGATCGCATCAGAGGCTTCCTGAATGTCGCGCAAGGTGGCCAGCGTTTCGTTGCTAAAGCGAGAGCGCTCACTGTAGCTGTTCACAACAGCCTCGGTTTGATCGACCAGTTCACTGGCGCGGGCGGCCAGTGCGGGCAGGGTGCTGACAGCATCTTCTACCGCTTGTGCCGCCTCATTGGCAGATGCAAGGGCCGCGTTCACATTGGCCACGGCCCCGCCTTCACGGACCTCGTCCAGCAAGGCACGCATTGTGGCAAGGGCCGCATTGGCTTCGGCCGGGAAAGCTACGGCATCTTCGGTGCCGAGAAACCCGTCGATGGCATTCAGTGACGCAGTTGCCGAGGCAACAAGCGCCTCAAGCTCCAATTCGTTGGCCCGCGTTGTGAGCGCTTCGATATCTGCGGTGATCTGTGGCAGATTCTGGGTGGCAGCTTCGATGTTTGTGGCGACTTGCGCCGCAATCGCGACCGCGGCATCGATATCGGTGACCAGATCGAGTTCGGCGGCCTCTGCGACCAGACTATCCAGATCGCCAATCACGTTGCGCAGATCACCCGGGATCGCCTGAATATCGTCCGAATTGATCAACGCGCGCGACTCGTCCAAAAGCGCCACAAGTGCTGCGGGCGTCGCGCGGGTATATTCGTCATTCGCCAGACGCTCGATACTGTCCATCAGATCGATTGCGCCATCCATCAATTCTTCGACGGGCAGTGCGTTGATACGGGCCAAAAGACCCTCGGCGGTCGCTGCGACATCAGATATTTCCGAGGCGGTTGTCGGGATCACGGGATAATCGCCCGAGGTCAGGTTCATGATCGCAGGCAGTGCATCGTCAACCTCGACCAGTTCCACAAAAAGCGTGCCGGCCAGAATGTTGCCGGTCACCATCCGCGCGCGCAGACCACGGGTCACAAAATCCGAGAGCAGCGCAAGCGCATCATCGGCGGTGGCATTTGCCCCCATCCCGAGGCGGGACGGCTCAATCGCCAGAACGGCCTGCAAACGGACCTGCGCATTTGATGCATCGCCCACCACGATTGCATTGAGGTTGCTGACCTCCCCGATCCGGATGCCCTGAAAACGGACCTCGGAGCCTTCTGACAAACCGCTGACCGATTGTTCGAACAACACCGCCACTTCCAGCACTTCGGCGTTGGGGTCGGTAAACAGGCTGTCGCGCGCCGCTTGTTCGCTTGGGAAAATGTCAAATCGGTGCCCTTCGTCAACGGGCTGACCGCCCGAGACAACTGTGTCAAAGGCAATGCCGCCTTCGATCAAAGATGCCAGCGAATTGACGTCCAGTGAAACACCTCCTGTCCCGAAAGACACGCTGAAACCAGATGTGTCCCAAAACCGCGTGCTGCTGGTGATGCGCCTGTCATATGGGCTTTCGATAAAGGCGTTGACCACGACCTGACTGCCATTGAACGAAAGCTCCGGCTTTTCAAGATAGCCGACCTCGATTCCCTTGTGCAGGATCGGTGCGCCCGCTGCGATGCTGCCGCCGTCATCCGCCCGCAAGACCACACGGGTACCGCGCTGGCTCGCGCGGGTCAGGTTCGGTTGCTCCAGCCCGGTGAACTGGGTTTGGGCGACATCTGCCTGCGTGTCCCAATTGCCTTCGATAAAGACGCCTGACAGCACAGTTTCCAGTCCGGTGATCCCGCGTACCGAAACATCGGGGCGCACGACCCAGAATTCGGCATCGTCATCAAGGAAAGGGGCAACAGTCTTGTCGATGCGCGCATGGACCAGAACATCGGTCAGCCCTTCAGAGAACTCCACGTCCTCGACTTCGCCCACGGTGACGTCGCGGTACTTGATGGTGGTTTCACCCGCGGTGATTCCTGCTGCGTTCTCGAAACTGATCGTGATCAATGTCCCGCGGTCGCTATAGCTTTGCCAGGCAGCCCAAAGCGAAATCACCAATGCAACCAAAGGGACCAGCCAGACCAATGACAGACGCTGCCAGACCGGTCGCTTGACGGGCCTGACATCAAAGTGCGCTGGGCCGGTATCATCTGGAGTATTCATTGCTGCGTCCTGTCTGCGTCCCAAATCAGGCGGGAGTCAAAGGCCTGCGCCGAAAGCATTGTAAATATCACCGATAAAGCAAAACTGACAGCCGCGATACCGGGGTTGATTGTGGCAATAGTATCGAGTTGCACCAGCGCAGACAGGATTGCAACGACAAAGACATCAATCATCGACCAGCGCCCGATGAACTCGACCACCTCATAGGCCTTGTGCCGTTCGTGCCTGTTGGAGGCAGAGTGGCGTTGCACACTGATGGCCAGATACATGATCGCAATAAATTTACCAACCGGGATCATCACAGAGGCCACAAAGACGATGGTCGCAATGCCCCACGATCCATGCTCGAAGAGTTCGACCACACCACCCATGATTGTGCTCTCCGAACGCTCGACCAAGGTCGAAGTGAGCAGCATCGGATAGACGTTGGCGGGGATATAGGCGATCATGCCAGCAATCAGCCACGCCCAGACCCTTTGCAGGCTCTCGGTATCTCGGCTTTGCAGGCGCCCGTCACAGCGCTTGCAGATTTGCGCACGCAAAGGATGCACCTGCCCGCACTGACGGCAGGCCACCAAACCTGCTTCGCGGGCGGTGATCAATCCGTCGCTTTGTCCAATGCTTCCCAAATCGAATACCTGCAAATCAGTTGATCTTTAAGGATTGTGATGACGACGACTCCGGCGAAAGCCCAGAATGCGGGGCCAATGGTGACGGCGGCAAGGCCCGCAACCTTGATCAGCGCAACCGTCACGCCAACGATAAAGATTTCAGCCATGCTCCACGGGCGCAAGTGTTCTGCAAGGGCAAACGCCTTGCGCGCACCCTGACGCGGCTTTTGTTCGCGCACCAGCGGCCCAAGTGCATAAATCAACGCGCTCAGGCGCATCAGCGGGATGATCACGATGAAGAATGCGACAGCAACGGCCAACGGAAACGCGTATCCGTCGTTAAAGGCCAGGACGGCATCAATCACAGATGTGGCATTCTGGAGCCCACCGGCATCCAGCGTCAGGAAGGGAAAGCCTACTGCGGCGATCATCATGATAAAGGCGGTCAGGGCAAGGCTCAGGACTTGTGCAATTGCCGCAGGCTGCGAGGTCATCAGGACGATCCCGCAGCGTTGGCAGTGGGCGCGGGCATTCTCCGGCAATGCGGCTGCAATATGCAACGTGTCGCACTGCGGACAGGCGACCAGATCATCAAGGGGCGTTGTGTGCATCGTCACGCGGGTCGGGGCTCCTGCCGGTCAAGGGGACTTGCTCCAAGGCTATCGCGAGGTTATCGCGTTGGACCTAGATATGCTATGCCCCCGCCCGCTTCAATGTAACGCGCAGAGAGTGCCATGACCGAGACCATTTTCCCAGCCCGCCCGACACCTGTGATCCCAGTGCAGGGGGGGGGCGGATTTCCCGTAGGCCGCATCTTCTGCGTGGGCCGGAACTACGCCGATCACGCCGCCGAGATGGGCCACGAGGTTGATCGCGAAGCGCCGTTCTATTTCACCAAGTCCGCCCATGCCGTGCTGTTGTCCGGCCATGACATGCCATACCCGCCGCGCACCGCGGACCTGCATCACGAGATGGAGCTTGTCGTCGCAATCGGGGGCACGGCAAGGGATATCCCCGAAGCGGACGCGATGGATATGGTCTTTGGTTTTGGCTGCGGGCTGGATATGACCCGACGCGACCTGCAGGCGGCGGCAAAGGAAAAGCGCCGCCCGTGGGACACCGGCAAGGATTTCGACAATGCCGCGATCATTGCGCCACTGACGCCGAAGACCGATAACGCCGATCTGGGTGAACTGACGATCAGGCTTGATGTCAATGGTGTCACACGCCAGCTGGCCAAACTTGCCGATATGGTCTGGACGATACCCGAAATCATTGCCGATCTGTCATCGCTCTACACGCTGCACGCCGGTGATCTGATCATGACAGGCACACCCGCAGGTGTGGGGCCGGTCGTCCGCGGTGACGTATTAAGGGGTACAATTGGCGATTTCGCCCCAGTCGAGACGAAAATCATCTGATTGAATGCGCCTTGCGCGATGCCGCCGGATTGCGACACTGCTGCCAAATCTCATCCCTGATGGAGGATCACCATGACACTCACCCGCCGCACTCTGCTAGGGGCTGTTGCCGCTGCTTGCTTGACGACTGCCGCAGCCGCCCAAGAGGTGACATTGCGCCTCCATCAGTTCTTGCCGGCCCAGGCCAATGTGCCCGCGCATATTCTGGATGTCTGGGCCGACAATGTCGAGGCGGACAGCAATGGTCGTATCAAGATCGACCGCTTTCCCTCTATGCAGCTTGGTGGCACGCCGCCCCAGTTGATTGATCAGGTCATTGACGGCGTAGCCGATATCGTCTGGACCGTCGCGGGCTATACGCCGGGCCGTTTCCCGCAGCTTGAAGTGTTCGAGCTGCCCTTCATGTCGTCCGACGCCGAAGCCACGTCGCGCGCGTTCTGGGAACTGGCCGAGGCGCGCATGATGGATACCGACTTTGCCGATTTCAAACCCTTGGGGCTCTGGGTGCACGGCCCCGGCGTGATCCACAGCAACCGTCCTGTGACGGATGTGGCAGACCTGCGCGGCCTCAAGCTGCGCGCCCCTTCGCGGACGACCACGACCATGTTTACCGAGCTTGGCGCCACCTCGGTCGGGATGCCGGTGCCGGCGGTGCCGGAATCCCTTTCACGCGGGGTCATCGACGGGGCTGTCATCCCGTGGGAGGTGGTTCCCTCACTGAAAGTGGAAGAGCTGGTCAGCTACCACACAGAGTTCCCCGGTGATGCGCTCTATACGCTGGCCTTCATTTTTGCGATGAACAAAGACACCTACGATGCATTGCCGGCAGATCTGCAGGCAGTGATCGACGCGAATTCCGGTGTCGAATTTTCGGCCTTCGCCGGGCGCACCCAACAAGACTATGATGCGCCGGGGCGGGCCCTTGCCGTGGCACGTGGCAATACGATCATCACGTTGTCTGACGCGCAGGCCGCTACGTGGCGCGCCGCCAGCCAGACGACGGTTCGGAACTGGATCGCCGAAGCGAACGCCGCGGGTATAGATGGCACCGGTCTTTATGAAGCGGCAACGGCCCTGATCGCAAAACACAGCAGGGAAAACTAGGGTCCTGAACGTGCTGCATGTTGCCATAGAGAAGCTCGCGCAATTCATGGCACTGCTCGGTGGGGTGGTGCTGTGTCTTTTGGTAGCGATGGTCTGTGTCAGCGTCACAGGGCGCGAATTAGGCGATCTGGCGCATTCCGGTGCGCTGCGCGGGTTGGGTGACTGGCTCATCGCGCTGGGCGTCGGGCCAATTCTGGGCGATTTCGAACTGGTCGAGGCGGGCGTTGCCTTTGCGATCTTCTCATTCCTGCCGCTCACGCAACTGACCGGCACCCATGCCAAGGTGGATGTGTTTACCAGCGGTATGGGGCAGGGGGTCAACCGCGCGCTTGGAACCTTCTGGAGTGTTGTCATGGCTGTCGTCATCCTGCTGATCACATGGCGACTTTTCGTCGGAATGCAGGACAAGATGCGCTATGGCGAGACAACCTATCTCATCCAGTTTCCGATCTGGTGGGCCTATGCCGCAAGCCTGATCGCGGCGATTTCGGCCTGTATCGTCAGCCTCTATTGCGCTGCAATGCGTCTGACGGGTCAGCGTTCGCGATGACCGACCTGACGCTGGGCTATCTGTCGTTTCCCTTCCTGCTATTGCTGATCTTTCTGCGCGCGCCCATCGGGCTTGCGATGCTGGTCTGCGGAATTGGCGGGCTGTGGCTTGCGACAGATGGAACCACCGTTTTCATGGCGCGCCTGAAATCCGAGGTCTATTCCACCTTTTCGAACTACAACCTGTCGATCATTCCGATGTTCTTGCTCATGGGGCAGTTTGCGACCTGTTCCGGCATGTCGCGGGCACTCTTCAAAGCGGCAGAGGCGTGGCTGGGCCATCGCAAAGGCGGTATGGCCATGGCTTCGGTCGGGGCCTGCGCGGGGTTCGGGGCCATCTGCGGTTCATCGCTGGCCACCGCCGCCACCATGAGCAAGGTCGCCTTGCCGGAGTTGCGCAAATACGGCTATTCCGGCGGGTTCTCGACTGCGACACTGGCGGCAGGTGGTACATTGGGGATACTGATCCCGCCTTCGGTGATCCTTGTGATCTATGCGATCCTGACCGAACAGAACATCGCAAAGCTGTTTGCCGCTGCTTTCATCCCCGGCATTCTGGCGGCACTAGGCTATATGCTGACCATCGCAATTTATGTCCGGATCTATCCCGAAGAGGCGGGAACGCGGGACCGGATCGCCTATGCCGAACGGTTCAGGGCGCTGGGCGCGGTCTGGCCTGTGCTGATTGTTTTCGGGCTGGTCGTGGGCGGTATCTATCGGGGCTGGTTCACCCCCACCGAAGGGGCCGCAGTCGGGGCGATGGGGACAGGTCTGATCGCGCTCTTCTCTGGGTCGCTGAACTGGCAGGTCTTTCGCCAGAGCATCACCGAAACCGCAACCGGCACCGGCATGATTTTTTTCATCGTGCTGGGTGCGGGGTTCTACAACGGCTTTCTGGCGCTGACCCAAGTGCCGCAGGAACTGTCGGCTTGGGTCGCCGGACAAGGGTTCAGCCCGTGGATGGTGATGGCGTTGATCCTCGTGTTCTACCTGATACTTGGCTGCCTGATGGACAGCCTGTCGATGATCCTGCTGACAGTGCCGATCTTCTGGCCGGTCATCGTGGGTCTTGATTTCGGCCTGACCACGGAAGAACTGGCGATCTGGTTCGGTATCATGGTGCTGATCGTGGTCGAGGTGGGGCTGATTACCCCGCCTGTGGGCATGAACCTGTTCATCATCAACAACATGGACAAAGAGACACCGATGACGGCGACCTATAAATCGGTCTTGTTCTTTGTCGGCTCCGATGTGGTGCGGGTCTTCATCCTTCTGATGTTCCCCGCGATCACCCTGGTTTTCGTCTCAGGCTAGGCTTTTGCCGCAGGTTCCCCGTTCAGATCAATGTCGCAGGGCAAGGCGTGGTCAATCACGCGCTGGGCATTGGGAATGTCATTGCCTTCGGCACGGCGCGTCGCCACGGCGGACGAATAATTGAGGCTCAGCCAGCGGTGGATAAGGCGCGCACGTAGCTCGGGCATAGGGACGTTTACCCGCACCGAAAGGTCCCACAGTTCCGCAAGCTCTGACCAAGGTGCTTCGTCGAACATCAAATAGTTGCCTTCGACGATCACCACCTTTGCCGCGGCCGGCACCGCAACGGACCCTGCAATCGCAAGGTCACGGGTCCGGTCGAATGAGGGCGCAAATACCTCGTCCCCCGTCTTCAGTGCACGCACAAGGCGCAGGAAACCCGGTGCATCAAATGTCTCGGGCGCACCTTTGCGCGGGCGCAGGCCGCGTGCCTCGAGGATGCTGTTATCAAGATGGAACCCGTCCATCGGCACAACAATGGATTTGCGCCCCTGCGCGTTCAGGCGGCGGGCCAGTTCACTCGAAAGCGTGGATTTGCCACAGCCCGGTGCGCCGGTGATGGCCACCAGATAACGGTCACTGTCTTGGTCCAACACCCGCTCGGCGAGCGTGTTGGTATGAGTGGTCAGGGTGTTCACTGCATTTGCCTCTGGTTTCAGGGTTCTCCCCTGTTTTGTCAAATCCTAGCGCGTCTTGGCCTGAGGTGCGACAGTTTTTTGAGCCACGGCCGCCGAATGCCGACGCTGGCCCATGCGGTGTGCCAAGAAAAGTGGCGGTTGCTGTCGGTTTGCCCTAAGTTGATGCGCAGACGGCGGAAATTGGCGGGCAGCCGAAGGAATGGCATCAGCAAAACGGATATGGCGGGTCTTGGTTGCGGTGTGGAGCATCGCCGGAGAAAAGCACCTTGGCCTCATTGCTGCGGGCGTGGCGTTTTTTGGCATGTTCGGGATTTTTCCGGGCATTGCTGCCGTGATCGCGATTTTCGGACTGATCGCAGATCCGCTCGTGATCGCGGAACAACTGGCCCTGATGGAAGATATTATCCCGCCCGATGCCTATAACCTGATCGCCTCGCAAGTGTTTCGGTTGGTGGCGGCACCGTCTGATGCTTTGGGATGGGCAACTGGCCTGTCGATTGCACTGGCGCTGTGGTCTTGCAGGGCAGGCGTTTCCGCCCTGATCGGTGGGCTTAACGCAATCGCAGGAGAGCGCATGCGCAACGGGTTCTTGCAGATGCTGGTGGCGCTCATGCTGACGTTTGCTCTGGTCAGTCTTGCGATTGTGGCCCTGACTGTCGTCGTCATCGTTCCGATCATTCTGGCCTTCATCCCCGTTGCGAACTCCACCGCGTGGCTGCTGGAAGGCATTCGCTGGCTGATCGCCCTTGGTGTCCTGATGATGGGCCTGAGCCTGCTTTACCGCTTTGGTCCCGCCAGAATCGGGGGGCGCGGTCGCTGGATCACCGTCGGGGCATTCGTCGTTGTGATCCTGTGGGTCGCGGCCTCGGCGGGCCTGTCGTTCTACCTCACCAATTTCGGGAGCTACAACGAGGTTTACGGCTCGATCGGTGCCGTCGTCGGCCTGCTCTTGTGGCTCTATGTCAGCGCCTATTTGATCCTGTTGGGCGCGGCGCTGAATGTGGTTGTCCACGGCGGCGGCAATCCGCCGTCGCCGCAAGACACAACCTTTATTGCCTAGGCTTCAGGTCACCCGCGCGACCCGTTTGTATGCAGGATCATCCCAAAGCGCGTTGCCCATCACATCGGCGATCACATCCACGGCGGCATCCACATCGCCGGCATCGATAAACAGAGGGCAGAAGCCGAAACGCATGATATCGGGCGCGCGGAAGTCTCCGACGACATTGCGCGCAATGCAGGCCTGCATCGCGGCATAGCCGTGCGCAAAAGCAAAGGAAACCTGACTGCCGCGCTGATCGGGGTTGCGCGGGCTGGCAAGGGCCAGCATCGGGCAGCGCGCCTCGACGCCGGCGATGAACTGCTCGGTCAGCGCGACCGATGCAGCCCGCAGGTCTGCCATATCCACCTGATCCCAGATATCGAGCGAGGCATCGAGTGCCGCCATTTGCAACACAGGTGGCGTGCCTACGCGCATCCGTTCAATCCCCGTGCCGGGACGATAATCAAGATCGAAGGCAAAGGGCGCCTCGTGGCCCAGCCATCCCGACAGCGCTGGCTGGCAGCGGTCGATATGTCTGGGCGCGACATAGATGAACGCCGGCGCGCCCGGTCCGGCATTGAGGTATTTGTAAGTGCAGCCGGTTGCGAAATCCGCGTTGCAGCCTTGCAGATCGACCGCCATCGCGCCTGCGGTATGCGCCAGATCCCAACAGGTGACGGCGCCTGCTGCATGCGCCTTGGCGGTCAGCGCTTTCATGTCGTGCAGGCGTCCGGTCCGGTAGTCCACCTGCGTCAGCATCAGCACCGCCAGTTCGTCATTGATGTGGTTTTCCACATCCTGGGGGTCCACAACGCGAAGTTCATGCCCGCGTCCCAACGATCGGATCAGCCCTTCGGCCATGTAGATATCCGATGGAAAATTGCCCTTGTCGGTCAGGATCACTTTGCGCTCGGGCACCAGATCAATCGCGGCTGCCAGCGCCTGATAGACCTTGATCGACAAGGTATCGCCCAGCACCACATATCCCGGTTCGGCCCCGATCAACCGCCCGATCCGGTCGCCCAAGGCGGTGGGCTGCGCCATCCAGCCGGACCGGTTCCACCCTGTGATCACCTGTTCGCCCCATTCGGCCGTGATGGCGCGTTCAACACGGGCGGCAGTCGCTTTGGGCAGCGGTCCCAGCGAGTTGCCGTCAAGATAGATCATGCCCGCAGGTAAATGGAACATCGCCTTTGTTGCGGCAAAATCAGTCATCAGACCTGTCCCCCTGATATTTCAATCGTTTGCCCGTTCACACTGCGCGCACCGTCCGAGCATAGCCACATCGCAGCCGCGGTCGTTTCGTCTACCTCAAGCAGCTTGCGATGCCGGTTGCCTTTGGCAATCATGTCGATTGCCCCTTGTTCATTGACGCCAAACCGCTTCATCAACCCGGGAAGCTGGTTGCGCACAATGTCGGTGTCCACATAACCGGGGCAGAGCGCGTTAAAGGTGATGGGGCGGCGCATGTATTCCTCAGATAGTCCGCGGATCAGCCCGATCACCCCGTGTTTGGTCACGGTGTAGGGGATTGCATTCTTCAGCCCGCGCACACCGGCGATGGAACTGACGACGATCATGCGGGCAGGGGTGGCATCCTCCAGCGTTGCCAGGGCGGCCTGAAACGTCAGGAATACACCGTCAAGATTGGTGGACATGGTCTTGCGCCATTGCGCAAGCGTCGTCTTTGCAAAAGGGCCACCCTCGGCAATGCCTGCGTTGGCAACACAGATCTGGATGGGTCCGCGCGCGGCGGCGGCCTTGGCAATACCGTCGCGCACCGATGTTTCATCATCCACGTCCATCACCAAAGGATGCAAGCGTGCGGACCCTGCCGCCACGTCTTGGAGTTTGTCCAATCTGCGCCCTGTAATCGTCACCTCGGCCCCCGCATCGGCCAAAGCCAGTGCGATCCCCGCGCCAATGCCGGTGCCTCCGCCGCTCACAAGTGCATGTTTGCCTGCGTGTTCCATGATCTTTCCTCCGTTGCGACAGACCCTAGCCGGAAGCAGGGCATGGACAAGGGCAAAACGCTCCGGCAAAACAGCGTTATGAAATGGATTGATCTCCCACCTGTCTGGCTGTTGCTGGCCCTTATCGCCACTTGGTGGATTGCTGAACTGCAACCGATGTCGTGGGCGATCGGCGGGCCTGTCACGGACCTGCTGGGCGGGCTGTTGGTCGGTGGCGGGATTGTCTTGATGCTGCTGGCCTTTGCAGAAATGCGGCGTCGGCGGACAACGATTATTCCGCATATGGAGGCCGATCAGCTTGTCACAACCGGCATCTTCAAGCGCAGCCGCAACCCGATCTATCTAGGGGATACGCTTGTTCTGGCCGGACTTGCCCTGCGCTGGGAGGCGCCGGTCGCTTTGCTACTGGTCCCGCTTTTCATGTTCACGATCACCGAGCGGTTCATCATCCCCGAAGAAAACCGCCTGCGGGTCAAGTTCCGCGCCGAGTTTGCCCGCTATTGCCAAAAGACGCGCCGTTGGGTGTAACTGTTAGCGCATGACATGATGTGTCTTCGCGTTCCATCTCTTGCGAAATATTCTTTCGCGCTATAGTCCATCTTCACGGCGAATACAGATATGGGGGATGGTCCGTGAAGATCGGCACACCAAAAGAGATATTTGAAGGCGAAGACCGGGTCGCAATGACGCCCGCGTCAGCCAAAGACCTGCAAAAGCTGGGCTATGACTGCGTGATCGAGACAGGCGCGGGTGCGGGTGCCGGATTCTCGGACGAGGCCTATGCAGAAGCAGGTGTCGAGGTCGTCAAGACTGCTGCGGCCCTCTACAAAGCTGCCGATATCGTTGCCAAGGTGCGACCGCCGTCAGACGCGGAAACCAAGCGCCTGCGCGAAGGCCAGACCCTTATTTCGTTCTTCTACCCTGCGCAGAACAAGGATTTGCTGGAGGCCGCCAACAAAAAGGGCGCGACCGTCATTGCGATGGACATGGTGCCGCGCATCAGCCGTGCGCAGAAGATGGACGCGCTGTCGTCCATGGCCAATATCGCAGGCTATCGTGCCGTGATCGAGGCGGGCAACAACTTTGGCCGCTTCTTTACCGGTCAGGTGACCGCCGCAGGTAAGGTGCCGCCTGCGAAAGTTCTGGTCGTTGGTGCCGGTGTGGCCGGTCTTGCCGCGATCGGAACGGCAACCTCGCTGGGTGCGATCACCTACGCTTTTGACGTGCGCCCCGAAGTCGCCGAACAGGTCGAATCGATGGGTGCCGAATTTGTCTTCCTTGATTTCGAGGAAGAGCAGCAGGACGGGTCGGCAACAGGGGGGTATGCCGCTGTCTCCAGCCCTGAATTCGCCGCCGCGCAACTGGCCAAGTTCCGCGAAATCGCCCCGGATATGGACATCGTGATCACCACTGCGCTGATCCCGGGCCGTGACGCGCCAGAGCTTTGGACCAAGGACATGGTCGAAAGCATGAAACCGGGTTCAGTGATCGTTGACCTTGCCGCCGAAAGGGGCGGTAACTGCAAGCTGACGGTCAAGGACGAAAAGATCGTGACCGACAACGGTGTGACGATCATTGGCTACACGGATTTCCCCAGCCGGATGGCCGCGCAGTCTTCGACGCTCTATGCCACCAACATCCGCCACATGATGACGGATTTGACACCCGAAAAAGACGGCACGCCCAACCACAATATGGAAGATGACGTGATCCGCGGTGCAACGGTGACGCATCACGGCGAAATCACGTTCCCGCCGCCGCCGCCGAAGGTCGCTGCGATTGCGGCTGCCCCAAAGAAAGAGGCACCAAAAGAGCTGACTGCGGAAGAAAAGCGCGCGCAGGAAGTTGCGGCGTTCCAGAAAGAAACAAAGACGCAAGTGGGCCTTTTGGCCATCGGTGCGGCGCTGATCCTCGGGATCGGCCTGATCCCCGGTATGCCAGCCAGCTTCATGCAGCACTTTATCGTCTTCGTCTTGTCCGTCTTTATCGGCTTCCAGGTGATCTGGAATGTCGCGCACTCGCTGCACACACCGCTAATGGCTGTGACGAACGCGATTTCGTCGATCATCATCTTGGGCGCGCTGATCCAGATCGGCTCGACCAGCGCATTGATCACGCTGCTTGCAGCGCTGGGTATTTTCATGGCGGCCGTCAATATTTTCGGTGGCTTCCTCGTGACACGGCGCATGCTCGCCATGTTCCAAAAGTCTTAAAGGGGCAGGGCAATGGATAACGCATTCACAATCGCGGCCTACGTTGTCGCAGGTATTCTTTTCATTCTCTCGCTGGGTGGTCTTTCAGGGCAGGAAAGCGCAAAGCGGGCTGTCTGGTATGGCATCGTAGGCATGGCGCTGGCGGTCTTTGCGACGCTTGTCGGGCCAGGGTCCGGTTTGGGCCTGCTCTCGGTCGTGCTTATCGGGCTTGGTGGCATGGTCGGGTATCAACTGGCAACCAAGGTCGAGATGACCCAGATGCCGGAACTTGTCGCGATCATGCACTCGCTTGTGGGTCTGGCTGCGGTCTTTGTCGGCTTTAACGCTGATCTGATGATCAACGATATTGCCGCGCTTTACGACGCCAACGGGCAGGTCATGGGTGCAGTCGGGTCTGATGGTATTACCGCCGTCGGGCTGCCAAAGGATGTCTATGAAGGCCTCAGCGCATTCGGTCAGCTGATCGCCAAGAAATCAAGCGTCGAGATCGGCATCCTGCGTGTCGAATTGGTGCTGGGTATCTGGATTGGCGCTGTGACTTTCACCGGCTCTGTGATCGCCTATGCGAAACTTGCCGGCAACTCCAGCAAGCTGCCTTTCAAGGTTGATACTGCGGCCAAGAAACTACCCGGTGGTCACCTTTTGAACGCGGGCGCTGCGGCGTTGTCTATTGTGTTGCTCATTGCCTATCTGGGTGGCAGCGGATCATGGGCGCTGGTGCTGCTGACGCTGGCCGGACTGTTTATTGGTTATCACCTGATCATGGGGATCGGTGGCGCGGATATGCCGGTCGTTGTGTCGATGCTGAACAGCTATTCGGGCTGGGCTGCTGCCGCGATCGGTTTCTCGCTTGGCAATGATCTGCTGATCGTGGTGGGGGCGCTGGTGGGCTCCTCCGGTGCGATCCTGTCCTATATCATGTGCAAGGCGATGAACCGGTCGT